>DATDWF010000001.1:0-10872 GCA_035289745.1 Candidatus Nanoarchaeia archaeon
TGATTGCTGGGGCGAAGAGGTTTGTCGCGGAAATGTATGTGGGCTAAATAAAGTTGTGACGTGGAGTTATGTTCTTCCTCCCGAAACAAATTTGTATGAAGCGGGCCAGCCCCCAGAGATTATTAATTGCTGCCGTGCGGACCAATGTGCTGCGGGTGGCGGATGTAACGAACAAGGGCCAACAGCAGCCCCTCCGCTTCTTTGCGAGGGGGATCAAACGTACAATCTTTGCTCTGCTGATAAAGATGGCGCCCGCAGCCAGGATGGCAAATACGAGTGCGATGGCTCTACGTCAAAATGGAAAGTCCGCTGTTTTGCAGACACCAAATACTGGCTCAACGAAGACGAAACGCAAATCTGCGATGGGAATAGATTTTTGACGTGGGATGAATGGCAGGATGCCGGTTTGTATAATGCCAATATCGACGTAATTCTGTCTGCTAGTGAGATGACCGTAACTGAACGGAATTGTAATAACGGCGAAGATGATGACAAAGATGGGAAAGCGGATGCGGCTGATGTGAATGATTGTACGTCCCCGAATAAATATTCCTTTCGTAATACGAGCCGGTTTTCAGTTCTTCTCAATGAGAGCGATGATTTCACAGTCGACATTGACGCATACCGACCAGGCAATACTGTTCCCAGCGAAGTTGTAGCTTTACCCATACAAGACGTTTACCTTTGTGATCCAAACCTTGATCGGGAAACCGCTAAAGTGTGTTATACTGAAAATCGTGTAGATAAGAATCAAGTCGTCGATTCATTTGCCAAATTAAACCGCCTTGGTGAAAAGCCGAAATATGTAAATAATAATCCTGCGACAAGCACCCTGTTTCTCTACGAGAATGAGCCTGCTTCGGGGCATAAAAAAGTTGCTCGCATTACCCTCGTCCGTGACCTTACTAATAAAAATACCCCTTTTGAGTTCCCTTTCAATATTTTTGCCGGAAACATGCTCGCCGGGCAGCGTCTCGTGCTGGTCCTTGACGGCGAATTCTACCTGCTATCTTATGACACGACGCAATCGCTCTTTTCGTCATCATCCCTCCGGCTGACACATATACCTACTGGAACTTCTCCCGTGCCGGAACCTTTCCCCGGAACGAACTGGTATACGTTTGACGTGCTCGGGGGAAAGCGGATTGCCGTGGGCGCCTTTGGAAATAAATTCAGTGTTCAGGCTTTGGCGCCGGACGCAGAGCCGGAAGCATATGTTATCCCCTGGAATTTGCTGGAGAATTATGAAATACCCTTCAAGCGCAATACACCCGTGCGTATTACCAATCCAGCTAATGTCGGTCTTTTAACCGTCTGTCCGGATGACAATGAGAGAGATCCTCTTCAAGTGAAAGTGTGTCAGGATATTGAAGAAGATGGCGTAGTTGACCTGCGGTTTACGCTGCATGCGGGGAAAGTAACCAAAAAAATGATTGGTGGGGGGAACTATGCTTTCCTTTTTGAAGTGGTACGGGGGGATAAGCAGGTTTCCGTTTTCTTATTAGAAGCTCTTTCAAGAGAGGAAGCAGACCTTGACTACGATAACTTCATCGACAACATGGTGGCGGGGCGCCGCTTGGCACTGGAGTTCCCGGATGGGCAGTTATATCTCCTTAATCACCTCCCCCCCTTGGACCCCGAAGAGCTGTTTTTATCGTTGAGAAAGCTGGTCTTGACGACGTATCGAGAAGGCGGAAATTCTTCTCAACAAGCAGTCGGCAGCGAAACGAAAGTCGACTTTGTTGCTGCTGATGGCGGTTTAATCACGCTTCGCCGGCAGTTTGGTGAGCCTCCTGCTTCTCCTCCTTTCAAGATAAAAGCCTTAGCTGCTCACGAGCTAGCGCCTATTGATTTGCCGCGGGAGCTTTCCCGGTCGTTCTCGTCCGGGCAGACCTTGACTTTTACTCAGCCAAATATCGGGGCGCTGCGGGCTTCCCCTGACGACGTACAGCGCTACCATTCGACATTTGATATTGAAACTCAGCGTCCGGGAGAGTCAGCAGCTGGATTTACTTTACCTTTTGGCGTTCCCCATACTAATAACAATATACCCAACACCCTCTTTTACTATCACTCAGCTGACGTGGACGGCTCTACGCCCGTTAAATCCGTCTCTCTCTACCACTATTATGACCTTGATGCCAGTGCCCCCCAGCAGCACGATTTTAATGATACTTTCATCAGCATCTTTACCGGCGGCAATGAGCTTGCCTTGAAGTTTGGCTCATCGTACTACCTCTTAGGGCACGAAGGCACTCCCGGAGCCGTGCAATTTTATAATCCAAACATTCTGAAGCTTCGCAGCCTAGATGGAACGCAGAATTTTCCTCTGCCTAATCGTGTTGTCGGCGGAGTTGCCCAATTCGAAGTCACCGAAGGCCGCATTGAAATTGAGGTGAAAATTAGAGATGGCAAAATTGAGTTTAGAAAGAGGGCCGGATTTGAGTTGCTTGCGGAAGAGAGCTTTAGTGGATTTATGGCAACACTGACACTGATCAATTCGGTCACTATTGGTGATAAGACTATCCGCATGTGCTTCGTTTCTGCGTATGCTGCTTCGCTTTTCGCAAAGGTTTGCTCGGATGATGCTACACTTCCTGCTGCGGGTGTGCTTCTTGAACCGGCAACAGTCATCACCATCGGCAGCGAAAAATACGTTTTAGAATCAAACCAGAGAACGGGTGCGGAGAAGAAAGTCTTCATCAGAAAAATGATACAGTTGAATACAATTACTCCATTCACCGCAGACGATTGGCTGGCTTTCACAACGGAAATAGTCGAAAACAGAAAGCCCGTTTTCAACATCAGCGGCACGTTCTTCTTGCCGTCTGCTTCTGACAGCCAATTGCAAAACTTCGGCTTTGCTCCGTATGCCGGTGGAACAACCGAACGTCCGCGGAACATCCAAGGAATCACGCCCATCTCTTTTAATGGCAGCATCGTCTTATCCGATAAAGTTGTCTTCCTCAAACAGGAAGAAACTGAGGATGAGGAAAAGCCGATAGAGGCAACGATGACGCTGCGGCCGTACCAATACTTGCCGGATAATCGGGAGAAGCTGGAGGTTACTAACGTTATTCCCCTTAGTTCAATCAGCTACATTATCGCTCTTAATTTTGTGTCCTCTCTTAACGGAGAGCTCTATCATTTGGAGGTTTCTCCGCAAACGACGCATGTAGCCAAACTAGATTTGTGGCCTGAAGGGAAGACTGCTCTTGTCTCCAAATCCTTCGCCGCCGGCGACGTCAAGCGCCTTACTCTTGATGGCGTTCCTGTCGAAATCAAGCTCGAAAGTATCGGTAATGAAGATGCAGCAGATACAACAAAACCAACCGTGACGGTGAAACGAAGTGGCTAAAGCAAAACGGAAACCGGAACAGAAGAAGATGTGGATTATTGCAGTCATGGCTTTCCTTCTCGTTGCAACTATTGTCGGCATTTACTCTAACTATCAGGTGAGAGTGGGAAAAGCCATCTTTATTGGAGAAACACCATGGACAGCGGGAACAATCGATCTCACCGCAGAAGAGACGGTCACGTTCCGCGCCCTTCCGGACGAAGAAGGCCGACCCATTTCGATAAAGACGGGGACGAGTCCTTATGATGCTGCTCCGGCAGAATACACTTTTTTCCTGGCGCAGCTGGACGAGACGACCTATAGGTATTCTTTAGATAGCCTTACCCCTGCAGAAGGGATTGCCCGTGATGTTCTTTCTGTGGGAACTGCCCGCGACAGCTCGTTCATCTATATTGATAGAGTAAATGATGTTGCTGATCTGGAAGTGTTCTCCCAGAACAATCAAATCACGGTCAAGAACCTGCATTATATTCAGCCGGGAATGGCGAGAATTGCTCTGGTAAACGGCAGTAATGTTTCATATCCGTCCATCATCCGTCTGGAAGTAGAGGAAGAATTTACGGCAACTATCTGGGCGAATAGCTCTTCACCGCCTACGCTTCGCGTGAATGTTGGAACGCTGACGGATGTTCAGGCCCACACCGAAACTAACTCAACCGCCGCAACTTTTACCTACGCGGCTCCAGAGACCAGCCAGGCGGTTGTTTTGGATATCACGGCAACCGTGCAGGGAAGAGAAACACATGCGTATTATACGTTTGCCGTCGGGGATGTCGTCTATGCCTTGCAGGAAACGGGATTTCCAAATATGACGTTGACACTTCTCGATGAGGCAACTGCCAACTTTACCATTACATTTGCCAGAACCAGAGAACTGCAGCCTTTCGCGCTGCCCTGCGAGATTGGTGGCAGCACTTCCGTTAATACCCTCTTTGGCGGAACCGTCGTTGAGCGTGTCTATACGTATGATACGGCTTCATCCAACCCTCGAGACTGGAATCAGGGTGATGCACCAGATGATTTTACCGCATTTGAGCTGTTCAAAGGCTACTTTGTGCAGCTGCGGACTTTGGCAGAGAGCGATAGCACAACAGTTTCTGGGACCTGTGCCCTGCAGGATCTGCAGCCCGTAACCGGCGTGCCTTCTTTGAGTGGTATGGAAACCCATACACTTCCTGCTGGCTGGGATCTTGTTTCCCTTCCGGGAACGATCCCCCGAGCACTTGCAGAATTTACCGCAACAGAAAACGTCCGCCTCTTTTCCTGCACGCAGAATTATATCTGTGGTGAAATTTCGGCAACAACGCCTCTTACTCCTGGCAAGCCGTACTGGGTCTTCACGGAAGCCCAACTGCAGTTACGCTACACGTTGGAATAACCTTACTTTTGACTGAAGAATGAAAGCAACTCTTGGAATAACAATAATCGTACTCTTCCTTCTCTCCTTCTTTCTCATCGCTGCTGAAGAGCAGCCACCGTCTTTAACGAACTTCCACCGCTTCTACGGGCAGATCAGCAATCTGCCGAGCGGAACCTTCACCCTGAAAGCAGCAGTCGGCACCAGCACCTATCAAACTGCCGTAGCTGCTGATGGCTGGTATGGCGTGCGGCCTTCGTTCAAGGTTTATGGAACGGATAATCAGCGCATCGCTTTTAGCGTCGTTAATTCTTTGGGGGCAACAACGGCTCTGGGCAATGCCACTTTCCAAAGTGCTGCGGTCACGAAACTTAATTTCACTTTTCCAAGTGCAGCTCCACCGGCAAATGTTTCTGTTACTGGGAACGCCTCTGCTAATGTATCGGGAGCAAATGCCTCAGGAACGGGAGACACAGGAACCGTAGAAAGCCGTAGAACCAGCAGAAGAGAATGCCGGCAGGACTGGCAGTGCACTGCCTGGTCAGCTTGCCTCAACAACCGCCAGGCCAGAACGTGTACTGATCGTAATAATTGTGATGCAAGAAAAGCGTCTGGAAATGTTACCCATGTGGTTGCCGTCGCCAAGCCTCTTGAAGCGCAAGCCTGTTTGCCGCAGGCTGCAGGAGCACCAGCACCAGCAGATACCATCGGCACGTTCTGTGCAGCGGGTGAAAAGCGCTGCATTGGCAAGCAATTGCAGCAATGCTCAGCAGATGGCCAGCGCTGGACGACGGTAGAAACCTGTGCCATAAGCTGTGATCCGGATATTTTACAGTGTAGTCTGCCAGCAGAAAAAGAGGATGAAGAAATCTCCGCCGGCCTTCCTTCGTGGATATATCTGGCCGTGGGCTTTTTTATCCTGGCAGCTGCGGGAACGCTTCTGGTGCTTTTCCTGCTCAAGCGGAAGAGAGAATACGAGCCGGCACGGCAGTATATCGCGGAAAATCGCCGCCGGGGCGTTCCTGAGATGCAGATCAAGCAGCGGTTAGTGGGGCAAGGCTGGGATCCAGAGAAAGTTGATACACTCTTGAAATAAAACTTAATCAGTTATTATCCCTCTTCTTTTTCCGACAAATTTATAAATTAAAAATAACTTCTCCCCTAATATGAAAGTGCGCAATGTCCCAAATAATAAGCAACCGGGCGATGAGTTTGAATTGCCGCCCCTGACCGGCTGGGATCCGTCGAAAGATAAAGCCCGGCGGGAGCATGCTGCTGAGGAGCGGGCGCGTCTGGAGCTCCGCCAAGGCCAGGCTGCAGCACGAGAGTCTGGTAAGGATGCTTCTTCTCATGAATCAGTATCATCTGGAGCGATGAGTTCGCCCAGAGATGCTTCTCCCCAGAGAAGTTTCCTGCACAAAGAAGTGCATATCACGCTCAATGCCGGAAAGCTGGCAAAAGTGCTTTTCTTCCTGGCCCTCTTCACGTTGGTATTCTATGTTGGCAGGCTGAGCGTGGCCGGATTTGGCAGTGATCTTGGCGTGTCTGGCTCCGCAACCGCCGAAGTAACGGCCGAAGAGCCTGCGCCTACCGCTATAGCTGAACCGGAAGAAACAGCAGCGGTAACGGGTGCTGCTGCTGCAGAAACAACTCCTTCTGAAACAGAAGAGGAAGCAGCTGTCCCCACAACAGCCGATAAAGCAGAAGAGACTATTGTGACTTCCTATGCCAGTGTTGGTTTATCCTTAAACAAAGTCACCCGCGAATGGAAAGAGACCTATGGCCGCATTGTAGAGCTGGATTATACGATTACGAACGGCGAGTCCGGGACTATTAAGCCCGCCTATTTTATGATGACGGTGGAGGGCTATGATTTTGAGAAGAAGATGTTGCTGGCCAAGAACTCCCAGAGTGTTGCAGCGAAGAGCAAGCTTACGACGCAAGTACGGCTGCCTTCTCCCGGCTATACGTACAGCCCTGATGTCTCTGGCGATCTGCATGATGTGACCATCCTGTTATCCATGTACGATGCCGGTGGCGCTTTGATGGCATCGTACAGCGGGGCGCATGATTTGAGCGGGTGAAGATTTTCTAAACGGAGCTTAAAGAGAATTTTGTCTGTTGAGAAAAGCGTTTTTGTAACAAAGGGCTTTCTTTAACCCTCTCCTAAATACCTTTTGTACTCGTACTTCTTCGTCTGCATGTCGAAATACTTTTTCATGGTGGCGTGCAGGCCGCCCATGCGAAAGTAGAGCTGGTCGATGTACATCGCGAGATCTCGGGTCATAATTTTTCCGTACATCCCGCCTAGGAACTTGCCCAGCTTTCCGCCTTTGGCAAAGCGCTTCTGCCAGTCCCATTTCACGAATCCATTCATGCGGATAAACAGCCGGGCGTGGGTCATGGATTTCTTCCGGCCATTGACTTCAATATCGACATCCCGCACTTCCCAGGCATGGATGGTGATAAGAATATTATATCGGACAAATTCGGTAACGTTCTTGACAAGATCCCAATCATATTCCTGTTCTGCTCCTTCGGGCGAGGGCACTTTATGCTTGAAGGACTTCTCATGCCACATATAGCCTTCGTTCTTGGCCCAATCGATAACGGCGGCATAAAAGCCGTCGAAATCAAAGACGCCGTGATAGCGCAGCGTAATCGTCGGCAAATTGACATCTTCCATGCACGGAAGCAGGGAAAGAGGTTATATAAACGTTTCTGCGGCCCAAGTATGCTGGGCGAACATGTTTCAAAGAGGGTACTCCTCACTGCGCTCGGAGACCCTACGATAAACGAGATTCATAAATCGATTTGAATGCTCTTACTGGTGATAAGTTCTATCGTACCAGCATAGAAATCTCCCGGACATAGCCGAGTACCTGCGTTATAAACGCCTGTTTGCCAAACTTTTTTTGCAGTCTCTTTTCTTCATCCCACAAGAGCAGTGCTTTCTCAAAATCATTGTTCACAAAGTAGGAGAAAGCTTTCCGATAATAGTCTGCCACTTCTTTTGGGATTTTTCCCTGCTCGGTAAGACGAATAATGCGATCCACCTTTTCTGCGACCATGCGGTAATCCAAAGCCCGGATAAGGGGCATTTCATTTTCTTTGGTGAACTTCCCTTCGGTCAAAAAGCGGCGGATCTGCATGACCAGCAGATAATAGAATTTCTTGGCGGTCGCGGCAATCTCTTGGCTATAGCCCTCAGCCATGAGGTTCAGCGATAAATAAAACATCCGATTCAGGCATTCATCGACCGTCAATTCATTGATGCGGAAACATTTTACGACAATATGTTCTTTCGTATCTTCAATCACTTGCACGTCCATGAAATGCGTAAGGAATTCATGAACGTCTTTTCGCTCTGCTGCCGGGATGGTTCCTTTGATGGTAATCTTCTCATTGCCCCGAAAATATTCCCGGAAAAAGCGGCGCTTGACGTACGGATCAAAAGCAATAACTGCCTCTTTTTTCTCGGGCGCATGCACGAACTCGGGCGCAATAAGTAAATGCCCTTGTTCTGAAACCACCAGTTTGAGTTTTGCCCCTTTTTTCAACTTGAGCCCGTCCGCCCAGGGCTTGGGGAGGCTAATGAGGAGTGAGTGTCCGATCTCCTGTATTTTCCGTTCGACAACTTGCATGAGCTCTCGAAGATGACGCTATTTTTAAATGTTTCTTAGTTTAAAGTAGTTTATAGATTTATAGAAATAGTTTATATCATTGCTGGGAATAAATCAAGAATAAGAGAGAGGATCACAACACTAATGAGCACAGAAAATTTGAAGAGGAGCGGGAATAATAGAGATTGGAGCGTCTATCTTGATGCTCCGCTGGAAGAAATTTTAGCGATAGACGTTGTCGACAAAGGGGAGCTCGAGAAAAAACTCCTGTTAGTATGTGATGCCACCATAGGCCTTTTAGAGAGAGGTTCTAATACTGAACGATTGGCTGCGGCGATTACTATCTGGGATTACCTGGAAAAAGGTGCTGGGAGAAATCTGCAAGAGCAATATCCCTTGCTCGCCGGAAAGATTTATGCCCATGCAGACTTATTGGGAGAAGTAAGCCGAAGAACGACGCCGCTCGGACTTGACGGATGGCTTCGTGATTATCCGGAAACCGGTGAAGTCATTAAACTATTTGGTGAACAACCAATAGAAAAAACGCAGTTGTGGGAAAAGTTATTTGAGATAAATCCCGAGAGAGATAGGAGTTATTGGGTTTTCTTTCTCGGCAGTGCCCGTCACCAAGATGTTATACGGCGGTTTGTACAAGATAAAGGTGATGGCGAAAAGTTCTATTATGAGATCTCACCATACCGGCGCAGCGATCTGCTTTCCCGAGTTTTTTGTCTTGATAAGAAATCATCGTCTGAGGGACAATCATAGGTCCTTTTGGGTATTCCCCATGAAAAAAATAGACATCCATTGCCACACCACGCCGAGGAAATTAGAGAATATGGCGGTTGCCTCCGCCTCTCTCGACGCTATCGCCGCAAAAATGCAGGAGCACGATATTGAAAAGACTGTCCTCCTAGCGAGCTATTTTCCGCACAAGCAGTCGGGCATCAGCAATTATCGCCTGCTTCATTGGATAAATGATCGATTGGATTGGAATGACGGTCATTCTCAATTCTGTATGTTTGGCAGCCTCGATTTTGAGCATTATTTTTATCAGGGCTATAACGAATTAGAAGAGTTGGCTGGTCAGAATGCCTTACAGGGGATAAAAATCTATACGAGTTACCAGCATATCGATCTCGCGTCAGAGAAAATGGATCTGGTGGCCAGATTGGCCGCAAAGAAATATCTGCTTTTGATGTTCCATGTCGGTTCTCCTTACACAGCGCTGCGCACCCCCGAGCCGGCAAGCATCGCTAACACCGTCACTCCCCGGGATGTGCAACAAGTAGCGCAACGCCATCCGGATGTTTCAGTGATTATTGCGCATATGGGAATGCCTTTCCTTGACGACCTCGTCGAAAGCGTGAAAGCGAATGATAATCTCTATGCGGACATGAGCGGTCTCATCGATTCCAAATATGACCGCCCAGAAATTCCGGGATCGATCGAAGCGATAAAAAGATTCGTCGGAGAGTGCGGCTCGAAGCGCTTGCTCTTTGGCTCTGATTTTCCAGTGCAGACGCACGAAGATGCCATTGCTTTTATCGAAAAGCAGGTTTAACCGCAGAGCAGAAAGCGGATATTTACTATAACAATGCAGCGAGGCTTTTACCATGCTGAATGACGACCTGCAGGTAGAACGGCTGGGAAATTCTCTCGACGGCAAAACCATCGCTCTCTGCGTCAGTGGGGGCATTGCAGCGATAGAAACCCCCAAAATTGCCCGGCATCTCCGCCGCTATGGGGCAGACGTCAAAGCATACGTTACGCCGACCGCCCTGCAATTCATCGGAGAAATGGCGTTAGAATGGGCTACGGGAAAGCCGGTCGTCAGCAACCTCAGCGGATTGGCGGAGCACATCTGTCTGGAAGATCTGGTCCTCGTAGCACCGGCGACGTACAATACTATCAATAGCATCTGCAACGGTATAGCCGATAGTGTCGTTACTACTCTGGTTGCGAGCGCTTTAGGAAAAAAAGTTCCCGTGCTGCTTGCGCCGACGATGCACCAATCTATGTATGACAACCCCATCTTGCAGGAGAATCTACACAAAGCACCGCACTATGGCATGACCTTCATCCCCCCGCGGCTGAGCGAGCACAAAGCCAAGATTCCTTCGGCAAAGATGCTTGTTAATGCCGTCTGTGAAGCGTTGGGGGTGCAGTATGAAGAGTAAAACGCACTCAGCAGAAAAAATTTTTAGGTACGTCATCTGGAGGCATAACCATGTCACGGCCGCTTGAAGTTATTGTAACTAGCGGAGGGACAATTTCAAAAGTAGATGATGTCCGCCATATTGGTAATTTCAGCCGCGGCACGACGGGCGCGCTGATTGCCGAGGAATTTCTGAAAGCTGGAGCCACGGTTCATTATGTCTATGGGCGGGATGCTAAGGGGAAACCTAAAAATAAAGTCTTAAACTTTTGATAAAGTATAATTCCATCTTGGATTTATTTTATGTTGTTTCATCTTAATTTCACTAAATTCTTTTTCTGAAATCTTCTTGCCTATTTCGTAGATATTCCTATCT
>DATDWF010000002.1:0-4046 GCA_035289745.1 Candidatus Nanoarchaeia archaeon
CACGAAAAGCCGGTGAAGAAAATTGATGTGGGATTATGGCGGATGGAGAAAGAAAACCGTTAAGAGAGCCGTTATTCTTCCGCTTCTTCCCGATCGATAATCACTGCATAGAACGAGCACTGCTCTTCCAGCAAGGTATTATCCCGGCAGTCCAATTCTACAGAGAAAGAAGTTGTTTCGGGCAGATGCAGCCGCGTGGGAATAGCAGACTGGCTGTTATAGGTAAACTGCACATGCGGCTGCCCTTCGTTAGTAAAGAAGTGAAACTGCGTGTACTGAAAGCTGTCCCGCAGGGCGTTCGTGATGAGAAAAGTACTGCTGCGGCAGACATCCATCTCTAGAGCAACGCCGGACCAGCATTCCTCAGGATTTTCTTCGAGCAGCGTATCGCTGACACTGATCACTGGCCCATGCGGCGGAAGGGAATCCCAGGCATACACTCGCTGCCAGAACGCAATTTCAGGGCTGAGCAAGCGGATCGTAAGCTCCGTTGTCCGAGGTATACTCGTATCCCAGAAAACCACTACGTCCAGCGTCTCACCGAGACGATATTCGATGGGCTGCCGGGTACGAAGCTGCAAGTCTGACACCAGCACGCCGAAGGGGTGGTAATAAGACAAGCTGGCCTGCTCCGAGCCTTCTTCGATTTCCCACTCTTCTGCAAAGCACTTCTCGGACAGGCTGGCTTGGTAGCATTCCTGCACAGCGGGGTGATGCCCGGGATAATCATCTCCAAAACAGGCCGGAAAGAGTACTGCAGGTATGGCGAGCGGAAGGAGCTTCTTATGGAGGGACATAAAAAAGAGATGCTGAGCTGTTTTATTTAATGGTTGTGGAAAAGCGAGGAAATATTTAAGAAAAATAGCCAGTCTATAAGTTCATGAATGCTTATCAAGAAGACCTGACGGCTAAAATTCTTCGTATTTATTACACAAAGCTCTGGCCCACATCCTATGACCGAGAGCAATTACAGCTGGTGCTTGGGCAGCAATTCGCCGAAAGCAGCTATGGCGAAGTCGGCGGCAGCATTTTCCAAAATGAAAGGGGGCTTGAACTTCGAATGGTGAAACCAAAAGAGACGCAAGTGCTAGAAAATGCACTGAACCAATTTGTTCAAAGAGATTTTTCGGCTATCGAGCTTCTCATTGAAGCTGCTCAAAAGCGCTTGAAACTTGGCCAACAAGAAAAAGGCAGCGATCCACTCGTGTTGAGGGCTATAGGATTACTGATAGAGACTCTTACAGACCAGTCTCTTAGAACCAAGAGTGATAATATAGAGCATATAAAGAATTTTTACCCTGCTTTTATTTTAAACACCCAATATCCTCTTTCGTTCAATGAGCTAGGTATGAGCGACAAAAAGTTTCGGGGAACTTTTCATGTGCATCCTTCCAGTGGTCCTCCTACTCTTAATGACCAGTTAATCAGTCAAAGGTACTCACTCCCAGGATTAGTTCTAGCTGCCAAAAAAACTTTCCCTGAAACAGGCATAGCAATCTATTTGATTCATTCTGGTCTTGCTGAGCAGCTCTACCAAGGCCCACTTCCCAGCGAAGAGCATATAAATCTGTAGTACTTTCTCCCGTACAGAAAGCTCCTAGAGAAGACGAGAAAAAAAGAGGGAACGTTGTGAGAGTCACCATCGATACCAAAGAAGACACGCACGAGGATATCCGAAAAGTGCTGCATCTGCTGGCCGGCATTCTCGAAAAGAAAGAGGAGAAGAGCTCTGCTTCTTCCGTGGACACGACCAATCTAATGGGCATGTTTGGAGATGATTCAGCGGCGGCTGGGCAGAAAGATGATAAGGCGCCTGATTTCGGCAGCTTCCTCAGCTTGACGAAAGGGAAAGAAGAGAAGAAAGGCCAGCCGCTGAAGATTGAGTTTTTTTGAAGCAAATAAATAGAGCGCAAGGGAATTCCTGTAGTTTAGTGCATCGTCTTCCCTTCCTTCTGCACCAGAATGCAGCCTTTCGCCAGCAATAACGATGCATACCGCTCATCCAGAGTTTTCCTCCAGCGCTGATACACATCCAGCAGTTTTTTCTCGTTATCTAACTCCGGCAGATGCATGTCGCCGATGACCATGCAGAAGTCCTTAAAGCGCCCTGCCAATTCGCCAAAGAGTTCGCTTATCACGGGCTCCTGCTGCAGCCGGCTTCCCAGAGAAGCATACGCCGTTGAGCCGAGCGTATAATGGTATTCGACGTATGCGATGCCTTGCTGCCGTACATAATCATAAAAATAGCCCGTCAGGAACAGGCATTGGTCGCCCAAATCTTTCAGCTGGGTGGTTTGCACGCGTTTGGAAGAGTCCTGGAGTGCAGTAAAATATTTCAGCCCTAAGGGCTCCAGGCCTTCGCCTTCGATAAAGCCATAGCGAAATTTTCTGAAGAGCTGCTCCGGGCGGGCAAACGAAGCTAGCAAATCAACAAGATACGCGCGGCTATGGACGGAGGCATCTAATTTTCGCCGGGCAAGAGCTTCTTCTACGGCGCTGAGGAAATATTCTTTTAATGATGCTGTTTCCATGGCCTTGCCGCTCCTGCATAAATGGTATCGGAGCTCTTCTTGACTTGCTTTAGAGGATTATGATAAAGAGGATACCGAGAGCAGCCATCAGCGCAAAACTGCTGACGACCAGCTTCCGAAAGGCTTTTCCGCCCAGCCAGTACGCCAGGCTGCCTTTTACGAGCAGCTGGCCGACGACTGCTAACAGGACCCCTTTCTGCGCCGTTTCCTGCAGGATGCCATTTTTTGCCAGCTGGGAGAGGGAGAGCACAATTGCATCCAATTCGACGGAACCCGCTAGGAAACTGAGGACATAAATGCCTTTCGCCGCAAAGAACACGCTGGCTATTTTGACCAATGCAAGAATACCAGCAAAGAGAAGGGCGAACTGGATGGCTGGCTTTAAAGTGAGCGGTGATTGGAGCTGCATCTTTCCGTTGTTTTTTTTCATTTTCTGCAGCAGGACATAGCCAAAGATCGCCGTCAGCAGGATAAGGCCGGCAAGGGGCAGGAACAAAGACCAGAACAGAGCAAGATTAACAACAGCAGTCACCAGAAGCACCCGCAGGAACATCACCCCATTGGCAAGAATAACCCCGGTCGCCAAAGCGCGTGATAAGGCCGCTTCTTTCTTGCTCCGCCGGGCAAACTGCATGGTGACAGCCGTGCTGCTGGCCAAGCCGCCCAGTACGCCCGTCACGCTTAACGCTTTTTCTCCAAACCATTTTAAGGCAATATATCCCACAAAGCCGATGCCTGAAATGAGCACCACCATCAGCCAAATGAGGTACGGATTGATAATATCGTACGGCCCATACCATCTATTGGGCAGGAGGGGAAGGATGATGAACGTGATGACCAAAAATTTGATGACGCTTGCCATCTCTTTGGGCTGGATGTGCTCGGCCAACTGGTGCAGTAAGGAGCGGGCATAGAGGATAATGGTGATGGCTATCGTCAAGATGATGGCCAGCAGGATTTCCCCGTAATAGCTTAAGGCACCGATGAAAAAAGTGAGAAAACCGGCAACCTCGGATGTGGCGCCGATATGGGGCAGTTTTCCTTTGTTGGAGAAGACATATGCTAACAGGATAAGCACGCCCATCAGCAGGATGCTGATGAAGAATATCCACGGCGAGACAAGATCGCTGAAGAAAGCGGCTAAAGCGCCGAAAAGGGCAATTAACGGAAAGGTCCGGATGCCGGCATAGTCATGCCCTCGCTTTTTATAACGCGCATACTCCCGTTCCAAGCCGATAAATGCTCCTAAAGCTAGGGCAATCAACAGGTTCCGCAACAGCAGCAGGTTTTCCATCACCCCTCGGGGAGAAGGAAAGAGGTTTGGTTATTTATAGGTTATGCTGGGATCTGGGTGGAGCATTAACAAAAGAAAAGGAGTATTTGTTTAGCTAATTTTTGACATTCTCAGTCAATCTATATTCTCCAGAAGCGAAAAGTATTTATTTTAGTTAGCTACTTTGTAGCTAATGAAAGAAACCAAGATTCAACTCACTGGTTTTGAAATGCTGGAAAAAC
>DATDWF010000003.1:0-3908 GCA_035289745.1 Candidatus Nanoarchaeia archaeon
CAAATTCGCCTAATTTGATGTCTTTTACCTGCTTGTTAATCTCCAGCGTCCGGCTGTAGATGCTGACAGCAGCCAAATCTTGGTCATCCGTGCCGAAGTTCTTGATTCCGAGATTCAGGGCGAATTCCTCTTCGCACGTTACTTGCTTCGGCGAGAGTTCTGCTTTTACGATGCGCACATCATCGCTTTCCCGCTGGACGTTGAGCTCGATGTCCTGTTCCAGCGTATGGTCTCTCCCTTTTTCATCTTCTGCAGTAATGCGTACATCAAAGGTATAATCTCCTGCGTCGGCATCATCAGCGATCTTGAACGTGATATAGAATGTTACTTTCTTATCGGCATCGATAGATCCCAGTTCGTACTCTTCCGTTAAAGCTTCGGCAAATAAGTCGTCATCACCCACTTCAATAGTCAGCTGCACATCTTCCAGATTTCCGTCTTCATAGCTGTTGTCAAAGAGGTTTTCCAGCTCCCAGCGGATCGTCACATTGGTGCCGGGCTTGGCAAATTCTGAGCTCTTCAGCTCATCATCGTCGTCAAAAGCATCTTTTTCCAGGCGATTATCTTCACCCACATATTCCAGCTCTAGCTCTTTCAGGTGCAGCAGGGATTTGGTGCGCTGGACGAGCGGGATAGTCTGCACCGGTACACCGGCGCTGTCTTTGAGCACCAGCGAGCCGATGGTGGTTTCTCCGGCATCCTGCGCATGGGGAACGTGCACCGTAAAAGAGACTTCTTTTGATTCGTTGGCTGCGAGAGGGATGGCATTCTGTTCCACGCCGTTGTAATCAACGAGAAGGTCCCGATAGCTCAGGCTTACGGTGGTCGCCGCGCCGTCATTCTTAACGGTAATCTTTCCGGATTCGGGAATCGTTTCTTCGTCTTCGTTAAATGCCTGGTAATCAACGTCCAGATATGCTTTGGTTTCCAGAAATGAAGGAGCAGCGGTGGCGAAGCTGGCAGCTAGGAAGAGAACGAAAAATGCAACGAACAAAAGATGCTGAAATTTCATCTGTAATTCACTTTTTCTGAAGTGTTTAAGCCAAAACAGTTTTCTATTTTAAAGTAGTCACTATTTCGGACGCTTCTATATATACCTTTCGGAAGAAAAAGACTATATTTAGCTTAAATCAACGGACTAAAAAATCTCCAAATGCCTATTTCTTATTCCCCATATAGAAGAATTTCTCGATGGAAACGTCGCTTTCTTTATAGTTCCCGGAACGGGGATGGACGGCGTTTGTAGGTGGATTTCCCGGACTTTTTGGCGTGTTCGTCACCGTTCCATTTTCTTCCGTACCCTGTGCACTTCCTCGTACATCCTGCGCCGTGGGCAGCCGCTCATACGTCATCCGGGTTCGCAAGCCCGCCAGTTCTTTCTCCAGCGAATCAACTTTTTCCTGGAATTCTTTTATCTTCTTGACCATGAACTGCGTATTCTGCTGGAGAATGTCTTTAATCTTTTCCGGATGCAGGTCGTCCTGCACCGTGCTTTCCTGGGGCGCTGCTGCAGCAGGCTGCGCTTCTGCTTTCACCGCCTGCATGGTATCTTTGAAGCTCTGATAGTCTTTAACGGTATCATTACGGACCATGCGCTCGGCCTGGATGACAGCATCTTCCCGATCCTGTGCTAAGCCTTGCTTCATCAAGTTCAAAGCCAAAGCATTTATCCGTTGAATCCGGTCGACATCCATGTGAATTTCCTCGTCCGCTCTGAACTTTTCTTTGTATTATAACGTTTTCTATTCTGGTAGCTATATTCCTAATAACCTCTATCATACTGCTATATTGCAGATATTTTCTTCTGAAAGAATCTATCCAGAAACTCAGCCACTTCCTTCTGCCTGAGAAAACCCTTCTCTTTTCAGCTCGGCGGCGCTGCCCCGCACACCGGAATCCGGAACGGCAATACGCCAGCAGTGCCCAGCCAGACCAGCAGCAAACCAAGAATTATCCCAATCACCAAGCCCACAAAGAAGTACTTGAATTCAATAATGCCGAGCTGCCCTCTTTTATTCATAGCTGTTCAGAAAAACTTCAGCATTTAAAAATCTTTCTTTTTCTTTAAAAATTTCCGAAAGGTTTATAAACTAATAAATTGTTAACTCTGAAAAGTAGCGAGGCTTTTCTATCACCTACCATGCTCCGCAAGACCCTCAAAGAATGCCCCGAATGTGGCAGCAAGGATATTTTTCGCAATGTCGAGAAGGGAGAAACAGTCTGCCGGACGTGCGGCTTAGTCATCGAAGACCGTATGGTCGATTTCTCCCAGGAATGGCGGGAATTTGAAGATGAAGGCGGAGCCAGCAAGCGGCGTACTGGTGCGCCTGCGTCACCGACGCAATTTGACCAAGGCTTAGGCACGGAAGTCGGCACGGTTTCTGATTTCTATAAGTTGGGCTCTGAGCGCGAGCGTGATAAATTCTTCCGCCTGCGGAAATGGAATATCCGCATCAGCACGGCCATTGAGCGGAACTTAAAAGTCGCTTTGGCAGAACTCAAAAGAGTAAGTTCCTTCCTGAAACTGCCGAAATCCGTCGAAGAAGAAGCGGCCAGAATTTATCGTGCAGCCGTCCAAAAAGGCCTCGTCCGTGGCCGTTCCATGGAGTCCGTCGTTGCGGGAGCGCTCTATGCAGCCTGCCGGCGTCATGAAGTTCCTCGTACGTTAGATGAGATGAGCGAAGCATCGGGCATCGAAAAGAAAGAAATTGGCAGAACCTATCGTTTCATTACGCGAGAGCTGGAAGTAACGGTCAAGCCCAGCAATCCGGCGGATTACATCCCGCGCTTTGCTTCGGCTTTGAAGCTCACCGCGGAAACGCAATCAAAGGCCGTGGAGATTCTCGAAATGGCCCGGGACATTGAGCTTACGTCAGGAAGAGGGCCCACGGGCATTGCTGCTGCTGCTCTTTATGTGGCGAGCTTAGTCCATGGCGAGAAGCGCACCCAGCGGGAAGTGGCGGACGTCGCTGGAGTTACTGAAGTCACGATCAGAAATAGGTATAAAGAGCTGATTAAGCGGCTGAAGCTCACGAAACAAGTCGAGAAGAGCAAGAAGAAATAAAGGTTCCGTTTTCTTTCTACGAGATTTACTTTAGCTTTACTTAAAGTTATTTTAATTTACTTAAAAGAGTTAAAGTAAATTTGGGGGAATTCCGTTGTTTCATTAGTTTTTAGTCGTTGTGGGCGGGAAAATTTCAGCAGAGTAATCTTTATAAGTATGTGTGATTATTTGCTCATTAATGTCGGATTAGAGGGGGCGCGAATGGAAGAAAGTAAAAATATCACATTGAAAGTTAATTCCAAGTTGTATAATCAATACAGAGAGATATGCAAGAAAGAAGGCTGGATAGTGTCCCGTCAGTTTGAGAAATTGATGGAAGAGGAGATGAAGAAGAGGGGGCGGGAAAAGTGAGTAATAAAGAGAAAGCAAAAGAGGTTAAGATAAACTGCTCCAAATAATCCAAAATGAACAAAAATGACCAAAAACCTCACCATCAGGAACAGCACTGCCGAATTTCTCATTTTTACTGCGCAATCAGGAGAAGAATCTATTGAAGTAAAATATGCAGATGGGACTGTTTGGCTTTCTCAAAAACTGATTGCAAAATTATTTGATAAAGGCAGAAGCACTATCACAGAGCATTTAAATGCCATTTATTCAGAAGGGGAATTAGATAAAAATGCAACCTGTCGGAATTTCCGACAAGTTCAAACAGAAGGAGATAGGAATATAGAAAGAGATGTAGAATTTTATAATTTAGACGCAATAATCTCCGTGGGATATCGAGTAAATTCCCAGAGAGCAACTCAGTTTAGGATATGGGCAACAAAAGTTTTAAAGCAATTTGCCATTAAAGGCTATGTTCTCGACAAAAAGAGATTAGAAAATGGAAATTTCTTAAATC
>DATDWF010000004.1:0-2711 GCA_035289745.1 Candidatus Nanoarchaeia archaeon
GGCCATGCCCAGAAAGGGCATAAAGCCTTCTTTCAGGGAGGCGTGCGTTATCCTTCGGCGACTATTACGGACATTATTGAAGCTGCCGATTTGGATGTGGAAAAGATCAAAGGCACACGACAGAGGCTTATCGACGATGTGTTCTCCTGGGCGGAGCTGGCTCGGGGAGATACAACGAATCGGCTTCTTCTGGACGGGAGCCCGCTGCTGGGCATTGGCTTTTTTCAAAATATCGAAGTCGAACCGTGGTTTGTTCTCAAAGGGCTGGTGTTAGCGGGCTGCATGGATAATTATGGGTGGCGGATGAAAACATTTGACCGCTTCGGTGGCCGCACTCGGGAAGGAAAACCGTTTGAAATTGGCGGTGGTGAAACCTATTTGCTCGAGCAGGAGGTGCTGCAGGATCGCCTGCAGGAGAATCCACTATATATCGAACAGCTGGGGCTGAAAGAACATACGGAAGCTGACTTGGTGCAATTGCAGCCCCTGCTTACAAAAAACAGCAGCCCGAGCGCAGAAGTGGTCTATGTCCGCCGGAAAGCCGGCTTGGGAACCTCTGATGATACGGCGATGATCATGGGCGGAGTGATGATGCAGCAGGAAGGAGAGAAACAAGCACGGTCTACTTTGCTCGGCATTGTCATTGGCGATGGCCTGGATACGTACGATAAGTGCGTGCTGCATCCTGTTACCGGCGGCTATGACGAACTGCTGGCTGTGCAGCTTCGACGCAAATTGCCGGATTTGGTGAGCGACGAAGAAATCATGCAGCTTATTTATTTTTCAGCCAAAGGGAACGGCAATTATGTCGTTAGCTCGTCGCACAAGCGGCTCATCCAAATCGTGCCGGGCGCTGATCCGCTGCAGACGACCATCGAGCACCATCTGAAGTTTCTTGAGCAGGGGAACCATCCGCGCTTCCGCATCGGCTTTGAGCGGATGGTGAGTGAGGAATTTTATGAGGAAGTACGGAGAAGGGTGGAAAGCCTTACCGAAGAACGTGTTTAACGACGCAATTCCCCGCAGCTTGCTGTAGGCAGTTCATCTAGGTTTTGGAGCAATTAGTCCGTGGTGAGGCGCTTTCCCTCATTTTCAGGACTTCAGCTCAGCATAGCTGAAGAGAACTTTGAACGCTCTGCACCAAACCAGCACATGATTATACTGGCTTATGTCAATAGAACTATCAACATCATAATTGACATCGCCTTTCGTAGCTTTTATCTCTCCAAGGTTTATGAAGTCTTTGTTAGATTCGTCTTTTGATAGATAGATGAAAAGATCCGGGCCGTTAATTGTTTCAAAATCCTCAAAACGCAATATTCTTTTCCCTGCACTTTCCAACAGTATTGCTCTCCCCGCCACATCATGATCCCCCGGCATAAATTCTCCCTGGGCGATTACCGTCATGTTTCCTTTGCTAATTTGAGGAAATTCTTCATTCATCTCTATGACCGTAAAGGCGGGGGAAACCAGATACCAAAGAAGCGGTACTGCTACCAGCGCTGCGACAACTATTGCTATGAGCACCTTTTTTTTCATACTTGTATGTATGGATAGTGCCTATAAAAATGTTTCGAGATGATAGCTCTGAAGAAAATTTTAAGTCAGGCCGGTATTTTCTGGTCGTGGAATACAGGTTATACTTTTTCAGAAGCGTTTATTTTTCAGGAGCACTCCTTGCAGCGCCGCAATGCCCACTTCCAGCTGCTTCAGCGTCGGCTCTTTGGTCGTTAAGCGCTGTAGCCATAAGCCGGGCGCAATAAAGATTCTGATAATAGGATTCTGCACCCGCGTACAGCTGAATTTGATGGCTTCATACGCCAGGCTGGCCACGACGGGCAGGAGAAAAATTCTGCCGCTCAGCCGGAACCACAGCGGCCCGCTGAGGAAGGAAAAGAGGATGATGGACAGCAGCAGCACGATGAACAGGAACGACGTGCCACAGCGGGGATGGAAGCGCGAATAGTGCTGGGCGTTCTCTGGCGTTAAATGCTTTTTTGCTTCATAACAGGCAATGGTCTTGTGCTCGGCGCCATGATATTGGAACAGGATTTTCACATCTTTCATGAAAGAGATGCCCAGGAGATAGCCGATAAAAAGAGCTATCCGAAACAGGCCGTCCAGCAGGTTAAAGAGCCACCCTTCGCCCTGCAGGAGATACGCCAAAAAGAAAGGCAGGCCCACAAAGAACACGAGTGCGAGGATGCTCGAAAACAGAATTGTCCCAAACACTTCTTTCTTTCCCAGCTGCTCTTCTTTGCCCATCTGCTGGTTGCCGCTCCAGATCAGGGCCCGGATGCCGTCAGCGAGCATGTAGCCTAAGCTTACCACGCCGCGGAGAAAAGGCACATCGATGAGCTTGGAGAACGGCGTGTGCGCTTCTTTCTTGACTTTTATTTTGCCGTTGGGCAGGCGGACGGCTATGGCAAACTTTTCCCGATTGCGCATCATCACGCCTTCAATCACTGCCTGGCCGCCGATGTTCATGGACGAAAAGAGGGCAGAAGCGGTATATAAACATATGGGGCTGTTTTTTGTTATCGGAGGAAAAAGCGAATTCCCCCATATACAATCGACGAAAAATAGCGCAATCGGCAGAAAAATGGTCGAAGAGCCGAAGCCGATGGCGGTGCCGAGAACTTCTGCCAAAAAAGCAAACAGGAAAAAGAGTGCGGCAACCATTAGGGTCCTTTGTGCATTTCAGGGCTCGA
>DATDWF010000005.1:0-2005 GCA_035289745.1 Candidatus Nanoarchaeia archaeon
GATCGAGCTCATAGCCGTCAAGAGAAGCATAGGGAACGGCTAGGAAACCGTCGGAAAAGTCTGGAGCGATGGCAATAAGCGGCGCACAGGGGGAAATAATTTTCATCCTATCCGTTCCGGCTTCATAGGCGACGCCCGTACAAGAGTCCAGCGTGCGATTAAAGAAGCGCAAACGGTCAGCCAGAGAACGCTTGGCGCCGGAAGCGTCATGGAGAGTATCGAAGTCGGTGACGCACGCTAGAAGGTTTTCATGGAAAGTGAAAGGGCGATAGACGATGATTCCGTCGGCCCGAGTAAATGTCCGATGCGGACTGTTTGGTTCGTTCTTACAGGTTGCCTGCAGTGAGTAGACTCCTTGGGGGTACGTAGAAGTTTGGGGCATCAAAATAAGCTCTCCCGCAAAGCTGCCACTCCCGCTTTGAAAATGGCGTTCTGCTTTTTTCTGTACGTCGGCAATTACTTCCTGCACCGTTTCCGGCTTATTCTTTTTTGAAAGTTTTATTTTCTTTCCGGTGTATTCTTCAAAGAGCTGCAGAGGAACCTGCTCTTGCTCCAGCACTTCGACGAGCGGTTCATCGCTGAGCTTGTCCCAGCCACGGATTTGCGCGCAAGCTTTGAAGCAAAGGGCATAGAGCTGTTCCGGATTATCTTGATGCCGCAACCCTGCTTCGGCATAGAGTTTTTTCTGGAACGTCTTGAACGCACCGGCCAGCAGACCATTGAACGGGACGCCCAACAGCCCTTGGGCAGCAGGATTGTACATCTCCCGGATCAGCCGGTGCATGCGCACCGAGCATTCTTCCACAGGCTTTTGCCAAGCCTGGGCTTCTTTTTCCAGCTGTTCAACTAACGCATCAATATGCTGGCGCTCTGCCGTATACACCCTCTGCTGCCATAGGGCAACGTCGCCGTCCCATTCGCTGGCATTTCTGGTAAGAGGATCAGCAGACTTTTTCCGCCGCTCCGAAATCGGCAATTGTCCGGCAATGTTCACCGTCGAGAAATACTCGCATAAGACGTTTCGGAACGAATCAACAGAAATTCCCTCCTGCAAAACGCCCGGAGCAATCAACTCTTCTAGGCGAGGCACTTCATAATGCCGAATGAGCCGCAAAGAACGAATGGCAGCTTCAGCAGCCTCTGCAAACCGCTGCACGTAGTCGAGGAAAAGAACCGGCTGCAGCACTCTCCTTTCTGCAGGAGCAGGTGCATCTTCGGGAATAGATGCATCGCTGGAAATTGCTGTATCTCTGGCGGTCTCCATAGCCCTGCCAGAAGCAGGCTATTTTATAAAACTTGCTACTGGTGACTACTTTAAAGTAATATTTATAAAAAGGGAGCGTTTAGCACCATCATGGAACCCTGCATCCTGCTCCGCTATGGGGAAATCGGGCTAAAGAGCTCCAGAACCCGCGGGCATTTTGAACAGCTGTACGTCAAAGCGATAGAAGATGCGCTGAGAAAGCAAGGCGTCAAGCAATGGAAGCTCAAGAATTATGGCGGGCGCTTCGTGCTCTTTGCCAACCAGATTGAAGAGCTCAAAGACGTCCTGCGGCGCGTTCCCGGGATACAAAGCTTTTCTCCCGCGTGCTTTTTTTCTTTTTCCGACAAAAAGGATTTGCTGGAAAAAGTGCAGGAGTATGCAGCGCCACGCATTATCAGAAAAACTTTCTGCGTCCGCGTTCGGAGAGTGGGAAAAGATCATCTTTTCACTTCCCAGGACCTCGAGCGGGAAGCGGGAGAAATCCTGTATGAAAAAAGTGCCGGCGTACAGCTACAGCAGCCGGAAATAATCATCTCCGTAGAAGTGCGGGGGCAGGAGGCATTCTTGTATACAGAAACGATTCAAGGCTTGGGAGGATTGCCGCCAACCAGTTCCGGCAAGGTGCTGCTGCTCTTCTCCGGCGGCATCGATAGTCCGGTAGCGGCGTATCATCTGATAAAGCGCGGCTGCCAGGTTGATTTCCTGTTCATCAACCTGCTGGAAGAGAAAGCGCTCAACGAT
>DATDWF010000006.1:0-19340 GCA_035289745.1 Candidatus Nanoarchaeia archaeon
CAAATCTTCCGGGTAATTCCCAGCAACGAGAATGGCCTGCACGGGGTGTTCGACTCTTTCAGCCGAACTGTTTTTTAGAAGCTCTTCAAGCATCGGCTTCAGATACGTTTTGGGAGGATCGCAAGGGAAGATATGGGATAATGCCACAAAATCGCCGTTGGAAAGAACAATAGCTCGGCACGGATCGTATTCAAACGACGCCAGGGGCAATGAAGCAACGCGCCATTCTCCCCAGGGAACTTCCTTCCAGCAAAGCTGTTGCTGCAATAATGTGCTCAGTTCTTCACAGGGCTTTGGTTCATGGCTCATCTTACGCACGCTCCCCGAAAAAAGAACGGACAATAACAGCATTTGCCATATAAATCCGTACTTCCTGCTTTTCCGGCAGAACGATGATATCCCGGCGGTCACGGCCATCGTACGTCGGTTCAACGAAATACGTTCCGACGATAGGAACTTCATAAAGGCTGCAACAGCTCTCCAGTTCGTGAGGAAGATCCCCGGCAATGAGAATAGCATGCGGTTTCGCCAGCGCATTTCCTTGCAGGAAAGCGTCGAGCATCGGCTGCAGGTAGTACGCCGGCGGATGTATCGGGTAGATGTGGGATAATCCCACAGACATTCCGTCCGAGAGCGCTATCGCCCGGCAGCTGGTGTAATCATAAGAAGCTAAAGCTGCAGAAGAAACATCCCAGTGATTCTCCCGGACAAGTTTCCACAGAGGGATGGTCTTCAAAGCGTCCAAAGTCTTCTGAAATGGTTGTCCTCTGCGCATGGTTCTGTTCAACACTATTTCCTGCTCCAAAAACAATAACCTTTTTAAAAAGCTATCTTATTTTTAATATATGGCAGAACTGACTGGCGAGCTGTGCAATCTTTGTAACAAAAAGACCCTTACTCTTCGCGAAGAAGAGATTGACATTCCCCTTTTCGGAAAAGTGTATGTCTTCTCCATGGAATGCAGCAGCTGTGGCTATAAAAAGTCAGACATCGAGCCCGCAGAAAAAAAAGAGCCCTGCAAGTACACGCTGGAAGTTTCTTCTGAAGCAGACCTGAACATCCGCATCGTGAAGTCCGGAGAAGCAACCGTTAAAATTCCTCATATTATCACTATTGAGCCTGGTCCTGCGGCGAACGGCTACGTCACCAATGTTGAAGGCTTACTCCAGCAGGTCAAAGGAGTCATTCAGTTCACCATGGACAGCGAAGAGGATTCCGCTGCCAAGAAAAAAGCTAAGAATCTGCTGAAGAAGCTCGATGCCGTGCTCCTGGGCAGGGAAACGCTCAAGATCATTATCGAAGACGAAACCGGCCATTCGGCGATTATTGCGGAGAAAGCACAAAGGAGTAAGTTGTGATGCCTGTATTGTTATGACATTTTCAATGCATCATACTTAGCAGCTAAAATAAAGTCATTATCCGTAAGGCCCTTAACAACATGCGTATAAATCTCTATAGTAACTCTTCTCCAGCTGAGATAAATTTCGGGGTGGTGGTTCTGCTCTTCAGCAATTGCTGCCAGTTGGTTTACAAACTGCACCCCGCTCAGATAATTGGGGAATTTGTATCCTTTTTGTAAGTGATGATTATCAATAACTTCCCAACCTTGAACTTTGCTCAATAAAGCCTCGATTCCTTCTTGGGTAAGCCGTTCAACCTGCTTCGTAGCGCAAGCACATTTCTTATCTTTGAGTTGCATAGGAGAACAAATCAGCCTGTACTTTAATAACTTCCTATCCCTATGGCTTCATCACTAATGCCCTTTTCACCCATACTTTCTCTTCAGCGCAAACAAGACCAGAAATGAGCCCAGTGTAAACAGCGAACTGCTGATGAGCGGAAAATCTCCCAAGAGCAGCCCATACACTATCCAAAAATAGCCAGAAGCCATGCCGAGAACAATCCACCCTTGAGAAATATCGTACAGCCGCTTGGTGCGCAGGCTTTTGATAATTTGCGGAATAGTCTTTACGCTTGAAAGCAGCGTGGCACCAGTCCCGATGATCGTTGTGAAGGAAGGCATGAGCGAGATAGAGAGGGGATAAAAGTAACAAGAAGAAAGAGGCTTTGCACTATTTATCTTTTCTGAACGCCTGAGCCAGATCTATCATGTATTTGCCTTCTTCGAGCTTGATGATCAGCGGGTCTTTCTTGAAGAGATGCACGAGATCAAGCTCGTATTTCCCCGGCTGCAAGACCCGAATCGCTTCCAGATCCAGCACCACGGGCTTGTTGGGATCCTCATTCTTGATATACAGAATCTCTGCAACATCTTTCTCAATCTGCCCCTTTTCTTCATCGCTCAGCTTATTAAGCAGCTCTTTGCCTTCTTCAATCTCTTTCTTCTTCACATAGAAGAACAGGCGGCAGCCACACGTACAACCTTTCAGAATTTCCTGCGCCCCATCTTCATAAAATATATTGCAGCGAACACAGCGGTGCGGCATGATCAGCTCCGTCTCAGCTTTTTCACCTGGCTGCGCTTCGAGCCGTTCAGCTCTCGGGTAAAAAGCTCAATTTTATCCGGATTCTTCTCAATCTTCTTGACGATGGACGCCGGGCCGATGATAGTCAGCCCCTGCCGATCACCCAGGAGAACCGTAGCAAAAGCCCCCTTCATCTTCTGCACTCCCGATTGCTTGCTGCGGTCCGGATAAATAACACTCAGCTCAATGCCTTTAAACTTGGGAGAAATCTCTTCCATGGTAATCTCAATGAGATCCGCCTCTTCTTCTTTGCGCAGGCGGCCTTCCATGATGACGATGCGGTTCTCTTTGACAATGTTCAGTAGCTTATTGACCCGTTTTGCAGAGGTTAAGGCCTCAATATCCTGGTACGAGATGAATTGGAAAGTTACCATGACACCCTCTTTTCTCTTTTATTGCTCATCTCTTCTCTTCAGCACTCCTCTTTGGCTCAAGAGGAATGACTTTTTTCTCCTTTTTAAATATTTTCTTTTCTCGGTCGGGACGATTTTGCAGCGGCAGTACGCCCCGGTGTACTAGCCCCTATTTTACGAGCTTAAACAGCTGCTCGTAAAAGTCCGTGATCTCTTTTCCATATTTGGCAGAGATGCCCACAATAGGATATTGGGGAAACGCTGCTTTAATGACATCAATATTGGCTTTGCGGAGATCAACTTTATTGGCTGCAATTAATACCGGAATGTTCCGGGCCTGCAGATTGCCCATGATAGTGATATTGACTTGGGAATAGGGGTCTTTCGTCGCATCCAGCACCACGACCACCGAATCCATATTATCCAGCCATCTTATCGAGTCAATGACCCCTTTTGTGGCTTCTTTGGCCCGTAATTTTGCTTCCGTTCTTTTCAGCCCTTTCCGGATAAAATCCTCATAATCAATCTTTGTGGCGATACCGGGTGTATCCACCAGTGAAAACGTCAGCTCTTTCCCCCGCTTATTCTTGATGCTGACCTGCTCTTTGACGATGATCTCCCGAGTTTCGTGGGAGATATGAGAAACGGACGACATCTCTTCGCCGAGCCAGTCCTGGCAAATGCGGTTCGCTAAGGTGCTTTTCCCGCTGTTCGGCGGGCCATATAAGCCGAGCTTGACGTGGTTTTTCTTGCTAAAAGGGTTGAACTGCAAACGCTTCAGAATATTCTTGAAAAAGCCTTTCGCCATGGACACCCCCTCTTTCTTACACTGATTATTCAGCGGAGGGGAGCATTGAGCTTATTAAAGTTTTTGGTGCTTAAAGGAACACGTGTCCCTTGCGAAGAGAACAAAAACCAAACTGTTTAAATATTCCCATGCCTAGACCGGTTCTCATGGCAGAAAGGCATCTTATCGTCGACCATCTCAAGCTCAGCTACACCGGCTTCATGAACGTTTCTGAGCTCTATGCGCTGATCTCCTCCTGGTTCTACGAAAAAGGCTGGGATTGGTATGAAAAACTGAATGAAGAGCAGGTGTTGCCCAGTGGCAAGCAGTTTCAGCTGGCTGTTGAGCCTTTTCGGAATATTACCGACTATTATGCGTTAGTCATTGCCCTAAAGCTGAACATTGCTGATGTGCAGAACGTCAGCGTGGAGCACGACGGAAAGAAGCTGCAGGTCCAGCAGGGAACGCTCCACATAACCTTTGACGGCTATGTGGTCAGCGACCGGAAAGGAAAATGGCAAGCAAAACCATTCTGGTGGCTGCTCGGCATGGTCCTGGAGAAATATTTTTTCCGCGAGCATTATGCCAAAGCGGAGCGCTGGCTGAAAGACGATGTCGAAGACTTGCATGGGCGACTTAAAAAATTCCTGAACACGTTCCAGTACACGTATCGCCCGTAAAGAAAGAAGCAGAAGAACAAAGAAAGAGCAGAGCAAGAGGAAAAAAGCCCCAAAAAGAAGAGAAAAAAGGCGATTAAAACCAGAAGAAAATAGAAAGCATGAAAACGTACCACGAAAAAAATCTGGTTATCAATAACCGGGAACTGCGCTACCACGGCCCTTTTCGGACGGAGGATCTCTTCAGAACAATCAATAAAGTTCTCGAAGAAAAGCAGTACAGCAAGCGGGAAAAGAAGACGGAAGAGTCCGTGCAGCCGGAAGGAAAAAACACGTTCATCGAGCTGCGGCCGTGGAAAGAAAAGACGCCGGAAGTAACGCTCATGCTGAAGATAAAAATGGATCTGCAGAACGTCCAAGAGGCTCTTATCGAAAAAGAAGGCCGCAAGCAGAAAATGCAGCAAGGCGACGTACTGGTTGCCCTCGATGCCTGGCTCTTGACCGACTACGAGCATCACTGGCGCATGCATCCTGTTACCTACTTTCTGCGCGCGATGGTTAACAAGTTTCTCTACAAATCACGGGAAGACCGCCAGATTATGGCCGAGCTGCAGGGCGATGCCGGAGCGGTAACGGCAGCAGTACAAAGCCTTTTCAAGTCCTACGAGGTTCAGAAACAAAAGCCTCTGAAAGAGGAAGCGGTTCGAAAAGCAGTCGCAGAGCAATTTCAGAGAGAAAGAGAGTAGATTTCTCCACAATCTTTAAATCTTTATTCTCCCTCTTTCTCATCGATGGACGATATTTCGGCCCTGATGTGGGCGCTCCAGGTGCGAGCCTATCACGCCAGGGAGCAAGGCCGGGCGGAGTATGCTGCTTTCCTACGCCGTATTCTGCAGAACTGCAATGATGAGCATATCCCCCAGCTTTACGAAGGCAAAGACGATGTCTATTACCGCATCCGGCTGCAGAATCAGGAGCGGGGCATTGCCCAAAAAATAACGAAACAGGCAGCCAGCGGGGAAGCGTTATCGCCAGCGGAATTGGAAAACGTCGTTAATACGCTGGCAAAAACAAACGATACTCTCCAGGAAGACCCGCTACTGCTCCGGATAAAGACGCTGCTCAGCACGGCCGGCTCAGAACAATACGCAGCGTATCAGCAGGAATCTCGGCTCGTCGAGCGCTATCTGTGCAGAAGCTTTTCTTTTGAAGAATACATTGCCTACCTGGGTGGGCAGAAAGCCATTGGGAAAAATCCGGAAACCGGCGCAGATATCTATCTCGTGCAGAGAAAAGGAGAAGAGCTTTTACCTTCGGAAAATAAAAAAAAAAAAAGGAAAGAAAAGAAAGAGAAAAAGAAGAAAGAAATTTCTGCAACAAAAAAGGAGGAGGGAGTTCAGCCAAAAAAGAGGTTCCAGGAGAAGCTAAAAGCACGGTGGCGAAGGAAGAAAAAAAAATCTTAACGAAGCACGTCCCCCCGCAAATCCCACACGGTCGTTTTAGTAATGCGTACCTGAACCCAGTCTCCCAGCTTGAAATCCCCGTGCACAATGACCTGCTTATAGCTGGGATTCCGGCCGATCCACTGCCCCGGCTCTTTTCCTTCTTCGTCGATAAGAATCTCCCCTTCCCAGCCCATCCAACGCTCGTTCTGCAGAGTAACAATATTCTCCGCAATATCCGTTACGATTTTTGAGCGATGCTTGATGACGTCGCTGGGAACCTGCTTCAGCAATGCGGCGGGCGTTTTCGGCCGCGCCCAGAACCGGGAGAGATTGATGACATCCGGGCTGGTTTTCCGCAGGAGTTCCAGCGTTTGCCAATGATCGTCGTCGCTTTCTGCCGGGAACCCAATGATAATGTCCGTCGCCAGCGTCAGCCGAGGAATAAGCTGCTTGGCTTCCTCGACGAGCGATAAGAATTCCGCCGCAGAATTTCCCCGCTTCATCTCTTTTAAGACCGCATCGCTGCCGGACTGCGCCGGAAGATGCAGGAACTGAAACAGCTTCTCGCTCTGAAACAGTGGAAAAAGCTCATCTTTAAACGTTTTCAGGTGCACGGGATTTCCCATGCCAACGCGGATCTTGAATTTCCCGGGAAGAGCCAGAAGCTCTTTGAGCAGCGTGGCCAAGTTGGTGTCGAGATCAAACCCATAGCACATGGTGTCTTGCGACGTTAGCCAAAACTCCTGCACGCTTTCCCGCAAGGCCTTTTTAGCGACGGCAATGATATCAGCAACCGGATACGACCGGAGATTCCCCCGGGCCTGCTTCGTCTTGCAGAACGTGCAGGCGCTCAAGCAGCCCCGATTGATAGGAATAATCTCAATAATGGGGTTTTTTCTGACTTTCGGCAGGTTCAGGGGCGGCATTTCCCCGGTTTCCAGGGCATGCACCACATTGTCATGCAGGGCTTCTTCGACGACGGACACAACTTTGTGAATCTGGCTCGTGCCGACGACACAATAGTCTTTCAGCTTCTTGGGCTCTGTTTGCGCCAGGCAGCCCGCGAGAACAATAACTTTGTACGGATGCTCTCTGCGAATATTCTCCAAAGTGCGGAAAAGCTCATTCTCGCTCGGCGTCTTTACCGTGCAGGTATTGATGATAACCACATCGCTTTCTTCCAGGCTGTTGGCAAGATCGAATTTGGCTTCTTTCAGGATGCCTTTCATGTACTCGCTGTCCGCCATATTGGCCGTACAGCCCTGGGTCATGATATAAATACGGGTCATGGGTGGTTGGGAGAATGAGTACTTTAAAAAGTTTCAGGCTTTTTTGATACACGCCGAGTCTCATCGGGAGGCTATTATTTTCGTGGAGAATGTTTTTCGTTATGAACATTGGGAAGTGCTTCTCTTCCCCATTTAAGCAAGTTTTGACACATTAGACTGAGAGCAGTGTGTAGAAATGACTGATACACTGAGCCAATTCTTGCGTAAAAACAACAACTTATCAGTCAAATATGTGCACCCCCAGACTGAGTCGTGAGGCTGAATGAAATGAAGCCTCACTAGAGCGCATTTAGATCCAAGCGTTTTGCGAACGAAGTGAGCCAAAAAGCTTGAGGCAAAGCCTTTTATAAATCAATTCTTTCCCTCTCTCCGTGGGCGATAAGAGGAAAAAGATTTCCTGGTTTGCACAGGGAGCGATAAGCACCGTCCTTCTAAGCAGTTATATCCATCATTTTGGCGATGAGGCGTGCTCTGCTACCCCCGAAGAAAGAAGCGTTGAGCGCGAGATGGGTGTTCCCATTTTTCTCAACGAAACATCCGAGCGAGCAGAGCGCTCTGCATTCACTCAGCGGGTTGTAGAGACCTACCGCGAAGCACGCGATAATTGGGATTTTTTCCCAGAACACTTTGCCCCGATTCGCTATATATCCATCGAAAAGCTCGATGCAGATTTTGAGGTAGGCTGGTACAACCCGCTCTTCCACGGGCTTTCCCTCTCTTGCACGGAAGATGCCCACTATTGCATAGAAGATGATGATTTTGTCCATGAGCTGGGGCACGCCTGGTATTTTGCTCTCTCCGCTGAACAACAGCAGCAGCTTCGCAGCGAATGGAAAACAATAAGCCGGGGCGAATACCAATGTTCAGCTCCAGAAATGCTCTTGGGCGACTGCGAATTTATGAGAGCATGCGAGACGGCCAGCCGAAACTTGGCGACGGTAAGCTGCTATGCCACAACGCATCTGCTTGAAGACCTTGCAGAAACGATGATGTTCGTCTATATCCTGAATAACCCTCATCGGTCCCTTCGGGGCTTCCCCCAGCCGCAGCCAGAGTTTCGAGACCTCACCCTGCAAGAAGAGCCGCGCCAGACCTTTGGAATCCACTTTTCCGCAGAAAGCTTTCCCCGCATCCGCCAGAAAATTGAGCTTCTTGCAGAATACCGAGCGTTCTCTGAGCGGGAACGCGATTATGCATTGCACCAATTAGAAGCATATGAACAGAGTGAAGAAGAGAGAGGGCAAGAAGAATGAGCAAGAAAAGCAAAGCGCTCCTGATGGGAACGACATCTCTGGCTTTAGGAACCAGCGTGTATTTCATAGCTTCCGCACGGGAAAGAGACGGCCTGCTCGATGAGATCCTGTTCGCCACCCCAGAAGAGATTGCTTTCCAGGAAGAGATCGGGGTTCCCGTCTACCTCAACTGGGATGACCGAGGCGAAGAGCGCAGCCAGCGTGTGGAGAATTTTGCAGAAGTCTACCATGAAACGCAAGAGCATTTGGATTTTTTTCCAGAACAGTTTACCCTGGTGAACCGGATTCGCATTCGAAACGTTCATTCAGAAGTTATTGCCACTGCCGGCCATGATGGAACGATTACGACGTACTGTGGCCCGACCAAATGCATGACGGACGATGCGCTGGTGCATGAGCTGGCGCATCTCTGGCATTATACAGTGAGCCCGGAATTCTGGGCAGAGTGGTGGACGCTCAGCGGCATCGGCTATTATGAAGAAGCCAGTGAAAGCGTCAAGAATAGCTGCCTGGAGTATATGGCATCCGTCGCCTCTGTAACGTGTTATGGGGCAAAGAACGAGTTTGAAGACGTGGCAGAACTGGCTGGTTTTGTCTATGTGCTGAATCATCCGGAGGTTTTCGTGCTGGGCTTTCCCAATCACGGAAAAGACGTTCTGGAAACCATGCGGATACGCTTTGATTATCTGGAGATCGGGTTAATTCCCGAAAGTATTCCCCGCATCGAAGAGAAAATCCGCTTGTTGCAGCGATATGGGTTCTTTTCTGGAGATGAAATGGGCCTAGCGCTCCAAGAGCTGGAAGAATTATACACTACGCTAACAAAAGAGACCGATAGGGAAGCCAACCCTTTGCCAGACTCGCATTAATCTTCTCCACAACAGCTGGAACATCTCCAATGCCCGCAACCACATAGTCGGCACCTGCGCCATACATCCGTCTGTAGATTTCTTTGAGCCGCTGGAGAAATTCTGGTTGTGAGAGCTGAGCAATTTCTTTCTCGTTCAAGCCAAGTTCATTCCCAGTTTGCGCCAATCCCATGGTCCACATGCCTGCTTTTCGCCCTTCTTCGATGCCAGGAAGGGTGTCATCAACTTTAACGCAAAAGAATGGTTCAGAGACATCCAGCAGCAGCATGTTGAGATTGCACATATGCGGCGCCGGCCGGCTGATATTCCAACTGTCTCCAATCCCTTGCACTTTGCCCCATTCATAATTACCCCCACGTCGTACCGCATAATCTCCTGTTGAACAGACCGTGACATCGGGCGCATAACCGCGATCATTCGCTTCTTTCAGAAGCAGCTGCATCATTTCACCGGTGTAGCCCGTGGTCGAGCCGATTTTCAATCCCTGCCCTCGAAAAGCATCCAGTGCTTCCAACGTTCCCGGAATAAGATCTGCATAATCCGCCAGGCAGGCCATCTGCCGAGGAACAAAAGAAGCAAACATCTCTTCGACATCGTTCTCATTCGGAAGCCGCCCGTAGGTACTTTTCCATCGCTCCAGGACAGCAGGATTTTCCGTTATTTTTCGGATGTGCACTTTCTTATGAGCGCCCATGGGCTCTCGTGCTTCAGCCATGGTAATGGGCACGCTTTTTTCCGCAAAGACTTTCTGGAACACGACTGCAGGCGCACAGCAGCCATAATCCAGGGTCGTGCCGGCCCAATCGAGAATAATTGCTTGGAGTTTTCTTGGTTCATTCATGGAGCATCACCATTCGTTATTTTTCCATCCTCTCCCCCTATTGCGTCACGACAGGGGGTGATATATAAATTATATGGAAAAGTTTGATAAATGGGGTTCCCTCAGTACCATCGAGAAATACAGCGCTTTCTGCGCCCGCTCATAGTCTTTCACGGGCACTTCTGCCCAGAGGGAGAAATCAGCGCTCGTGCCTTCTGAAGAAAAGTTGGAAGACATCTTGGAAACCTGCCCGACGGGGATTTTTTCTCTGGCTAACGTCGAGAAAAACTGCGCCAAAATGTTTGGGTCTTTTCCCAGATTTATGCCAACGAGTGCAATGAAAGACGAATCGTTATGCTGCTCGACGCGCCCCCTTTGGGCAAGATGGGAAGTGAGACGCTCGAGATCAGCTTTGGGATCAGAAAATCCGACACCGATGCCCACGCGGGACGTCGTGATGGTTTCCACATTCACGCCAGAGAATGCTTCTCCGACAAAGCTGAGGTAGCCGGAAGAATCTTCCATCTCCCCGGAACGCAAACTGATGGAGTGAAACGGCCCTTTTTTGCCGGTGATTCCCGTCACGCGGGGAGTGGGGTCTTTTAGGGAACCAATTTCCGTCATGCCGGCGCCGGGTGCAAAGGTGTTTAAGACGTAAAAAGTAATTTCATCATCAACTAAAACATCGAGCGCTTGGGGATGGATAACTTTCGCACCCTGTTTCGCTAATTCCTGAGCTTCTTGGTAGCTGAGAAAAGGAATAGGGCGAAGTTTGCCTTCCCGTTCCAGCTGCTGCCGCTCGTCTGCAGAAAACAGCTTTGGGTCGATAGGATAAATGCCAGGAACATCCGTGCAATTGTAGCAGGCTCGTGCATGTATTGCTCTCGCAACCAGCGTCTGCGTATAGTCGGAACCGCCGCGGCTGAAAAGAAGAACATTCCCCTGCTCATCGCTGCCATGGAAGCCGCCGGTGATGGGCAAGATATCAGGGTTCGCATAGGCTTCCTGAATAAGAGCATCACTGCGGCGATTATACGTTGCATTTCGGGAGTCACCGGACAATTTAAAGATGTGTCGCGCAGGTATGGTTTTAGCAGGCAGACCGTGCAGGCGCAGATGCAGGGGGAAAAGCCGTTCTTCCAGCCGCTCTCCGAAAGAGACAATATAGGTATAATGAAATGGCTGCTGTTCTAGTGAGAACTTTGTTTTTGAGCCGAAAGCATTGCGCAATAAGCTCTCATATTTTTCATCGATAACCTGCACCGCCCCGGGAATCCTATGGAAAATATCCATATATCGTTGTTTCATACGATAAAATTCTTGAGGGACTTTTTCTCCATCAAAATGTTTCTCCGCACCAGCAATCAGCAGGTTGGTAACTTCGCTCGGCGCAGAAACAATAACCGCTTTAGGGTGGTCGTCTCTCACTAAGAGATCGATGCAGTTTTCCAAAGCCGCAGCATCTTTCTGGCTGCTGCCCCCAAACTTGTAGACGTCGCGCTGAATCATCATTCGCAAAAACGGCTGGTTTTATTTAAACGTTGCCGACGAAAAGATGCTCGCTCAGAAAATAAAAAAAAAGTATCTCACAGCCCCAGCTGCTGCAGCACTTTCTCCCGGTCAAAGGACTCCAGATCTTCATAGCGCTGCCCGACGCCCAGGAAGAAAATCGGCTTCTTGACTGTATAGGCAATAGAAAGCGGCGCCCCGCCTTTCTCGTCCACGTCTGCTTTCGTCAAGATGATGCCATCCATCTCCAGATGCTGATGGAATTGCTGCGCCTGCTCGACGCAGTCATTGCCGGTAATACTTTCTCCAACGAACAGCTTCAGCTGCGGCTTGGCGACGCGGATGATCTTCTCCAATTCTGCCATTAAATTAACATTGGAATGCAGTCGGCCGGCCGTATCGATCAGCACCACATCGATCTTATTTTTCTCCGCATACTTGATGGCATCAAAAGCCACCGCCGCAGCATCGGCGCCATAGGTATGCTTGATGATATTGACATTCAACCGCTGCGCATGCTCTTCCAGCTGCTGGATGGCGGCTGCGCGGAACGTATCGCAGGCTGCCAAAACGACGGAAAAGCCTTGCTGCAGCAGGCGATGCGCTAACTTCGCTGCCGTGGTCGTTTTCCCCGAGCCATTGATGCCAAAGAGCGCAATGACAAAAGGCTTCTTCTGCGCCACGAGCTTTTCCAAAGGCTGGGCTTCAAAGGAAAGAATGTCCTGCAAACTGTTCCGCAAGGTCTCGCTGATTTTCTCTTCGACATTACGTGGGAGGGGCTTGTCGACTAATTCCGCCTGTAAATCAGCTTTCAGCCGCTCAATCACCGCGACGGCCACATTATTCTCCAGAAGAGCTAACTCTAAATCCCAGAACAGCTCGTTAAATTTGTCGGCAGAGATGGTTCTGGTCGTGAATTTTTCCGTGAAGCGCTTGAAGAAGCCTTTTTGGGGAATTTCCGGTCCTTCTTTGGCTGGCTGAGAAATTGCTTCCTCTTCTTCCGTGGTGGCTTCTTCCTTCTCTCTTTTTTTGTCTTTAACAATCTCTTTCTGTTCAGGCTCTCTGGCTTTTGTTTCTCGAAGAGCTTCTGCTGTTTCTTTCTTGGGCTCTTTTTCCTCCTCTTTTGCTTTCTCTTTCGGCGCTTTTTTTGGCTCTCTCTTCTCTGATTTCTTTTTTTCTTTTCTTTCTATCGTCTCTTTTTTGCTCAAAATAATTTCTGTTTCTCTTTCTGCGGCTTTCTCTTCAACGACCGGTTTCTCAACTACCTTCTCTTCTGCTTCTTCTTTCGCCTTCCGAGAAAATATCGAAAGCGTTTCCTTAAGCTTTTCTTTCAGCTTGCCGAACATGCTTCTCCACTTCCTTGTATGCTTTCACTGCCTGCTGCTCAAATTCTGCCTGCACTGTCTCCAGGGCCACCAGCTGCTCCAGCAGCTCCCGCTTCTGCTCTTCTAACAGCTGCCGGGCATCGGGCACCGGCTTTTCAACCACCGTATCGGCGCCGACATTTACCAGAACATTTTTGTTCTCTTTCAACGACGCCGAGACGAAAATGCCGTTCGCCAGCGGCGCCAGGATCTCGGTGGCGATGGCTGTTTTTTCCAATTCCCGCAAGCCATCGATCGAAGTATCCAATTCGATAACTTGCTCCCGCACGAGATGCACTTGCTGCTGTAATTGCTCGGCTTGCTGCTGCAGCTGCTGGAATTCTGCATACTTCTGTTCAATAATTGCTTCGGTGGTTTGCTGTGACATGGGTATAACTTTTTCTTCGTACTCTCTCTATACTCCTCTTTGCTTCTGCCTCAGTTACTCCTTTTTGAGCTTCCGTGCCAGCCGTTCTAAAAACTGCTGCGCCAGCTTCTCGCTCTTCAGGAACGCCAGATCGTCGCTCCGCTCCGGTTTTCCGAGGAAAGGAGAGTTGGCAATGGCCATCTTTTTTTCTTCTCTTTTCAGGGCAGCAAGCTCTTTCACGACCAGCGCTCGCAGGATGCTCTTTTCTTGGGCAGTAAAAACCGCTCTTTTTTCCGTTGCCATAGGCGCTCTGTTGGAAGCTTTGTTTATAAGGCTTACGCTGGGTTTAAATAAGGCCTTTTCTTTCTCTTTCTTCATGGTCCGCTCCATGGAAGGCAAGCATCCGCTGTACTATGAGGCAATTCTGCAGCTGCGGGATATTGTACCCGAGATAGAAGAGTTCGCTTTCGCTGCGATCAAAAAAAAAGGCGTGCCCATAACAAGAATTAAAAAAGTGCAAGGCGGCATTGATATTTACCTTGCTGATAAGAGTGTTGCCCGAACGATCGGCAAGCAGCTGCAGGAGCGCTTTGGCGGCGAGCATAAAGTGACCCAGTCCGTTTATGGCATGAAAGGCGGAAACACCATCTATCGCATTACGATTCTCTTCCGGGGGCTGCCGTTCCGGAAAGGCCAGCAGGTGCTCTATAAAGGGGAACCCTGTACGGTGCTGCTGCTCGGCAAAGACATCTTTCTCCGGCAGGATGCAACGGGGAAGAAAATGCACGTGAAGTTTAAGGATGCGGCGGGGATAAAGAGAAGAAAAGAATAATTGGTATGAAGCGCCATTTATGGTCATTTTTCCGACCAAGTGGTCAATAAGTCAACCACGTCATTGAAAATAATCCCCCCTCTATCCCCACAACAGCTCCCTTAGCCGTTTCATCTCCTTCCGCATCGCTTCTTCGCCGATAGCCACAAAAGCATCCACTTTGTCAAAATCGCTCCAGTGCAATTTCCCGAAAGACGGCGTTATTTTCAGCGCAATATCTGCATGCTGCAAGCGCTCTTTAGCGAGGTTGTTCATCAGGCAGCCAATGGAGAGGTTCATGACCTTGGCGATGTCCGGCAGTTCTTTTCCTGCTAACCGTTTCAGAAAGCGGGCTGGAGAAAGCAGTTTCTCAAAACCCCATGTGCCGATACGGCGAAAGAAATGCGGCCAGCGTTTTGGGAAGAGATAGTTCTCCACATTCAGGAATTCGGCCAGGATGAATTCTTTCTTCAGTTCGGAAAAGAGGCCGCCGCGCTGGGCTTTTTGTTCCCGGGAAGGCTTCTCGCTTTTAAAGAGGTCAATGGCTACGACAACATCTGCTCCCCGCTTCTGCACCACATCAAATGGCGTCGGATTGCTGATGCTCCCGTCAACATAGGAATCATTCCCGATCCGGAGCGGCGTAAAAATGCCGGGGATGGAAATAGAAGCGCGCACGGCTTTGGCAACATCGCCTTGCGAGAAGACCACTTGCTGCCGCTTCGTAAGGTTGTACGCCACTAACTGCAGGGGGATGGCCAGCTCCGCAAAGGTCTTGTTCTGCAGCAATTGCCGCAGCTTGTTTTCTACCAGCTGGCCGCGAATCAGGCCCGCTTTGGGAACAGTAAAATCCACGATGTTGTGCCAGTCCGTGGTCTTGGCAAGTTCCTGAATCTGCTCGGGTGTGTAGCCTGCCGCATACAACGCAGCGATTACCGCGCCCATGGACGTTCCTGCCAGATAGTTAGGAAACAGTTTATGCTGATGAAGGACTTTCAGCACGCCGATATGGCTCAGGCCCCGAGCACTGCCGCCGCCTAAAGCCAGGCCGAACGTTTTCTGAGAAGTTCCCTCTTTTCCTCTTTTTTTCATAGGAAGCAGCCTATTTTGCACAAAGTGTTTTCTTCTTTCTAAGAGAAAGACGGGGGGTTTTATCTGCTTTTCCCCTGATCACTAAATCATCTGGGAAACAGCTAAAAGATGCATAAACTAATCTCAAATGACTAACGCTTCCTCCTATATCTCTTAAAAAACTCCTCGCGGCTTATCCGTATCTCTTCTAGTATTGCTTTCAGAAGGCCCCGCTTAATATCTTTATTGCTATGCACAGGAATGACCGTCGTTCTCCCATCCGGATGCCGATAAAAGCAATGGCTCCCTTTCTGCCGTATCAGTTGAAATCCTTCTTTCTCCAAGAATTTACAAACTTCTTTAGAAGAGAGGAGAGGCAGCTTCATTATACCATAATCTCTTGAACACCAACAAAAGTGATATGCTCTTCAGCAATGTTTCGTTTCTCTTCTTCTTGCACTTCCAGGCAGAGTTCGATCGCTTCTCTGATGTTTTTCATCAATTCATCCAAAGAATCTCCCTGGCTGAGACAGCCTGATAATTCAGGGACTTTACCGATGTAACCCCCTTCTTTATCTGCCTCAATGAGTACATGGAATGTTCGTGCCATTTATCTTTTCTATAAGAGGGATAATTTATTAATGTTTTGGTTTAAAAAAAAGCTTTCAGCGGCAAAGCAAAAGTTTAAAAGACTTTAAAATAATCTCTCCGCCATGCAAAAAAGAGGTGGTTTTTGGCTCTTTTGTTTCGTTGTTATTACTTTTGCAACTCTCGCCGGAGCCCCAGCTGCTGCAGAACTGCCCAAAGCCTACCACCTCAAGCTCCTGGCCGTGCAGGAAAATGGAGAAAATGTGTCCGGCAGCGCTGCTGATCTCTACCTCGAATTGCGGGAAGGCGGCTCAGGACGGGTATTCTTAGAAACGTCACTGCTAACCAAGCTCGATACACAGGGCTCCACGCGCTTTGCCAAAGAGATTGCCTGTAAACATTTCCATCTGGATTGCGGGACGTACGATTTTTTCTATACGATTAAAGCAGACACCAATATCGTCGGCGGCCCCAGTGCCGGCGCAGCCATGGCAGCCCTGACGGCGATTGCCGTTATGGATTTACCGTACCGCGAAGATGTAGCGGTTACCGGCACGATCAATTCTGGTGGGCTTATCGGCCCCGTGGGTGGCGTGCCCCATAAGCTGGCAGCGGCCGCAGCTGCCGGCATGAAGATAGTGCTGATTCCTCTCGGCTCTCAGCTCAATGAGACCGAGCTGCAGCACAGCAGCGCCCAAGCGCCAGGCATTGAAATTGTTGAAGTCATCGATCTCGATGCCGTGCTCTTCCACCTTACTGGCCAGCAGCTGAACAGCAAAGAAGTCCTGATCATGGAAAACGAAGGATATCGGGCTCTCATGAATACCGTGCAGGGAAAGCTCTGCGCGAGGACGGCCGACCTGCTGGAAGAGATTGATGAGCAAAAGATGACGCTTCCTGACGACGTGCAGCAAGCTCTTGCAGAGGGAACAGAACGGGCAGAAGCTGCCGCAGCCGTCGGCAATTATTATTCAGCAGCCAGTTTCTGCTTTGCGAATACGATTCGAGCCCGCACGGCTTTTTATGAGAGAAGAGAGCTCGCTGACGGGAGAGTGTCCATTGCCGCTGCCAAGCTTGAAAAAGATATTGCCACGCAGGAACAAAAAATTTCTTTGGAACAGATCGATACCCTGACGGACCTGCAGACGTTGTTTATTGTGCAGGAACGCCTCAGCGATGCGCGAGAAAAGCTTGCTGAATTAGAAGAAGCGGCAACGCTCCAAGAGAAATACTCGCTACTCAGCTATGCCGAAGAGCGCTTTTTCTCAGCCATCGCCTGGAGCGAGTTCTTTGCCATGGGCGGAAAACGATTGCTGATAGACGAAGAGCACCTGCAGCAATCCTGCCAGCAGAAAGTTGCGGAAGCCGAAGAGATGGTGCAGTATGCAGATCTTTTCCTCGGCACGTTTCATCTGGCGGCGACGCATAAGAATCTGGATGCCGCCAAAAAAGCATTAAATGACGGCCAACATGGCGTGTGCCTGCTGACGGCTGCGCAGACGAAAGCCGAAGCGAGCGCCATCCTCAGCTCCCTGGGCTTGGAAAACGCCACCCTGCCGGACTACATTGCCAGCAAGCGGCAGGCAGTGGAACGCGTTATTGCCGAAAACAGTGCCGAAGGGATGTTTCCGATCTTGGGGTATTCGTACTACCAGTACGCCAACGCCTTGGAAGAGGACGAGAAAGGGAGTGCACTCTTGTATTTGGAGTACGCGTTAGAGATGAGCGAGCTGGGCATGTATTTCCCGGAAGAAAAAGAGCAGCCGAGCCTAAGCCCGCTGGATGAAATCAAAGAGCTGCCCCGGGAATGGCTGTTTGCAAGTGGGGGATTTGTGATGGGGGTGTTGGTGATGGTGGCGGTTTGGTGGTGGGGGAGGCAACGGAAAGGGCTTTTTATTCAAACAGACAAAAAACAAAGAAAAAAGTGAAACAGAACCCCAAAGAATTATTTCAGACCGGAAAGAAAAATTTATATAGTATAACATTTTTTGTATACTATTAAAAATTTAAAAATGGCTATGGTTCCTCCAAATCCGTTCAATCCGGGTTCTCCTGTTGACCCCCACGATTTCACTGGCAGAATTCAGTACTTAGAAGACTTCAAACAAAAGCTTCGACAAACTATGAGTGGTTCTTTGGCAAGTATGTCGATCGTTGGAGGTTACGGTATCGGGAAAACCTCCTTTCTTCATAAGTGTAAAGCCATCACTGAAGACATGAATGCTCTTCCCATTTATTTTTCCCTTAATGAAATTGGGGAGTTTAGTAGGGAAATGCTGGCAAAGATACTCATAGAGAGAGTCCAAGAAAAAGTAAAAGAGGAAGTTATCCTTCAAAGAATTTCTTCAAGCGTTTTGGGGGCACTTAAGCGAATAAGAGTAAAAACTGAGAGTGGAATAGAATTGAGCATCGGCGATTTAAAAGAGAACATCTTCCCTAATCTTCAATCGGCACTCACCGCTGCTTGGAAAGACTTACAAAAAATAAAAACAGCTATTGTTTTTTTGATAGACGAAGCCAGAATTCTAGAAAGAAACCGTGCCGAATTAATACTGTATCTCAGAGCCGTGCTAGAGCAATTACAGATTAACAGAATACCGGTAATGATCATTCCAGCAGGAAAATTAACTATAACGGGACCTTCCGGCACTGGTTTCTCTCCATTAGTCCGAACCTTTCCTCCTGTCATTTTAGAAAATTTTAGTTACCCCGAAAGTAAAATGTTCATAGAAAGAAAGTTAGGTAAAGCAAGTATAGCTATCACAGAACCGGTTCTCAAGAAAGTGCATGAAGTTACAGAAGGTCATCCTTTTGTTCTCACAGCTTATTTAGCAACAGCTTATTCAAAACTAAAAGACAATGAGTCAGAACTTAAAACCGAACATTTTGCAGCTGCGGATATTGAATTTGTTCCTAGAGTGTTGGCACCTTTCTTTTCCCGATTTTACGACCAAGCTGGAAAAGGAAGTAGAAATATACTCTCAGAGATTGCACAGAGCAAAAATACAGAGATTCATCTCTCCGAACTAAGTACTAAGCTCAATAGAAGTAGCAATGAAATTTCTCCTCATCTAGGAAAACTAGTACAGGAAGGGGCAATTATTAGAACAGATAGGGGAAAATACAAAGTATTTCATCATCTTTTGGGAGAGTATATTCGTAAAACATCAAAAACCTAAAAAAAACAAAATAACTTCCCATTCAAACCCCTGAGCAAACCACCGGCGAACCGATGGCTTGCTTCGGGGAAAAAGAGGTGATAGATGTTAACTACTCGAAAAGAGGTACTTCTATATAAAGCTTTCGGAACATTGAGTATTTTAAAGTAGTGAGCTGATACGGAACGAAAAGATTTATTAAAAATACCGGTACTCTACGCGTATGATGCCGTATTCCCGTAAAGCTCTCTTGGTGGGCAGTTTTCTTCTGCTCTTCCTCTTTATCATCGGCTGCGGCAACGATACCAGCCCCAGCGGTGGCACCACTACCGCTGCGGAAGCCGAAGAGGTTCCGGAAGATGCTCCTGTAATCATAGAAAAGCTGGAAGAGGTTCCTGCTGAAGAGAGCGCAGAAGCCTTGGAAGATGAAGCGGCAGCTGAAGAAGCACCCGCAGTTGAAGAAGGCCCCAAAACCGTTGAAATTTTGAACGATAAGTTTGGCACTGATCAGATTACCGTTTCTGTCGGCGATACTCTCGTCTGGAAAAATGTC
>DATDWF010000007.1:0-8604 GCA_035289745.1 Candidatus Nanoarchaeia archaeon
TTTTCTTCCTTTTTCTGACCCTTTAAAGTATTCTACCCACGCAGAAGTATCAAGAAGTTTCATCTAAAATCACGAATTCTCTTGTCTCTCTGAAAAGAAACTTTGTATCTCTTGGCGAAACCGAAGCCGGAGAGATCCTTATGGGGCATTAAAGCAATTTCTACTTCTTCTCCAACCTGCAAACGCGCTTTAGCTATGTGTTCCCGGGGAATCAAGACGCCTACTGAGGTACCAACCCTGCGAATTTTTGCTTTGAACAATTCAGCCATCTTTCATTATAATGGATTATAATATAAAAACTTTTCTCATTCAGGATGAATCTCACAGCACAAAGTACAAAATCACCGGCAGAATTAAGCAGCCCATGAGATGATTCTTCCCCACGCCCCAGTTCGACACCAGAACGCCGAGCGCCGTCGCCGTTCCCAAAATCGCCAATCCTGGTAGGCCATCAAAGACGATGCTGAGCAGCGCAATGAACGCAATCACCCCCCATGCCAGTTTGGCGTACGGAATTTTGCGGATGAGTTGCGCACACCGCTTGGAAATGAAGAGCGTCAGTAATGCTGCAGCTCCTCCTGCTGCAAGTGCAACGCCCAGGAACAGCAGCAGTTCCGGAATCCCGATAGTGCCGATGAGCTGCTGTACGGCAACAATTGCCCCATTTCTGGCTTTTTCAATGGCATAATATGCGCCTATACTCAGTACCATTGATGCGGTGTTCAGCCCGCCCACTAAAGAGAGAAAGCCTTCGTCGCCAATCTCGCCAACGACAGACGTAGCAACGATCGCCGCCTGCGCATTGCCAAAGCCCGGCAGGAAGGCTGCGACACTGCCCATGCCGGTCGCTGCAGAAACGGATTTGACTACATTCTTCCCCGAGATAGAGAGCTTCTTCTTCACATTCTGCCAGGGGATGTTCACTTTCTGGGCGATGCTCAGGAGCAGCAGGGAGGTTCCGAACAGGCCAGACAGCAGCGGCAGCAAAGGCTGTTTGAGATTCGGAACAGAAAACACCAGCAAGCCCAGGCTGCCTGCCAGCAGAAAAGTGGCCAAGCTTTTCAGCCGTTTCCCTTTCTCGCGCCAGATCATAAACGCCATGATGGCAATAAGCGCATAGCCGATAATTGCCTGGAAAAAAGGGTAGAGCTTTTCTGCGCCAAGAATGAATAACGGCAGAATGGCGAGGCTCAAGAAGAGGCACCCGAGCGAGCCAATAACGGTATAGGTAATCGCATTATGGCCTTCGCCCCGGAGCAATAAGCGATGGCCCGGCAGGACGTTGAGTGCCTGCGCTTCATCTGGCGCTCCCAGATAAATGCTTGGTATGGCGTCCAGAAAGGTGTGCGTAATGGCCAGGCTGATGATGAAAACGGCAACGGCTAGCGGAGAAGCGATGGCAAACAGCACGGCTCCAGAAGAAACTGCCAGCGCTGCAACCAGATTGACGTGGATACCGGGAGTCAAGCCGGTGATGATACCGGCAGCGATGCCGAGAAACAGTGCCAAGAATAATTCAATTCCCATTGCGCTTCAGGGGAAGAGGCGCCTTTAAAAAACTTTATATATCTTCGATTATTATCTAAAGCATCATGATAGGGGTGACGGGAGATGTTTTCCTGCAGCTGGGTATCGTCGTAGTAGTCGCAGCAGTTATCGCTTTCGTTCTGCGCTGGCTCCACCAGCCCCAAATTCTGGCGTATGTGCTAGCGGGCATCCTGCTCACGCCGGTCTTTGGCATCATTACGGACATTAGCATCATCGAGTCCATGTCCACCATCGGCATCGCTTTCCTGCTTTTCTTAGTGGGCTTGGAAATGGACCTGAAAGCGCTGAAGAGTGTTGCTCTGGTTACGACGTTCGGCGGTCTCATCCAAATCTTGCTGCTGGTCACCCTCGGCTATGCCCTGGCCATCGTGCTGGGATTCTTCCATGTGGAAGCTTTGTACATCGGCCTGTTCCTGGCTTTTTCCTCAACGATGGTGGTGCTCAAGCTGCTCTCCGACAAGCGCGAGCTGCAGACCTTGCACGGCAGGATCATTGTGGGTATCCTGCTCGTCGAAGACGTGGTGGCCATTCTTGCTTTATCGTTTCTTTCATCGCTGCAGGATTTTTCTCCATCGCTCTTTCGCTTGGCCTTCCTGAAATTTCTGGTACTTTTTGCCGTGGCTTTCATCTGCAGCAAGTTCCTCTTCCCCCGGGTGTTCCGCTTTGCTGCCAAACGCCAGGAATTGCTGCTCGTCAGCGCCTTAGCGGTCTGCTTTCTCTTCTCGCTCGCTTTTTACTCGCTGGGCTTTTCCATTGTCATTGGGGCGTTTCTGGCGGGGATCACTCTCGGGAATTTGGAGTATAATGTCGAGATTGTCGCAAAAATGCGTTCCCTGCGTGATTTCTTTGCGTTGCTGTTCTTTGTGGCATTAGGGATGGGCATCTCTTTTGGAGCCTTTCGGGAACTGTTGATCCCGCTCGCGGTACTGCTGTTTGCCGTCGTTATCCTGAAGCCGCTGATCATCATGTTCATCTGCTCGCTCTTTAAGTATACCAAAAAGCCGGCGTTTCTCGCTGCAACCGCTTTAGGCCAGATGGGAGAATTCTCTCTGCTTCTTGCCTCACAGGGGCTGTTGCTGGGCCATGTCTCCCAAGGCGTCTTTTCCCTTATCGTGCTGGTCACCCTGCTCTCTATCACGCTCTCATCGTATACTATTGAGTGGGGCAATTCTCTCTACAAGCTGCTGCTGAAGCCCCTGAAGATATTTGACCTCTTTACGACGGAAGGCCTGGAATACCTGCCAACCAAATCCTTGCCAACGATTGCGTTATGCGGCTATAACCGCATTGGCTACAGCATCCTGCAAAGCCTGAAAGATGTCAAGAAAAAAGTGCTGATTGTCGACTATAATCCGGAAGTCATTGCCAAAGTTGCCAAAGAAGGCTACCACTGCCTCTATGGGGACGTTACCGATGAAGAAATACTGGAGCGCATGAATGTTGGCCGTTTGACCTTGCTCGTATCCACTGTCCCTGAGATGAAAGACAACTTGTTCCTCATCCGCAAAGTGCGGGAAGAAAACAAGAGCGTGAAGATTATCGTCAGCGCCTCAGACATTACGGAAGCCTTTAAGCTCTATGATGCCGGCGCAGACTATGTCATCTTGCCGCATTTCCTCGGCGGGGAGCATGTGGCCCAGCTGATCTCTAAAGTGCGGGCCAAGAAAGTGAAGCTGCATGAGGAGCGGAAGAAGCACCTGGAGCATCTGCAGCGGCGGAAAGCCGAAGGGCATGAGTATCCGGTGCATGCCTGAAAAATTTTTTCTTTTTTTTCTTTTTCATTTGTTCAATACCCTGCCCCTTGGGGCGACTGGGTCATTAAGCCACAACTTGATGCGGGGATTGAACTTTGAAAAACCCTATTGATATGTCAAAAATATACCACCGGTCTAGTTTGACCGATGGACAATGTCCACTTGCGAGATTCTAGGCGGTATATTTTTGAGCATGATCAAAAGGTCGGCAGGGACCACCAGTCAAAGACTGGTGGCATGTTCGCTTCGCTCACCCTGCCGACCTTTTGACACCCCGCCGCTTGCGGCGGTTGGGTTTTTCATTTTCCTGACAAGAACATTTTTAATGACTCGTCTCTTTGCGCATCCATGAACTTCCAAACCATCCCCCCCGTTCCTTTGGCAAAAGAGCTTCTGAACGCCACTTTCCGGAAATCCCGGGAGCGGGCAAATGCCAAGCAGTTCCCCGGCGAGCTCTGGCAGCGGCTGCAGAAACGGGAGCTACTGAAAGTAGATATGGTTGCGGGAAACCTGAAAGAGCGCCTGGAGCAGTTGGTGGAGAGATTTCCCGTCGCCAGCCAGCTCCCTCCATTTTATGCCACACTGCTGAAAGTGACTCTCGATGTTTCTCTTTTCAGGAAATCGCTGGCAGCGCTGCGCTGGGCTTCCCGGCAGATAACGGTTCTGCAGAAACACTCTGTCCGGAACATGTCTCGGGAGAGAAACCTTAAAGGCTTTCAGGGATTAACTAAAGAGTTCTATGGCCGCGTTTCTTCGGTGCTGAAGCAGATTGATCCACAGCTCAAAGAGCTGGAAAAAGCCCGAAAAATCCTGCGCACCTATCCGGACATAAAAGAAGGCCTGTTTACCGTTTGCTTGTATGGCTTTCCCAATGTGGGAAAAACAACCTTGCTGAATCTCCTGGCGAAAACGAAAGCGAAGACGGCAGCGTATGCGTTTACGACGCTGACCATTAACTCGGGTTTTATGGCTCTGAACGGGAAGACCATTCAGGTTCTGGACGTTCCCGGGACATTAGCCCGGCCCGATAAAATGAACCTGATTGAGCAGCAAGCCGAATTAGTCGTGCAGGAACTGGCGGATGTCATTGTTTTTGTGCTCGATCTGAGCGAACAGTGCGGCTATTCCCTTGCTCGGCAAGAGCAATTGCTGGCCAAAGCGGAAAAGAGAAAAAGCGTTTTATTGTATGTGAGCAAGAAAGATCTTCTCCATAAAGAGCAGCTTGCCTTGTATCCGCACGCGTACTCTGATTCCGAAGAACTCAAACAAGAGCTTCTAAGAAGGGCGGAACAAAAAGAACGAGATGAAAAGAAGAGCGAAGAGGCCATACCCGAAAAAGACGCCCCATAAACCTTTAAAAAGAGGTAAAATATTCTGTATATTTATAGGTGATGAGATGGTCGAGGAACATATTTTCAAGGTGCAGAGCCGTTGGCTGCTGGTCCCCCTGTTGGGGTTCGTGGTCCTGATGCTGAGCGGTGTACCGTTAGCGGCGCTTTCAGGAGTTTCTGGGACGCTCACTGGCAACAGCATTTTTGCTTCTGGCGAAAGTACAGATTCCGGATTTGGACAGTGGCTGCAGCAATCTTCCGAAACATTTCTGCCCTACGTACTCGGCGCTATCAGCTTTTTTCTGCTCATCCTTCTGCTCTTTCTGCTGCGGCATTTGTTCAGAAAGAGGTCAGTGCTGGGGGTGCCAGCGGAAAGTTTAAAGCCAGCAATGCCTTCTTCTCTGAAAGCAATGAAGCCTACGGTGATAGATGCACTTCCCGGAAAGCGAGTGCAAGCTGCTCCTCTTTTCAGTCCTTGGCAAGTTCTGGCGAAAAAGAATGGTGAAGGAAAGTCGGCATTCAAGCGCTGGCAGGGGAAAGCGAATATTCATCTGGATGACGAATTGTCTTTTGTGAATCAACAGTTGGCGGCGCTGGAAGGACGGTCCGTTGAGCCCTCCGTATCTCGGCTAAAAGAATTGCCGAAGCGTGAGGCCCCAGAAGCGGCCGTTTTCCGTTCTCCGGAAAAGAAACCGACGAAAAGTATTCTCATCAAGCCAGCAGGGAAAGCCACCATGCGGCCTTTGCCCTCGGTTAAAGCGAAGCCCCAAGGCTTATCAGAAGAGTTAGCGACCGTCGAAAAAGAACTCGCGGCCGTGCAGCGCACTGAGCCAGAAAAAGCCTCATGGCTGCAGACGATTTTTGGGCGAAAAGAGCCAGCAGCGCCAATACTGCCCGAAGAAGCAAAAAAGCCTCGCATGGAGAAAAAGGTTGAGCCGCTGAAGCCAGAGCAAAAAAAAGAAGAGAAACGTATGCCGTCCCCCCTGCCTACTCCGAAGCTTTCTCGAGAAGTGCGAAAAAAAGAAGAGGCACCGAAGAAAGAAAAACTTCCCGAAGAAAAGCGGGAAGAAAAAGCTCAACTGTCAGCGAAAAAAGAAGCGCTCTTGGAAGCGGATGCGGTTGCTGAACAAATAAAGAACTTATTGCGCAAGGATTTTGCATGAGCAGGGAACTTTCTTGGCTGCTCTGGTAAGCGCTTCTTTGGCGACTCTGACATTCTGCTTGTTGACTCGCAGCTCAAAAATAGTTTGCCCTTCAAACACGCGGGCAGCGCAGCTGATAGTCTTCCCATAGGATTTCTGCATGCCCGTGCTCATACGGTCCGCGCCTGCTCCTGATGCTAAAGGATTTTCCCGCAGGACATGAAAAGGATAGACCTTGACGCGCAGATGATAATCTTTTCCCAAAGCGGTTTCTAAGTGCCGGTTAGAAGACATGCGTGCCGCTTCAATGGCGTTATGGCGGATGTTCATGCTGCGGCAGGCATTCAGCTTTACGACCGCATCGTACTGCTTCTGCGGCGATCCCATATCAAAGCGGGTAATCTTCATATGCGGAAAGCCGCCCCGGACATAGTTCTTTTTAGTGTATTTACTGATGCGGGTATAGGGCCTTTCTAAGTTCTGATAGGCGGCAAATTTTCGTAAGCGGACCATGCTGGCGAAAAGTGAGGGGCTATTTATAAAGATTTGGGTGCAAGCTTTTTGGCTTGCTACGCTTGCAAAAAGCTTGGATCAAAATGCTCTCTGGTGGGGCTTCACTTTGTTCAGCCCCACGATGAACTCTTTGTCTCTCCTCGCTAAACCCCGACGATATATGACCACTAACTCTGCTCTTTGCGTACTTAAAACTTCTCCAAACTCACTTGCCCTTTGCGCGTCCCTTTGGGAATTTCTATCATTTCTTCTCCTACCTGTTTTTTAATGTCTTCCGCCAAGGCTTTGCCTAAGAGCTGGTTTACCGTGGCGAGATCTGCTTTCTTGATGTCTCCCAAGTCCCGCAACCCGTGCTGGAAAAGCTTTCTGGCTCGGACTCGGCCAATGCCTTTCAGCTTCAGCAGGGGTAGCAGCTCTTCTTTGGCGCCGTATTTCACGCGCAGGCGGAGCTTCCGCAATTCGCGGACTGCTTCCCGCAGCTCCTGCAGCTTCCCCAGTTCTTCGCTGGCATAGAGCAGCCAATCGGCGATTTCTAGTTTAGCCCGGACTTCACCCGGACGGACGTCAAATGTTTCCAAAAGATAATCTTCATCCCGCTCCTGGATCCAGGCGTCGAGGAATAAGGCAGTTTTGAAAGCAAAGAGAAATTCTTCGTATTCTGCATCGTATGCTGAGGGCTCTTTTTCCAGCAGGGTTTCATAGCGCTGGTTCAGCTCTTGCTGGATTTTTTCTTCCTCTTTGCTCTTGATGCGCAGCAGGGGGCGCATTTCTAACGTATGGCTGATCATGAACAGCAAGGGGAATACCTCGCTTTTTTCCTGATTATTTTGGCTCTTCTTTTCCTGGTTCTTTTTCTGAAAAGCAGCCAGGCAGTCCAGCAGGTGGCGGGCGGTTAAGGGATCAAGATACAGTTCCGAGACGCGCTTTCCCAGCAGCGTAGCACGCAGGGCCGTTTTTCGTGCTTCCATCTGGCTGGCGGCAACAAATTCTCCGGCGTTGCTTTGCATCTTCCCGGTCATGACGAACTGCCACGTTTCTAACAGCTGCAGCATCCGTTCCATGATATTTGCTAATTCCGTAAAATCGCTGTATTGGTGCGCCCAGAAAGTGGCAGAGAAAAAATCGTTCATGCTCTTCTCATCACGGATATGGCCCGTAGCGATAAGGGAGAGGAGATGCGTCCGGAGAACGGGCTCGACGGCCAGCTTGGAGTAAATCGCTTCTGGCTGGCCGCAGATATAGCGCGTATAAATCTCTTTTTTTTCTTTCTCATCTTTAGCAATGACAATAGCTTCGCCGAATTTTTCGTATTCGGGACGCCCGGCTCTTCCGGCCATCTGCAGATATTCGAGGACCGGAATCCAGTCCATGCCCCAATTTCCTGAAAAGCGTTTCAGGGACTTGATAATGACGCGGAAAGCCGGCGTGCTGACTCCTGCTGCCAGAGTTGGCGTGGCACAGATTATTTTTATTTTTCCGCTGCGGAACTCGTCTTCGATCAGCTCGCGCTGCTTGGCTACCAAGCCGGCATGATGGAACGCCACGCCTTTCCTGATGCAGGACGCTAAGCGCTGGCACTGCTTGGTGGGATTGCTCAGCGCTTTCTCGACGGTTTCGGCGAGTTCCGGAAGATGGAACTGGAGCACTTTGGCGACATCTTCTGCCGTTTTTTCGGCGCTGGCGCGGCTGGGAAGAAATATCAGTGCCTGCTTATTCAGCTGCACAGTTTCCAGCGCTAAGCGCTGCAGTTCGTCGAGCATGGAGGTTCAGGAAGAAGGAGTTTTATTAAGGTATTGGGGGAGTTTTTTACAATAATCTTGTGAGAGCCAGTTTCTCCTGTTTATCTCTCTTGGAAAATCACTGGCACTTTCAAAGTTTCTGCTCTATTCCCAATGCTCCATAACATTCTACAAAAAATCTTTCCGCTCGGAGTGTTCCCGGAACTTGCACAGTTCTTCTCGCTTCTGGGTGCACATATTGTAGATTGATTTTATGGTGCTCTTCTAGTCTCTTGGCAAACTCGTTGAATCTTCCTTGCTCGGCAGCGTAGGCAAGAATAGAAAGAGCATCTATCTCTCTGCTCTTATAATCCTCAATAATGTTTCTTGCTCTTTCTTTTGCTGAGTCTCTTTGCTCAGAAGGTAACTTCCCCGCAATATTTTCCTCTAAAAAGACATTTCTAATTCCTTCTGGTACTTCCATATAGGTATCTGTGCCCATTTTAAAACCTCCTTCACTTAATTTCTTTCACTCCTCCGCAAATGGCCCATCGCTCTTCAAAGTCAGCTCTTCGTACTCCGGCTGGCCATTTCCATT
>DATDWF010000008.1:0-2352 GCA_035289745.1 Candidatus Nanoarchaeia archaeon
GGCACTGCTTGATGAGGAAGAGAAGCGCATTTTCGCTGCGTTCACGCAAGAACTGCAAGCTTTTTGCGATGCCCACGGCTTTCCACCAACAGTTCCCGAGCAGATTCTCGCTACACTCCAGCTGCTGACGCGCCACAAGCGGCATTTCTATTATACCTCCATCTCCAGCATTTTTACCTGCACCGATGCCCTGCTGAAAGAGCGGGCCATCCAGGTAAAGCTCGCAGACCGCATTCATAACGTGCTGACAATAGAAAATTTTGACGAGCATGGCCGGCTCTATCAATGTTTTAAGAACCTGTTCATCTTGAATAACGCCAAACAGTATCTGCTGCAGCATCTCCTGGAACTGGTCGGGAAAAACACCTCCCCGGACCATTTCACGGCCACCGAAAAGCTCTTCAACAAATGCTGCAAAGCGACGTACGAAGCATTCTTAACCTTGTGCCATTCCTGCGCAGCCAAAGGGATCCAAGATCTCCGCTCGTTGCTGCAGCTTGCTTTCAAGAAATATGCATTTGAAACTGCGGGCTTGTGGGAAGTGACGGAAATACGGGAAAGTGAGGTGCATCCGCTTCGCCTGTTTCAGGGTGTGGTTCGAAAGTATGATGCCCGCCTGCACCAGGAATGGGAACAGTATGAAGCAGCGATGGCGCAGGAGAAAGCCTTCTGCCGAAAATTCTTTGCAGACTATACGTTTAGCGACGAGCAATTACAGGCCCTTCTCGACTATAAAGATGCCTACTCTTTGAAAGAAGTCGTGGCGAAGCTGCTCTATGACCCGCAGTATGTGCTCGGAGGATTTCTGTGCTCGGAGCTTTCACCGCAAGGGCGAATACCACTCACGGGCGAAATATAGGAGCGCTTTGTCATCTTCAGGGTTCGCTTCTCCATTCATGATCTGCCGTACATTGTCCAGCGCCCAACGGTAAAAAATTGTATCCTCCAAGTCCAGGGGAACATGAGTGGGACCGTTTCCAACGGTTATGACATTGACATAGCCATCCAGGTCATGGCCATCAAAGAAGCCGACAACAGAGAGATCTTCATCATCCTGGAGTTCGATAAGCAGCCCTCTGCCTTCGTCCGTGTACCAGCCTGCGGTCACGATGTACGGCTCGGCCATCCAGAAGCTGAGCCACTCGCCCGGTCTCCGAGAGGATGCTTTTTCCATGAGCAGATTATACAGCGTCCGTGCTTCCCGGCAAGGCTCGTTTCCATCTACAAAAGCTTCCTGAGGCACCGGCGGCCAACTTTCGCCGGCGATACCCCCAACGTCGTCATCTTGCTCCATTACAGCAGGCAGTGGCCCGGCTATTGCTGGGGCTTCTGCACTGGACGTACTCGAAAGAAGAGCACCCAAGCAGGCCAGCGTTGCTGCCGTTTTGGTTTTTTTTGCCATGGAAGAACATTTCAGCGTTTTGGAATTCCAGTTCCTTGGTAAGAAACTTCACAGAAGCGTTCCATAATGAAATACGAGACGGGAATGCGCAGCCCCGGGGCAGCAAAATATGCTTTTCCGATAAACAGATCCTTATCCAGCTGTTTCAGATAATCCCGCAACGGCGTCCACCGTTCCGCAACACTGTAATCCAGCAACAAAGCGTTTGGGAATTTATTATCGCGGGCATTTTTATCAACTTCACTCACGGCAAAGAATCGTTCGTGCTGGGGATGGGTGTCCTCCGGAAGCAGTTGCCAGGGTTTTTTGGGGTCGTAACCAAAAATACCGTCCCTTGCGACAGGGATATTATACCCGAGGGGAACTCCCGCTTCTCCATTCTGCTTTCCCCAGAAGAAGCCTTTCACAAATTTCTTGGGCTGCACCCACCAGGCGCAATTCCAGCCGTGGAATTCGGAATTCAGGAGATCATCCCAATGGGGCTTTTCGGCACCGCGAGAGAACAGATCATGCAACGCATATTTGTTGAGCGTGGCAAGATCCTCTAGATGAGTGGGCATACACTGTTAGGAAAATGTGCTCTTTAAAAGATTTTCTACCGTTTTCTATTAACTCTGTGCGTAAACTATAAATACTTCTTGCAAACCTCTGTTATTCCATAACCAATCTTTATTAAAACAGGGGGTGTTTTTCACATGGTTGCGGTTGGGGTATTGGCGATTATCGTTAGCTTGGTTGCATTAGCGTACGCAGGCTATTTATCATTGAGGATCCTGCGCCTGCCTGCCGGAAGCGAGAAGATGCAGGAGATCGCGCGGGCGATTAAAGAAGGCGCTATGGCCTATATGGCGCGGCAATACAAGACCATTGCGCTGTTTGCCGTCGGCATAACGATCCTGCTCTGGGCGGTTTTCGGAACTCCTATTGCCGTCGGATTCCTGTTTGGCGCC
>DATDWF010000009.1:0-2714 GCA_035289745.1 Candidatus Nanoarchaeia archaeon
GGCTTGCGTGGCTATAAAACGCCGATGCAGGTGCGGAATATTGCCAATGATATTCCTGACAAGGCAGTAGAAGCGCTGTTGCGCGTCTGTGAACGAAACTATCGCGTCTTCCAGTGCTATTTTGCGGTGAAGAAGCGTGCATTGAAACTGCGGACTTTTGCGCGGTTTGATTTGTATGCGCCAATTGCCATAACTTCTGAGAAAAAGATTCCCTATCACGAGGCGCTGCAGCTGGTGCTGAGCACGTTCGAAGAATTTTCCCCCGCCTTCCGGTCTGCTGCGGAAGCCATTGTGCAGAAGCAGCACGTCCATTCCCGCGTACAGCCCAATAAGCGGACGGGCGCTTTTTGTTCCAGTATCACGACAAAGATACTGCCGTACGTCCTGCTGAGCTATACCGGAAAACTGCGGGACGTCTTTACCATTGCCCATGAATTAGGGCATGGTGTGCATGATGTTTTAGCACAAAAGCAGACGGAATTTACTGCCCAGGCCACCTTGCCGTTAGCGGAAACCGCTTCGACGTTTGGCGAGATGCTGCTCTCGGAACGCTTGTTGGATCTCTATCCGGAACAGAGAAAAGCATATCTGTTTCAAAAACTAGACGATTTGTATGCGACAATTCCCCGGCAGGCAGGCTTTATTCTCTTTGAAAAGAAAGCGCATGAGCAGATACCGCAAGGCTGTACGCTGCAGGAGCTGAGTTCGCAGTATCTTGCTGATCTGCGGAAGCAGTTCGGCCCGTCGATGGCTGTTCCGGAGCTCTTTGCCAACGAATGGCTGTATATCTCGCATATCTTTCACACGCCGTTCTATTGCTATGCGTATGCTTTTGGCAATCTGTTTGTTCTTTCATTGTATGAGCAATATCGCCGGGAAGGAAAAGCCTTTGTGCCGAAGATGATACGGCTGCTTTCTCGCGGCGGCAGCGCTTCACCCTTGGAATTGACGAAAGAGATGGGCGTGGATATCTGTTCTGAAGCGTTCTGGCAGCAGGGATTTGCAATGATTGCCCGGCTGGTGGATGAAGCGGAAAGGATGGTGTAAATGGTGAACGCATTTGCGCGCTTCATTCTTTAGAATTGTAAGCTTAAATAAACAATAATTATCTCTACAATTGCCAGAGCCAGAGCCCAATTGCTCTTTCTGAAATAGATGAGTACGGAGATAGCAACAAGATTTACTATCGCTACAAGAAAGAACACTATTTGCATAAGACTCATTGTAACCACCTCCCCAGTATTGCGATAAGTAAGCCCACCAAACCGACAATAATGCTTCCCAGCCATCGTAAAGTTTGATTTCCTATCGATGATAAGCCTAGCCCCCAAAGAATGAATCCTATCCCTCCAAAGACGACCACAATTATCGCTAAGAGATCATTTGGTCGGATGCTTGCACTTTTGTTCATGGTTTTCTTCTAGAATAGATTCTCTTTAGTTTATAATTCTTTTTGCTGCCGGCAAAGATTTCTTTCAATACTTTTATAAATAACTCATTTATTTAACCACTATGGGAGAGCAAAAGTTAGAAGAACGGCTATCTTTTAGTGAACAGTACCGGGTGCTGGAGTCTTTGGGCGATGGCGCACAGGGTGAGGTCTTTAAAGTAGAAAAAATATCTTTGGGCACCTATGACGCGGCAAAAATCATTGGCCTAAAAGGAAAAGATGCCTGGGAAAAGCTCCAACGGCTGCAGGATGCCACGCGGGCTTTGAAAGCACTTTCGCATGAGACCATCATTGCCTATAAGGGGGATTATGAAGCGAAGGATACGTATGGGCGTCCGGAATTTATTCTGGTAATGGAGTATGTTGACGGGAAATCTTTAGCAGACTGCCTCGAAGAAGGCCGGCAGTTCCGTGAAGAAGAGCTGGAGAAGATACGAGAACAGCTTATTGCAGGGCTGTCGCATGCGCATGAAAGAGGCATTGTGCACCGCGACATGAAGCCCAAGAATATCCTGCTGCGGGACGATGGAACAATTAAGATAGGCGACTTCGGCATCGCTAAATTTCTGCAAGAAGAAACTAGAGATTCTAGTGTTGGCAAGGGGACTCTCTGTTATGAAGCGCCGGAGCAGCTCTTCGGCGGTAAAATCACGGAAGCGACGGACTATTACGGCTTGGGATTAACGCTGCTCGCTTTAGCGTCAGGCGAAGAGCGTTTGGACGATATTCGGTTTCAGAAGCCCCTCGACGATATTGCACGGTTGCGGAAAGCAGGACGGTATAGCGCTCCGTTTCTGGACAGTTTGGAGTTGCTGGTGGATGAGAATCCGGCACGCAGAAAGGAAGGGCTGCGGATAAAAGAAGACATTGGCGAGGCAGTTGGGGGTGGTGAGAGGGAAGAGGGGAGGAAGGATTATAAAAGATTTGGTCGACTTGACATTTATTACTGTAGTCTTCTCAGTTCGTCTATGGGCTGGGTTTTTGGTATTGTGAGTGTCTCTGACTTAGCATCTTATGGAGCTCATTCAGCTTTGGTAACCTATGGAACTGCATGTCTCGGAGGCCCTCTTCTCATGTTCACCTACAGAAACGCCTTCCGCCCTTTGGGAATAAAAGTTGGCAAAGGGATAAAAAGACTGTTTTCTCGAGAGAAAACCAAAACCACTGATTTCGAACCACATCCTGAACCAATCCATCCCTCTTTGGAAAAAAGCGAAAGCGCTCCTCCGGAAAGAGAGCGTTCTCCGGCTCGGGTAAATTGGGA
>DATDWF010000010.1:0-10017 GCA_035289745.1 Candidatus Nanoarchaeia archaeon
CTGGTAGAAATCGGTCAATACTTTGGCCTAACGGCACAAGTTTTAGTGTCTTCGGATGATGAAACCAGGACTGTCTGGCTCGGGTGCGATAGCAAGAACTTCAATCTTATTGCGGACTTCGGGACTAGCCTCACCGGCGTCGTTCGTGGGGTACGTTCAAGTGCGCCGCTGGGTGCGCCGTAAAATAGGGGTTCCATAAGAAGAAAAGTTTCACACGCAAAAATGATACCCAATATCGCATTAAGAGAAAAACTTGAACAAAAGAAAAATAAGATTGGCTTAGTTGGCACGCGATTAAGTTTTTCTCGCCCCAAGACCGGAAAATCAATTGAAGAACATATCACCCATGATTGGAAAGAGATAGTTATCCGGATTAGGGAAGATGTTAATCTCATTCCTGACGAAGCGACACGAACCTACGTACAGCGCCAAGAAGTTGCTGATGCGCTGGAAACCATCGCTACTGATCTTCTTTTTCATGGCTGCGGGCATCGGGAGCTTCCTACCTATTCTGGCCTGGGCTGCCCGCACACGGTCAATGACCACGACCGGATCAAAGATGGCATCGCTCAAGCCTTAAAAGAAAAAGGCAAAACCGGATTAGAGTCCTATCTTGCCAATGCTTTTGAAGACATTATCGACAATGTCAACGTGCGTCGGCATACCCCCTCTGTTGGACAGATACTCTTTTGGAACCAGCAAGGGCTGGAACAAGAAGATGGCAAATTCCCGGCTTTTTATGAGGCGTTTGTAAAACTAAACCTGACGCTTATGGGTTCGGTAGCCGATGCCAGCCTTCTTCGCAGATTTTACACGAATGATGAGCCGGTGCAAAAAGCCGTGCAGCAATTTAAAGCATACCTGCAGGGAAAATTCGGAATGAGCACGGTCGTACAGGCCTGGCAGAAAGAGATGCTTGCAAAAAAGCTTTTTGACCGCTCTTCCTGGAAAGAAATGGCCTATCAGTTTGCTTTAGCAACTGCCGACTTGCTCGATCCGCTGCAACAGCTGGCTCTTTGTTTTGGCCTGCCTGCGGATGGCAATCCTTTTGATCAGGAGATGAAACTTCCCGGCACGCAGGAAGAGCTTGCCGAAGGGCGTTACCAAGCGGGAGAAGGGCCGAGCGCCCACACTGATTCCCTCTTGCAATTAGATGCTCTCTATCGGAAAATATCCCGAGCCATTCCCGTGCAAACATCAGAATACACGCAATCAAGCGGGATTCCTTTAGTTCGTTATGGAAAGCGCAATCCCCGAGAAGATGAAACCATTCAGCTTCGAAAAATAAAAGGCATAGGATTTGACGAGCAGGGGAATCTGGGCCTGAAGCTGGCTCGGCATGAATTGCAGCATCCGGCACAGTACAAAGTCCATCCGCGAAAGTTTCCCAAATTAAAAATAGCCTTAGTAGACACATCGGGAAGCATGGCAGGTTCTCCTGATAATGATCGCAACGTTGGCGATACTTCTTTTATTCCCTGGGGAGACCGGAGCAAATATCATTTTGCCTTGAAAGGAATTTATGGCATTGACAACTTCCTGGAGCGGCAGGGCATCGCTCCGTACGTGCAGAGTGAAGTGATTTCGTTTAGCGGCGGTATGCAGACCTCCGGAAGAGGGATGTTCCGCCACGAAGAAGAACGCCGCCTGTTATTGCGAAAACCATCGGGGGGGACAAGCCTTACGGCAGCCATTTTGCAGGACAGCGCTGCAGAAAAATGTTTCTTGGTGTCCATTTCAGACGGGGATATTTCCAACTGGAGCAGCGAGCGGGAAGCTTATAAGCGGGCTATAGAACATGCTGATTACTGCCATATCCATATCGGACCCCCCAATACTTTTACGCAAGACCTCGAGAGTTGGGGCTTTCCCGTGAAGTACGTCAAAGGCGATGATGATTTAAGCACGCTGTTGCTCGACGTCACTGCGCACTATTACAAGCGAGGCGATTTTGCATGATCACCATCACCGGCAACAAAACTGCGGAACAAATAGTTCGTGCCCATTTGCAGAAACAGCGTGAAGACGAAGAACGAAAAAAAAGGAATCCAACAGGAGGATCCGGCAGCGGAACTGGTGCAGGAGCAGGCAATCCGCCACCAACTCCTGCACGTGTTATCAACGCGGGCGATTATCTAAAATTAGAGAACCTTCTCTGTGAGGATGCAGATGGGAATGAGTTTGAGAGGTATGGAGAATTATATGTAAGAAAAGATATTTTCAGAGATGATAAAAGACAACCGCTCAATTTTACCCCCTACAATGCTGCGGTGTATTGTGAACAGAACGGTTTGTTTCTCCCCAGTTTTGCCTTAAGCTGTAACATTCTTCGGGCACTGTTTCAACAAAGAAGCAATCCTGAAATTAAAGCAGTGCTCGACCAGTATAAAAGCATAGGCAACATAATCGGTTATTATGCACAAAATAGCATTGTCGATTTTGCGCAGCAACAAGTTATTCATTATCCTACCGCAGCAGACTGTCGAGAAAGAAACATCATAAATACTGCCCGTCAAAGAAGAGCCGGAAATTTTGCTAAATCTACTTTGCAAAATGAACTGCTCGATGTGGCGCTTGGCAATCCCGCAGTTACTCGTTATGTACAGCAATTCACGGGCTTGCGTAATCCGCGTATCCTTGTTGAAATAGGGGATTATTTTGGCAGGCCAGCAAAAGTATGGTTCCCTTGGAATGGAAAAGGGGGAGCAAACTATACTGAAAATAGGGCTGTTTGGCTTGGGTGCTATGGCGATTACTTCTATCTTGGTGCGAGCAACGGGCTCGGCGAGGCCGGCGCCGTCCGTGGGGTACGTTCGAGTGCGCCGCCGACATGAGCGAGCTAGAGCTCGCTCTGGCAAGTCGGGGCGCGCCGTAAAAAAAGTGGCTTTACGAGATCTTTAACAATGTTATATTCCCCACACTTTATGTGTGGGTCGAGTAGCGCAGGCAAAGCCGAGCAACGGAGAAGTCGCAAATGAGCCGGATGGTGGGAACGTGAGTCAGTCGTCGTGTAGTTAGTGGGGGAGTTCCGATAGATGCGTCAAAAGAATCGTTTTGGGCTTTTTTGCTCAAAAACACAACATTTATATATCATTCATAATTATTGAATAATTATTCACTTATATTGAAAAATGATACCGAAAAACACCGCAACGGTGGTGATGTTTCTGCTAAGGAACACGGACAAATTTGGCTATAACATTAATCAGATTGCTAAGCTGAATAAGATCAGCGTAGGCAGTGCATTCAAAATTCTTAAAGAACTCGAGAAAGACCGATTAATTACCAAGAATGAGATCAGCAATGCCTCTCATTATACGCTGAATTTTGATAATCCTGAAACAACAAAGTTATGTGAGTTCCTGCTTTTAGCGGAAAAGAGAAATCTTAAAGGGTATGCAAAGCTATACGCTGATGAGATTATAACATTTAAAGATGCTAAGATGATTGTTATTTTTGGTTCTGTTCTAAGGGGGAAAGAGTTTAATGATGTAGATGTTATCTTTATTACTAATAAAGTTAAAAAAGTAAATAATTTTTGTCTTGAAATATCTAAAGTAAAAACAAAGCCAGTTGTTCCATTGATTATGAAGCAGGAAGATTTAATAAAAGCACTGAAACAAAAGAAGGAAGCTATCATAAACTTGATGAAAGAAGGCATCGTGGTTAAAGGTGAATCTGTATTCTTGGAGGTCGTAAAAAATGTCAATTCATAAGCAAAAACTTGATTGGTGCTTGGCAAGAGAAACAAGAATGAAGAAGATTAAACCAAATGATAAATTGTCACAAGAGCATCTCGATAAAGCAAAGCATAATCTTCGTGCAGCTGATTATAACATTAAAGGTGGCTTTAGTGATTGGGGAGTTTCACAATTTTATTATTCTCTGTATCATGCTTTGCTCGCAATACTCTTCAAGCTTGGGTATGAATCAAAAAACCATGAATGTACGATAAATGCTGTCGAATATTTGATAGAAGAAGGAAAGATTAATCTTGATCTGAAAGATATCGCTTTTATCAGGACAACAGAACAAATGAATTCAAAAGATGCCAAGTCACTCCGAGAAGAATTTCAATACGGGACAGAAACGGCTGTTAATGAGAAAATCTTGAAGGAATTATTGGAAAATACAAAGAGAATTGTAGAGAAAATTGAAAGGGCATTGAGTGAATTATAGACTTTCTTAAAAACAAGTAGGATAAATTTGTTTGTTACTTTTTAGCAACCATCCACATCACATCAAAATAACCTCTGTATGCTTTTGCTGCCGCTGCATTATCTATAATCTCAGGGTCTTATCCTTCATGAAAGTCGTTTTATATGGTGCACAAACCATCAATGGAATAATCGCTACCCGTAATTATGATGAAGATTTTCTGTCGCATGAGAATTGGAAAGCTTTTCTTTATTTAGTAAGAGAAATAGGCTGTTTTGTTGTAGGAAGGAAAACTTATGCAACTATCAAAAGATGGGAAAGCTATAATTTTGACAAAATTAAAGCAACAAAAATAATTATCTCCAAAGATCAGAACTTCAAACTTGGTGAAGGGTATGTGCTTGCCACTTCTCCAGAAGACGCTTTACGGAAAGCATCAAGAAGAGGATTTAAAAGAATTCTTCTAACATGCAGTGGGAAAACGAATTCTGCATTCATGAGAAATGGCTTGGTAGATGAAATAATCATCAATGTTGAACTTTGTCTATTGGGAGGTGGAATAAGAGCCTTCTCGGAAGAGCATTTTGAAAAAAGGTAAAAACTGCTTCAGGTTAAGAATTTGAAGTCTGGCATAGTTCAGCTCCAGTATAAAGTCATCTGCTAGTACGCTCTTTCATCACCTATTTATAATTCCCTAAGATAATAAAAAACCATGGTAAGCCGCGATCCGGAAGAAAGATTATTTCTCGAAGAACGTTTGCGTCAACAGTATAGCCTTAAAGAAAAGGGGGAATATTTTAATGCCTTGAGTCTAGAAGAACTGAGAGGATTAAAAGCAGATTACCAAAAATTGGGAGGTACTATTGAACCCATTCACTTTCGCCTCTTGATGAAAGAAATTGATGAAGCATACTGGAGAGGCGATAGCCAATAGTGCTTTAGTTCTTTTTGGATGAAAACATCGCTTTGGAACATGAAATAACTTTTCTTCTTTCTCTCATCCCCCACCACAAACCATAAAAGCTCCGGCTTCCTCTTAAAGAGCAAAAGAGGCTTCCCATGAGCAAATACGTTATCTGGTTCAAGGACTTGCAGAAAGATGATCTTCCTATTGCCGGCGGCAAAGGGCTGAATCTCGGCATTATGTACAATCTCGGCCTGCCCGTTCCCGGGGGTTTTGCCGTAACGACGCAGGCATACAAGGAATATCTGGAACGCACCAAGCTGCGGGAGAAGATCGCTCCCCTGCTGCAGGGATTGAATGTCGAAGATACGGATACCCTGCAGAAAAAAGCCGAGCAGGTGCAGCAGCTTATTCTGAAGACACCGATTCCGGACGATATTGCAGAAGAGATACGGCTGAATTATGAATTGCTGGGTGCGGAGCGAAAGAAAGCGGCAGAATTGGTTGATGCCAAAGACGTTTTTGTGGCCGTGCGCAGCAGCGCTTCTGCGGAAGACTTGCCCACCGCTTCCTTTGCCGGGCAGCAGGCTACTTTCTTGAACGTGAAAGGCAAAGATCAGGCCGTTGCAGCAGTGTTAGCCTGCTGGGCTTCGCTCTTCACCGCTCGGGCCATCTACTACCGGACCAAGCACGGGTTTGAACATATGAAAGTGTTCATCTCGGCCATTGTGCAGAAGATGGTCAATGCTGAGCAATCCGGCGTCATGTTTACGATAAATCCTGCAACGAATCATGCGGATGAAATGGTCATTGAAGCCATTTACGGCTTAGGCGAGCTCATTGTCGGCGGCGAAGTGAATCCGGACCTGTACATCGTCGATAAGAAGACTCGGGACATCAAGAAGATTGAAGTGCGTAAGAAGGATTTTGGGTTGTTCCGCAATGAATGGGGGAAAAATGAAAAAAAAGAAATCCCTAAAGAGCTGCAGGCCAGGCAGGTTATTCCTGATACCATTATCCAAGAGCTGGCAAGATTAGGAAAGAAGCTGGAAGAGCATTATGGCAAGCCGCAGGATGTGGAATGGGCGGTGGAGAAAGGGCAGGTATACATCGTGCAAACGAGGGCCGTGACGACTTTTGCGGCAGAAGTGAAGGCCGAATCAGCGATCACTGAAGAAGGCAAAATCCTGCTGCGGGGAGAAACTGCTTCTGCGGGAGTGGCTTCGGGCCCCGTGCGCATCGTCCTGAGCGCCGGAGAGCTGGGCAAAGTGCAAAAAGGCGATGTCTTAGTGACGAAGATGACCATGCCGGACTTTGTGCCGGCCATGCAGCGGGCTGCAGCTATTATCACGGACGAAGGAGGGATGACTTCTCATGCGGCCATCGTCAGCCGGGAGATGGGTACGCCGTGCATCGTGGGGACGGAGCATGCAACACATGTGTTACGGGATGGGCAGATCGTTACCGTCCATGCCCTGCGAGGAATTGTGTATGCCGGCGTGGTCAAAGCCAAACCAGCAGAAGCTCCTCAGAAGCCAGCCATCAGCTCTGAAGAGCTGCTCACGTCAACGGAAATCAAATGCATCATGGACCTGCCGGATCTGGCGCAGAAAGCCGCGGCGACGGGTGCAGATGGCGTCGGTCTCGTGCGCCTAGAAATCATGATTGCGGCCGGCGGCATGCATCCTGCGGAATATGTCCGCCAGGGAAGAGTGCAGGAGTATGTCAATCTCTTAAAAGAAGGCATCGGCAAGATTGCCAAAGCATTTTCTGGAAAGCCGGTGTGGGTGCGCTGTTCGGATATCCGCACGGATGAGTATCGCAATCTACAGGGCGGCGAGAAAGAGCCTCGGGAAACGGATCCCATGATCGGCTGGCACGGCATCCGCCGCTTGCTGGATGAGCCGGAAATCTTACGAGCAGAATTTCAGGCCATCCGCGAGCTGCATTATGCGGGCATGAAAAATGTGGGGGTGATGCTGCCTTTCGTTATTCGCGCTGAGGAAGTGAAAAGAGCAAAGAAAATTATGCAGGATGTCGGCTTGGAGCCCTGCCGGGCTATTGAGTTCGGCGTCATGGTTGAAACGCCCGCTTCTTGCTGGATCATTGAAGAGCTCTGCCGGGAGGGAATCAGCTTTGTTTCCTTTGGCACGAACGATTTGACGCAATTGACATTGGGCATTGACAGGAATAATGAGAGAATTGCCCCGCTCTTCGACGAGATGCATCCTGCCGTTTTAGGAGAGATTGCCAAAGTCATTAAAGCCTGCCAGAAATATCACGTCAAGACGTCGATCTGCGGGCAGGCTGGCAGCCGTTCGGAGATGGCCGAGTTCTTGGTGCATCAAGGGGTCGATTCCATCTCGGCGAATGTGGATGCGATTGATGAGATAAGAAGAGTGGTGGCGAGGACGGAAAGGAAGGTGCTGCTGGAGAGGGAGAAGAAATAAATTATTTTTTCTGTTCTTTCTTTCCCATCGGTATCTTTACCATCTTCTTACACACCAAACAGGAAATAACCACCTTCCCTTGCCGGGTTCGAACGCGGGTATTGGCGCCCGGCCGCAGGTAGGTCAAGCAGTGCTTGCAGAATTTCCGCTTGAGTTCTCTCGGTATCGGCGTTCTGGCTTTCATGGCGATTTTCCGTGCTAAAGTCACGTAGCGATTAGAGAGTTCCGGATGGGAAGAAAACATCTCGTCGGCTTGCTGGAAGAGCTTCTTTATTCGTTCCTGGGCGATGTGTCTCTGCTGGGTTTTGGAGAATAAGGGTTTGGGCATGGTCGTAGCTTCTTTGGCCATTAAGCCTTTTTATATTCTACTCCTTTCATTTTTTCGAAAGATTTGTCGCCGGTAACGAAAAGAAATCCTCTCTCTTGGGAAAATACGTAACCCACTGCGTCGAAGAAAGAAATTTTCTCTTTGCGATGTTCATAGCGAAAAGCCACCGCTCGCTTAAGAGTTTCTTTATCGACGGGAATGCTATAAAAGCTCAGTTTATGGAACCAATACTCAGCCGTCTGCTTGCCATCTTCCCGCAGCAGCACGGCATAGAACTCGGCAAGGGTTACGTCCGTGAGAATGACTTCGTCAGACAGATACTCAAAAAATGCCGGATTTCCTTTAGCTATCTCGACGAGAGCGTAGGTGTCGAGGCATTTCTGTCTCATAGGAAAGCCCCTTCAAGATCTTCTCGCACGTCTTTAAGAATCTCAGCCGTTTTCCGTTTCAGGGGAATGGCTCCCCACAGCTCTTTGAGGGCGTTGTGTTTTTTGGCTATGTCTATCTCCACTTCTTCACCGGGCACGAGGTCAAGTTCGTGAACAAGATTTCGCGGGATGACTAAGCCCAGAGAGTTCCCCCATTCTTTGGTTTTGACAATTGTTTCCATAGTTAACTAAACAGTTAACTTATTTATAAAACTTTCCCGGAAAATACTTAAATAGTGAAGATGAGGAAATGCTGAGGAAAACAACCATGCCCCGAGGAAGGCCGCCGCAAAGCGAAATCCGGAAGAACGTCATAGAGCTGCTCTTTCAGATGAAGAAAGGCTATGGTTATCAGATCGCTAAGTTCTATAACGAGATTTTTCCGCAAGTAACCCAGCGAAGCATTTACTATCATCTGCGCAAAGGCGTGCAGCTGAAAGAGCTGGTGGTCCATAAAATTGAAGAAGAGCGGGGCGATTTCTCGTGGGGCAGTATTGCGGAAAAGATTTATTATAGCGTGGGGCCGCAGGCGCAGCCCAAAGGTGATCAGCGAGTAGCAGCCTTCCTTACCCAATGGCAGAAACCAAATTTGAAAGAAAAGTTTACGCGCTTTGTCAGCAAATTCCGCCAGGAAAAGTCACCACCTACCAAGCCATAGCGGAAGCCTTGGGGACGAAAGCGTATCGGGCGGTTGGGCAAGCATTGCGCAAGAATCCGTATGCGCCGCAAGTGCCGTGCCATCGGGTGGTGGCTGCGGATGGGTCGCTGGGTGGGTATATGGGGAAACGGAGCGGCGCAGCTCTTGAGAAAAAAATTCGCTTTCTCCGCAAGGAAAGTATTATGATTCAAGACGGCAAAGTGCTTCTCGGAAAACACTTCTGGAGGCTCTCGCATGGAAGAGATTGATGTTGCCGTGATCGGTGCAGGTGTTGTAGGATTAGCCTGTGCTGCTGCACTTGCAGAACGCGGCCGCGACGTGTATGTTTTTGAGAAAAACTCTTCTTTTGGGCTGGAAACCAGTTCACGAAATAGCGAAGTTATTCATGCCGGCTTGTATTATCCGAAAGACTGGCTGAAAACAAAACTTTGCTGCGAAGGGCGGGAAAGGCTGTACGAACTTGCCGAAAAATATGCTATCCCGCATCGAAAAATTGGCAAGCTGCTGATTGCCACGCGCGAAGAAGAGAGCAGCCAGCTTGAAAAGATAGCCAAACAGGGAGCAGAGAATGGCGTTCCCAGTCTGCAGCTTCTCGACCGTTCTGAAATTCAGAAAATAGAGCCAAATATAACTGCATGTGCGGCGCTCTCCTCGCCGGAAAGCGGCATTATCAGCGCCCATGAGCTGATGCAGCATTTTGTAGCTCGACTCACTTCTTTTTCCGCTGCAAAGCCCTTATTTTATAATACAGAAGTTGTAGCGATCACTCCTCTGGCTACCCGCTATGCGCTCACTTTTCGAGAAAAGAATGGCGAGCTCTCTTCGGCCATGGCGCGCCACGTCATCAATGCCGCGGGTTTATATGCGGACACGATTGCCGAACTGGTGGGCATTTCCTGGCATGAATCGCCGAAAACTTGGATAGAAAAGATCGGCTATCGCCAGCATTTCTGGAAAGGTGATTATTTCCGCATCCACCCCCGGCATCGGGGGAAAGTCCAGCAGTTAGTCTATCCGCTTCCTTTTGGCGGAGGCCTGGGCATTCATCTGACCTTAGAACTTGATGGCAGCATGAAGCTGGGGCCGGATGC
>DATDWF010000011.1:0-2409 GCA_035289745.1 Candidatus Nanoarchaeia archaeon
GGAGAAGCTGAAGCACCAGCGTAATGTGGTTTCTGAAGAGATCAACCAAGCCAAGAAGCAGAAGAATGAGCCTCTTGCCCAAAAGAAAATCCAGCAGATGCGGCAGGTGGTGGAAGACATTAAGCAGGGAGAGTATCAAGCGCAGGAATTCCTGCAGCAGCGCGACCTGTTGCTGAAAAAAGTAGGCAATGTTCTGGATAAAAGCGTGCCGGTTGGAAAAGACGAAATGGAAAACAAAGAGCTCAAAAGATGGGGAAAAATTCCCAGATTCACCTTTCCGCATAAAGACCACATCGAGCTGGGCCTGGCACTCGATCTGATCGATCTGGATACCGCAGCCAGCACGTCCGGAGCCCGGTTTTATTACCTGAAGAATGAAGCCGTCCTGCTGCATCTGGCCTTGCAGCGGTTTGCCATCGATATGCTCGTGAAAAAAGGCTTCACGATGGTGTTCCCCCCTTTCATGCTCAACAAAGCAGCACTCGAAGGTGGCGTTAACCTCGCCGAGTTTCAGGACACCATTTACAAGATCGAGGGTGAAGATCTGTATCTTATCGGCACGTCCGAGCATCCCCTTGTTGCCTTAAAGAAAGACCAGCTGCTGCAGGAACAGGAATTGCCGCTGAAGATAGGGGGAATAAGCACGTGCTTCCGCAAAGAAGCCGGGGCGCATGGCCGGGACACCAAAGGCGTGTTCCGCGTGCATCAGTTCGATAAAGTGGAGCAGGTGGTGTATTGCCTGCCGGAAGATTCGCCAAAATACTTTAAGGAGATACAAGCGCTTACGGAATCCATCTTTCAGAAACTGGGGATACCGTACCGTGTCGTTGCTATCTGCAGTGGCGACATCGGCAATAAGCAATCGCTGCAGTACGACATCGAAGCCTGGCTGCCTGGGCAGAACGACAAGAAAGGCGCCTATCGGGAAGTGACGTCCTGCAGCAATTGCCTGGATTATCAGGCTGTCACGCTGAATACCAAAGTCCTCCGCAAGGATGGGCGAAAAGAGTACGTGCATCTGCTGAACAATACCGCTTTAGCGACGCCTCGCGCTCTTGTTGCAATCCTTGAAACCTTCCAGACCAAGCGGGGCACCGTCAAGATTCCGAAAGTGCTCTGGCCGTATATGAGCGGCATGAAAGAGATAGGGAAGAAAAAAGGACAGAAAGGAAAAATGGTGGCAGCAAAGAGGGGAGCGAAACCCCGCAGGAAGAAGCAGGGCTTACATTCATGAACGAAATCGAAGTAAAAATTCTTGAAGTCGATGTTGCAGATATCGAAAGAAAATTGCAGCAGTTTGGCGCAGCATGCGTTTTTGATGGAGAGGTGGCAGCTGTTTACTTTGATTTTCCCGATGCTTCTCTGCACCAGCAGCAGAAAGTGCTGCGCCTTCGGCGCGTTGGAGAAATGACCGAACTGGCGCTGAAAGTTAAAGATGATACGGACGATGCTGAAGCAAAAATCAGGAAGGAATATCAGGTTCTCGTCGGCGATCCGGAAATAACCCGGCAGATTGTAGAGGGGCTGGGATTGCGTGAGACGCGCTCTGTACAGAAACACCGCCGTTCTTACTGTGTAACTTATCCTGCCGCCGGATCTGTTCACTTTGAGCTGGATACGCTCCCTGACATTCCGACTTTTCTGGAAATTGAAGCGCCCACGCTCGACGAGGTGTATCGGTACGTTGCTCTGCTCGGCTTTTCCCGCGAGGATGCCAAGCCCTGGTCGTTTGCAGACGTGCTGCGGCATTACGGGAAAGCATAGCAGACTACTCTGCAGAAAGGCACTTTATCCATAATTTGTACTGTTTCTATACCATGCCCGGTCTTTATTCTTCCTGAGAAAACTCCGCTGCTTAAATCCCATGCGCTGAGCAGTTTTATCATAGATGGCAAGCGCACGTTCCAGTGGCAATCCCCCACATTTTCTCCAAACGTTATCGTAGCCGCTTTGGATGCCCACCTTGGTAAATCCAAACTCACCTGCCACGTGCAGCACACTTTCTACCAACAGCTTCTTCCAGTCGAGCGGTTCCAGGCCCCAGGTTGCCCCCTTGCTCAATTTTTTTCTTTCTTCATTGATGATCACTGGTTTGACCCCTTGCAGTTGATAGATGACGAGAGTTTCCGGAGAAACGGGAAGGATTCCGGCGACTGCAGCCGGCGCATCGTTCCAGAAGAGAGAAAGAGCCATGGGAACGTCTAAGTACACAGAAATCTTTTGGCGGGGATTTTTTTCTACTATCTTATGATGCCACTCATTCACATACCCCCGGCAATTCTCCCTGGCATGCAACGAACGAAGGAAGTATGCCCCGCTTTTTTGCTGGGAAAGTGTTCTGCCCTCTTTCACATTGTTCCGAAGCAAAGATTCCAAGTCAATGGATTTAAGAGTCTCTTGAAAAGAGTC
>DATDWF010000012.1:0-4786 GCA_035289745.1 Candidatus Nanoarchaeia archaeon
AGCTTCTTCTCGACGGCATAATGCACCAACGTCGTATTCCCGCCATCGCCGGAAACTTTCTCCGTGCGGATATACCGGCCATCATGCAGCTTGGCAATCCGCCGCTGGAAGCTCTTGTAGCTCAAGTCTTTTCCCGAGGCCGTATATGCATCGTAAAGCTCTCCCATCTTCAGCCCGCTCTGCCCTTTCACCAGCTGCAGCAGGTCCTGCGTCTCATCATCAAGGTCTTCTTTGGGCTTGATGTGAAAATCATCCACCTTGCGGACTGCTTCCCCCACGTGCACCAGCGTGATCTGCCGGGCACTTTTCTCTTCTGCAATCCGGCCCGCTTCCTGCATCAGATACAGGCCCACGCGCACATCCATGATTTCCGTGCATTTTTCCACAAGTTCTTTGAACGCTTCTTCGTCCCAGCAGCCCTGCACAAAAGCGTAATCCCGCCGGGTTCGCAAAATGCCGGCAATCTCCTGCTCATTGTACATACGAAAAGCCAGGAATTCCGGCGCTAACCGGCTGCGGATGCGCTCGTCGAAATTTGTATAGCTGTCCCGATAGTTGGTGATCAGGAAAATGGCTTTGCGGTAAATGTCTTCCAGAATCGTGTATAGGAAATCCGTCTCTTCCAGCTTGTCGATCTCGTCAAACACAAACACGGCGCTCTGCTTGTTCAGCTTGCTCTTGATCAGCGCAAATAATTCCGACGTTTTCTTGTTCTGGAGAAAAGCAAAGCCGAGCTGCTCGCAGAGATTGGAGAAAATTTTGTAGGTCGTATTCTCTTTCCAGCAATTCACGTACAGCGGGGTAACGGTATCGGTCTCTCCTTCCAGCTCCCGCAGCACATGCTTGCAGGCCGTCGTTTTGCCGATGCCCGGGGCGCCGTACACAAACAGGTTCCGGCCCGTCTGGCTTTGCAGCAAAGGGCGGATAGCGATGGCAAAGCGCTGCTGCTCACTCTCCCGGTACTGCATCACTTTTGGCTGGAAATCAAAATCCAGCATGACGGTATCACGGAACAATGATTCCCCGGAACGGAGCATCTCTTTAAAGAGGGGCATGGGACGGAAAGAAAGTTTAGGTTATATTAAAGTTGTGTAAGAAAAAATGTCAAAAATGAATGAGATATTGCTCACAAAACAACTTCTTCCAAATCTTCTGGCTCCTCAACAACCGCATCCGCCACTTTCGCTTCCCCGCCGGAAGCATGCCCCCAGGTGACAAAGACCGCCTGCGCTTTTACTTTCTTGGCCGCCTGCAGATCGCTCTTTTTATCGCCGATAAAGAAGAAAACGCGGCCATGCTCCACTTGCAGCCTGCGCAGCTGCTCTTCTGCAGGTACACCCAGCATCGGCGGCTGGCCAAAAATATAATCGAATTCCAGCGGAATTTCCGCAATCTGCAGCATGCCGGAAATGATGTCCGTCCGCACGCCGGAAACGATGGCAAGTTTGTAGCCGAGCTCTTGAATCCGCTGCAATTGCTTGAGCATGCCTTCCGGCAGAATTTCCTGCCGGTATTTCTTCGCTGCCATGAACATGCCGATCTGAAATAGCGTCGTAGCAATCTGGTTCTGCACGGCTTCTCCGGAAAGCTCTATATCTTCTTTCGCATTCGTGGTGTACTGGAGGCGCATGCTCGGTGTTATTCCCGTCAGCAACTCCACAAACTCGCGGTTCACCTGGTACAGCGTGTCGGGATGCGCATGTTCTTCCGCTTTGGGGAGGGAGCGCTTCAGAATCTTGGCCCGGAATTTGTTCGCTTCTTCGATAACTGCTGCACGAATAAGGGTTCCGGCGAAATCCAAAGCGACGATACGTTGAGGCATAGGGAAAGAGAAAGAAAATAGTTTATTAAACGTTGCGGTGCGGACGGAGAATCACTGTAAAGTAGTTAGGGGATGGGAGGATTTATAAAACCACTCAAAAAGAGCGTCATTATGCATTTCATAAGAACTTTGGAAGAACTGTTGGAGGCTTCTCCCGACGCGTATCACGCTGCTAAAGAAAGGATAGGACGTTGCAAAAACAGGACGATCCCCGACGTTCTCCGGGAACTCCGGGAAATACGATCGCTCAATGGCTCCCTGAAGTCGTTATACGCTTTGAAGAAAAAAGGGAAAGAATTTGACCTGGCTTGCCTCCTTCACTTCTTTCCCCCGGAAACTATCTATGGAGAGTTCAGCGAGGATACTTTCCTGTGGCTGCTTGCAGAGAAAGAAAAATATTTTTTCACTTACGAATGGAGTGATGATGACGTGCAAAAACTCACCGGAAAAAACAAGCGAACGATGGTTCGAGCCAGCACGACGGCAGCCGAATTTGCTACCACCAGCCCACCGACACTTTATACCCGAGAAACCATTTTTACTATCGCAAACTGCCTTGATGCTCTTTCCCCCATTCTCTCTTCTCTGGACACAGAAGCTTTTATCCAAAGCAATCTTAAAGAAGGCAGAGCTTTTTCCCAAGAACGGTGTGGTGAATACAGCCTGCTGTCATTTCATGCACGCGAAAATTGTCGAGGATATGTAGACAGATGGCGTGATAGGATCGCGGAAGGGACTCGTCAAAAAATTTCTGTGTACCTCGACGTCCCAATGGCCATCGCCCTGTTCTGGAATCATGCTCCGGCCGCAGTAGCGGGCATCCTCCCTCTTTCGGCAAAAACGCTCGCCATCTATCAACTCCAAGGGGTCAAGCCCATACTCGTCGATGAACAAGGAAAAGAGATCGGCAAAGGAGCCAGCTGGGGCCTGGAACCGCTCGATTGGAAGAAATTGCTAGTGGAGTGCGTGCTGCAAGTTGCACCTCGGTTGGGATTTAGCAAAGTGGGCATCCAGAGCGGCTATGACAATGCTTGGAGAAAAAGTGGTTCTTTACCATTAGAACGGGCCGTTGCTATCTATGATGCCACGGCAGAACGTTTTGGATTTAAGCAGCGAAACTTCTTTCTCAGAAAAGACCAGACGTGGTACAAAAATATCACCGTCTATGATTAAAGAAATGCCGTTATGCTTGCTGTTCTATGCCATCAGGCCGTAATGCCGCAGCACATCCACAAATGACCAGGGCTTGGCGTCCTCCCGGGAAAAGCCGAGCAGAGCAACGTACCGATACACCTCGTCAAGCGTCGGCGCTTCAATCTCCAGAAAAGTGGGAATTTTTGGAAACGTGTCCAGCTCAAAGTGAACCGCTCCGGCTGCCGGATCAGTTACACAGTACGACCGGCGGTGTTTCTGTATAGAGCGCGTCTCACGCAATCCCAGCCCCTCTACAATCTGCCGGGTTATTTCCGGATCGCCGACGAGAACCTGATATTCCTGCCGGATTTTTGCCTCAGCATCACCTGTATCTTCCTGAACTTTCAGTGCCAATTCGGTCATTTTTCCAACGCGCCGAAGGCGCAGCACTTTCTGCTGCTGGTCTAAAGAAGCATCGGGGAAATCAAAGTAAACTGCAGCTACCTCTCCATCAAAAACACACGCTGCACCAAACTGCTGCAATTTTCTTTCGATACCCGCAACATCGACTTCAAGAATTTTTACTTCGATTTCGTTCATGGGTGTAAGCCCTGCTTCTTCCTGCGGGGTTTTGCTCTTTTCTTCGCTGCCACTGTTTTTCCTTTCTGTCCTTTTTTCTTCCCGATCTCTTTCACGCCGCCCATGTACGGCCAGAGCACTCGCGGAATCTTGACGGTGCCCTGCTTGGTCTGGAAGTTTTCAAGGACTGCAACGAGCGCGCGAGGCGTCGCTAAAGCGGTATTGTTCAGCAGATGCACGTACTCTTTTCGCCCATCCTTGCGGAGTACTTTCGTATTGAGCGTCACGGCCTGATAATTGAGGCAGTTGCTGCAAGAAGTGACCTCTCGATAAGCGCCTTTCTTGTCGTTCTGCCCGGGTAGCCAGGCTTCGATATCATACTGCAGCGATTGCTTATTGCCGATGTCGCCACTGCAGATAGCAACGACACGGTACGGTATCCCCAGCTTCTGGAAAATGGATTCCGTAAGCGCTTGTATCTCCTTAAAGTATTTTGGCGAATCTTCAGGCAGGCAATACACCACCTGCTCCACTTTATCAAACTGATGCACGCGGAACACGCCTTTGGTATCCCGACCATGCGCTCCTGCCTCTTTACGGAAACACGTACTGATACCGCCGATTTTCAATGGCAATTCTTCTTCTCGAAGCAGTTGATCTTTCTTTAAAGCAACCAGGGGATGCTCAGACGTGCCGATAAGATACAGATCTTCACCCTCAATCTTGTAAATGGTGTCCTGAAATTCGGCGAGATTAACACCGCCTTCTAAAGCGGCTTTGTTCAGCATAAAAGGCGGAAAAACCATCGTGAAGCCTTTTTTCACGAGCATGTCGATGGCAAACCGCTGCAAAGCCAGATGCAGCAGGACGGCTTCATTCTTCAGGTAATAAAACCGGGCTCCGGACGTGCTGGCTGCGGTATCGAGATCGACCAGATCGAGTGCCAGGCCCAGCTCGATGTGATCTTTATGCGGAAAGGTGAGTCTGGGAATTTTTCCCCATCTTTTGAGCTCTTTGTTTTCCGTTTCGTCTTTTCCGGCAGGAACGCTTTTATCCAGAACATTGCCTACTTTTTTCAGTAACTGGTCGCGCTGCTGCAGGAATTCCTGTGCTTGATACTCTCCCTGCTTAATGTCTTCCACCACCTGCCGCATCTGCTGGATTTTCTTTTGGGCAAGAGGCTCATTCTTCTGCTTCTTGGCTTGGTTGATCTCTTCAGAAACCACATTACGCTGGTGCTTCAGCTTCTCC
>DATDWF010000013.1:0-5794 GCA_035289745.1 Candidatus Nanoarchaeia archaeon
AACGCTGGTAAAATAACCGCAGAGATTGCAAAAGGATTTGCAGAAACAGAATTTGAAAAATACAGAATTGTACAAGATAAATTATTCGAATCAGATTTTGACAGAGTCACTAAAAAATTATTAAAACAAAAAGATAAAAACAGGTTGACGTAATGGTTGACGCAAGAGTTGACGCAAAAATGACCTACAAATTCAGCCCCTCAAGCCTAAGCTTACTGAAAGATTGCCCTAGATGCTTCTGGCTCAATTTCAACAAGAACATTAAACGTCCAGATTCAATATTTCCCTCTTTACCCAGTGGAATGGATAAAATTCTCAAAGAACACTTTGACCGATTTATGAAAAAGGGAGAGCTTCCTCCAGAACTGCAACAATTAAATGGAGAAGTAAAGCTTTTTGATGACGAAGAACTGCTGAAAGTCTGGAGAAGCAACTTTAAAGGCATTCCATGGACAGACAAAAGGGGCAATCTTATTCATGGGGCAATCGATAATCTTCTCAAGAAAGGGAAGAAATTGATTGTTTTGGACTACAAAACCAGAGGCTTCCCATTAAAAGAAGATACCCACGAGCATTATCAGGATCAAATGGATATTTACAATTTTCTTCTAAGAAAAAATGGTTATGAGACAGAAGATTATACATATCTATTGTTTTATCATCCTCACCAGGTTGAAGAGAGCGGCCATGTTTGTTTTAATACTGATTTAGTCAAGATTAAAGTCAATATCAAAAACGCCGAGAATATTTTTAAGAAGGCCCTTAAAGTTTTAGAAGCAAAGATCCCCGCCCCCTCTGAAGAATGTGGATTTTGTTCTTGGATAAATAAGAACAATAGTGAAGTCAAGCATGATCTTTTCTTAATCCCTAACAACATCTGAGAATTTCCATGAACCCTTTGGTCATTGCGCATGCGGAGGACCCGGACGGCCTGATTTCCCGCGCTTTGCTGCAGCGGGCTCTTCTCATCGATGATAAAGATCCGCAAGACCACATCTTTGTCCGCTATGACCGGCTGGTTGAAAGCTTTCAGGAAGCAGTTGAAAAAGCCAGAACGCATAAAGCAATTTATGTCGCAGACCTGTCCATCAATGATCGGTTGCTGCAAAGAGATGGGGATAGTGCCCTTCTGGAACAATTAGTTTCCGGAAAAACTCTGCATTGGTTTGACCATCACGACAGTACGGCAGCACACCACCAAGAGCTGATCGAGCAAGGAATAACCGTACAGTACCATAAAGACAAGTGCGCATCCCTGCTGGTGGCCCACTATTTCTGTTTAGGCCATCCCTATGAGAAAATGTTGGGGAGAGTAGCGCAAGCCAGCGATTATCCTGGCTCCCTCCATGATCCGGCTGCGGTTCGCCTGGGCAACGGTTTAGAGAGAATTATTGCTCTCGCCAATGAAACGATGGACTACGGCTGCCTTCTCGATCTGGCCTGCGACCTTCGTGACGAGAAATGTTTTGATCGGCAGATGCAGCTCTCTTCAAAATGGCAAGAGCACCTTGCTGCTTTTATTCGCCGGGAAAGCCAAGCGTATGCCGAGCTTACGGAGAGCGTGCAAGTTATCTCACAGGATGATCGACAGATTGTTTTTGGCTATGCTTCACCGCTGCTCTCACCCAAGCCCGGGCCGAGCTATCTGCGCGAGCAGTACCGGGACATTGCTGAGATTTTTATTTGCCTTTTCAAGCCGCCGGTGCGGAATCATCTGATCTTTATCTGCGAAGATTCTTCTTTTCCCGTCGTACCTTTTGTCCGGAGCTTGGGTGGCGGCGGCCGCGAGAATGGTGGGGGATTTACGCTGGACTATGATGTCACGCCGGAGAATTACCCGCAGGTAAAAGAGATGCTTTTAGAAAAGATGGAGAAATACGAATAGAGAAAGTTCTTCGCCTCGCCTAAAGAGCTGCTGCATACTGTTTTGCTAATTGAAAATATTGTTTTGCCTGTTGTATCATCTCTGTTCTTTTTTCTTCCGTTAGATTCTTATCCTCCGACGTAAAGCAGGCGATCTTCGCTCGGATGTACGCCCGATAGCATTTGTAAAAATTCAGCAGTTTGGGGACGTCTTTATCATCACTCAGCTTTTCGTATTCTTCGATAAACTGTTTGGCAAGCTCTTTTTTTCCGTGGAATTCCAAATCCATCGCCATGAAAGCAATTTCCGCAATAACGTCCGAGCAGGGAAATCGCTGGTTGAAGACAATGCCGTCAAAGATATGTACATCGTCATCAGTCACAAACACATTTGCCGAATGGAAATCGCCATGGCAGTGCTTGATCTTATTCTGGTGCACCCGTTTTTTGAATAAAGCTACATGGCTTTTGATGAACGTGTTCACTCTCTGTTGCAGGAAAAAGAAATCTTCAGCCGGGATGCACTGCGGCTGGTACTTCTCGGTTTGCTGGAAATTTTCATCCCAATTAAACTGGATGCTCGGCATGCTGCCAAAAGAGCTGATCTCTTCGCCATTAGGTGCTTTCTGGTGGAAGGCGAATATTTTCTGAGCCAGGCGCTGCATATGGCTAGCTCCGATATTCCCCCTTTTGAGCCGCTTGTTTAGGGTAGCTTCCGGATCCATTTGCTTCATCATGATAGCATATTCGATGATCTCTCCAGAGCCCTGTACCCGAATGCTGCCGTCTTTTTCCTTGGTAATGGGAAGAACGCCTAGATACAGTTCAGGAGAGAGGAGGGAGTTGTAATCGAGTTCTTTTTCGCACTGCTCTTTGCGTTTTTCTAGTGTTGAAAAGTCTAGAAAGCCGAAATTGACGGGCTTGTTGACTTTATAGGCTCTCTCCCCCGTAAGAAAGACCAGGGATGCTGCCGTCGTAATCGAAGAGATATTGCTGGTAGGGTGGGGAAAGGCTTGGCGGGTAGATAGTGCTGCCAGAAGTTCTTTGAGATGCTCTTCACCGTTCTCTTTTTTATGCTCCTCGACCTCTGCCACTACTGTCTTCTCCAAGCACAACCTATTTAAATCTTAAGAAATTGAGTCCTTCCATGGCTCCTCAGCCCGGCGATCGTGTTACCATAACGACCAAAAAAAGGACGGAAGAAGGCCTGCTGATGCCCAGCCCTGCTTCAGACACGGTTATCATCAAACTTGATAATGGCTATAATCTGGGCTTCCCCAAGAAAGAGGTCTTAAAAACAACCCTTCTCAAAAAGGCCATCCTGAAAAAGCCTGCATCAGAAAAGCTCGCCAAGCGAGCCGGGCTTCCGACCATTGCTATCCTGCATACCGGCGGGACGATCGCTTCCAAAGTGGATTACCGCACCGGCGGCGTGGTTTCGAGTTTCTCGCCCGCTGAGCTTGTTAGTATGTTCCCCGAATTGCAGCAGATTGCAAACATTGAGTCAGAGCTGGTTGCCCAAATGTGGAGCGATGATCTGCGTTTTGCTCATTTCTCTCTGATTGCCCAAGCCATCGAGAAACACGTTAAAAAAGGTGTCCGAGGCGTTATCATCGGCATGGGGACGGATAATTTGGCCGTTGCAGCGGCTGCTTTAGCATTCATCGTCGAGAAAAGTCCGGTGCCGATTGTTCTTGTCGGCGCGCAGCGCTCTTCGGACCGTGGCAGCAGCGATGCGGCCATGAATCTCATTTGCGCAGCGGAGTTCGTCACGAAAACGGATTTTTGCGGCGTTGCCATCTGCATGCATGAATCGTCTGCAGATAATGCTTGCGTTATTCTACCAGCGTGCAAGACCTACAAGTTGCATGCTTCTCGAAGAGATGCCTTCAAATTCATCAATGCAAAACCGCTTGCCCATATCGACTACAAAACAAGAAAAATTGAGTTTTTGGAGAAAGACTATCCCAAACGTGCTGCGCAGCTCGTGCTCAAACCCAAGATGGAAGACAAAGTCGGCTTGCTGAAAATTCATGTGAATATGTTTCCGGAGCAGTTTTCTTTTTTTACGGGCTATAAAGGGCTGGTCATCGAAGGCACCGGATTAGGACATACTCCCGGGCAGGTGCCGAATCCACAAGCAGCCATTCACAAGAAAATCTATCCGGCACTCAAAAAAGTGATCGATTCCGGTTGTGTGGTAGTGATGACGACGCAATGCCTGTTTGGCGGCGTGAATATGAACGTCTATGACAAAGGGCGAGACTTGCTGCAGCTGGGCGTTATCCCCGGAAAAGATATGCTGGCGAATACCGCTTTAGTAAAACTCTCCTGGCTGCTGGCAAATTATCCTCGAAAAGAAGTACCGAGGCTGCTGCAGGAGAATCTCCGGGGGGAGATGAATGAGCGGTTGGGATATGAACAGGAGTTTGTTGCGGAGTGATTGGTCAAAGATGAAAACGTATTTTTTCGGATTATTACTGTTCATTCTCTTTTTCATCATTGGCTGCACTCCCATCTCTCCAGAAAAATCCTGTTCTTCTGCTGCGGATTGTGTTCCGGCATCCTGCTGCCATGCGCGGGATGCAGTGAATCAAGAGTATAAGCCGGACTGTTCTGAAGCCCTGTGCACCGCCGTCTGCGAACCGGGAACGCTGGATTGCGGGCAAGGAGAGATAGAATGCCGAAAAGGGGCGTGTGCAGTGGTGGTGACGGAATAAATCAAAAATAGGCTCAAAACCCGCACAATCTTTATATATTTCAATGCCTTTCCTTCCTGTTAGATGGGCGATAGTATTGAAGCTGTTGTGATAAAAGAATTTCTGAAGAGAGAGAGGCAGAAAGAGCAATATCGTGAAGTGCAGGTGCCTTTAGAGCTTCCGCTTCCTTTGCCATACCGGCCCGGAGAGCGGGGTTCCGAGGAAAAAGAAAGAGAAGATGTCGAGCAGCGTGGCGAAGTAGTCATTAAGATTTACGATGATGATGAGGAAGAGGAAGAAGATACTTCTTATGTAAAGTTTCAGATGTAGGGAATATCCCCCGGAAACTTTTTTAATCCCCTCTTTTTATGGCTTTCTCATGCCAGAGCTTTCCTCAGCATTTTTTGCCCGCGATACGATTACCGTGGCTCGGGAACTGCTCGGTAAAATCATCTCCGTCAACGGCTGCTCCGGCCGGATTGTGGAAACGGAAGCGTACGGCAGAGATCCGGCCTCGCATGCGTATAAGCGGACGGAACGCAGCGCGCTGATGTTTGATACGTTTGCCCACGTCTACGTGTACCTGATTTACGGGATGTACTGGTGCCTGAATTTCACGACGGAGAAAGACGAAGCCGGTGCGGTTCTTATCCGAGCGGTGGAGCCGCTTTCAGGAATCGCCGCCATGCAGAATCGAAGGGGGATGGAAGAGCTGAAACATCTCTGCAGCGGGCCGGGAAAGCTGTGTTCGGCATTTGGCATCGACAAACGGTTCAATGGCCTGCCGCTGGGAAAACGGGTAAAAATCTTTGACGACGGCTCCGTTGTTGGAAAGATCGGCACGAGCTCCCGCATCGGCATTACGGATGCCCAGCATCTGGAATGGCGTTTTTTTATCGACGGAAATGCGTATGTGAGCCGGTGAACGGCTCTGTCCTAAATCTTGCTTTCGCTCGGGTTAGCAGCTTCTCGCCATTCGTTTTCTACAAAATAGAACCGACATTCCCCGTATGGGACTTCCCCCTTGTCGGTTCACTAGTACATTCGAGGTGGCTCGACTTTATGCTGCTAACCTCCATTTAGGACAGAGCCCGGTGAACCAAAAACCTATTAAACACTTTTTCTCTGCAGTAACGCATGGTCCTTGTGACGCTTACTGGCGAATCGGGAACGGGAAAAAGCATGATCGCCCGATATTTGCTCACCTCTCCAGACTTTTCCATGGTCACCAG
>DATDWF010000014.1:0-8902 GCA_035289745.1 Candidatus Nanoarchaeia archaeon
CCCTTAGGAAGCTTTTTGCGGCAATAGTCCCTACTTAAAAGTAATTATCTATACGCAAAGCTTATAAATAACCCCTCTTTTTAGCGTTTTATGATTGAACTGCAACTGCATTCCGACGCTGAACTCTTAGCGGCAATTGCCACTCTTCCCATAGAAACTGATCTGCCTCCTAGTTTTCTGGACACCGTAGCGCTTACTGCCGAAAGTGCTGAAAAAATTATTGAAGCTTTGCGGCTGAATGTGTATGCCTATGAGCGGCCGAAATTTGAAGGCCTCATTCCTGACGAATATCGGGGAGTGGCCTCTGCTGAGCTTCTGGAAGGCATTCTTCGCCAGTATTTCACGCAGGTAGACTTAGCAGCCGAGCTGGGCTTGAAGAATCGTGCCAAGCCGTCGGGCATGGAAGCTGATGATTTCCTGTGGCAAAATGCTTCCCAAGCCAGCGGTGATCCTGTTCTCTGGAAGCGGCTGGTTCATACCTACCTTCATGCCTATGTTGACAATACTCTGGCACGAGCGGAAGCCGATATCAAAGAATATGCCAAACGGCGGTTTGGTTCTATTAATGAACGCCTGCACGCAGAAGGTATAGAAAACCTTCCCCTAGCGCAGCTCGATGGTGTTATGGCTGCTGAATGTTCCCGCTTGCGAAGCACTTACTATAAAGTTCTTGGTACCCCTCAAGATGACCTAGAACTGCTCTACAAGCTCAGCTTTCAGGAATGTGTGAAAGCGAGGGGCTGGGACCAGCTCAGCGATGAACCGCTCATCGAAGTGCTGGAGCAAGAGCAGGTTCCTCTGCAGCTCTTTGAAGAATACACCGGAAAGAAAATAAAACTTTCAAAAAAGGAACCAGAAACGGTGCAAGAAGTGATTAAAAAAGTGAAGGAAAAAGCAGAACGCCATTCTCGAAGCGGGAGTGGCAGCTTTGGTGGCGAGCTTATTTTGATGCCCAAAACTTCTTCGTACGCCCAAGGAGTCCACTCACTGCAGGCAACCTGTAAGAACGAACCAAACAGCCCGCATCGGACATTTACTCGGGCCGACGGAATCATCGTCTATCGCCCTTTCACTTTCCGCGAAAACCTTCTAGCGCGCGTCACCGACTTCGGTACTCACCATGACGCTTCCGGCGCCAAGCGTTCTCTGGCTGACCGTTTGCGCTTCTTTGATCACTTCCTAGACTCTTGTACGGGCGCCGCCTATGAAGCCGGAACGGATATGATGAAAATTATTTCCCCCTGTGAGCCGCTTATTGCCATCGCTCCAGACTTTTCCGACGGTTTCCTAGCCGTTTCCTATGCTTCTCTTGACGGCTATGAGCTCGACCGAAGCCGGCATCCGCATGGCAGTTCGTTGGAGAAAAGCCAGGTTATTGATGATCCGTACTGGCTCGCCGCAGTTGAGGAAGACGAAGATTTGCTGAAAGAATATGCCGATATCGTATTCTCTTTACTCTTGAAAAAATACGATCTAACAAAGGGCATGGGTTTCTTTCTCCGCAGCTGGACTACGACTGATGAACTACGGGCGTTGTTTGTGGAAAACCTCTTCGACAACTCGGTCGCGTATGGCAACAATAACCTGAACCTTTGCTGCTCGTTCCTCCGGGTAGCCCCGTCGTCAGATGCGCCCGCAGGGCGCCGCGCGTAATTTTTCAGTGGATTGTGTGCGGTAAAGCGCCGCAGGCGTGCGCGCTTGAAAACTGGCTTTCCCAGACCATAGCAACCAGAAAGTTCGGTTGGTTTATGATGCCTGTCTTTCAGTATATCATCCCATCATCTTCAGCACTTTTTTTTGGAATGAATGCGGATAGGGCTGAAGATAGTGTTTCAATTTCTTCTGGTCAACCTTTTTCTTGAATTCTTTTTGGACCGCATGACTGATCCCTTGCTTAAAATATACCAGATCAATAAGCGTCTTTTCCCTATCCGAATACGGCACAGCAAAGTGGTCTGCACTCGGCTCAATGCCAAAGTAATATTTGGGATCAAGATGGCGAATCAGCACATTGCTTCCCAGCACTTTCCGTATTCCCCGCCGCACTTTTTTCGTCGTCAGGATGATGGGAATAGTCTCCTGCTCCCAGAGGCCGTGGTAACTGACGGCATCCTGCAATCCCAGATACGCCGGCTGAAAGCAATACACCGCTAAAGAAGCCTCATCATGGATTGTATACCATCCTTTTGTCAGAGGCTTTAGTTTTCCTTGGCGCACCAGATTATGGACCAGCTGCTTTCCGTATCCTTTCACTCCTTTTTTACCCGCAATCAGCCGCTCCAGAGAAGCAAAGCTTATTACCGGGCTTTTGGCCAGGAGCCGCCCTATTGCCTGTTGGTATTTTTGCTTTCCCATGCTATGGCCACCGTTTGATATAATCAATCATCTTTTGTGACGAGGGCACCAGCCCCTCGAGAATAAGGATAGCCAATTCCGGCTCATCAACCGGCTTTTGAAAAGCCATAGTCAGCCGCTGCAGATCCGGCCGTACTTTTGCGGGATCTTTTACTGCTCGCAAAAGTATAATAATGTCATAAAGGTCCCGTATTTTCCATCTTTTCAGATAGGCCTGGGCTTTTTCTTTGATCAAATCTTCAGGAGATAAAGTGTAGATGGGGATGATGTTTCCTTCTGCTGTGGAGTAATCTCCAAGAATTCCATCTACGGTTTTCCACACTGCCTCAAAGCGCACGGCCACCCTATTCAGGGTGAGTTGGGAAAACAGGCTTTTTTCCCCTATTTTTTTCTTTTCGATTCGAAATCCCAGCTGCTGGAGTTTTTGAAAGAATTCATTGAGTTTCGGGCAGTCTTTTGGCAGATACACATCAATGTCCTCCGAGAAGCGGTTCCCCTGATAACAGCGCCAGATGGCTGTACCCCCGTGCATAACCGCAGGAGTGATTAAACTAAAGAGGACTTCTACAATAATGTCTTGTGCCCGAGCAATATCCCGGTGGGCTTGTTTCTTAAGCTGCTGGATGATTAGCTTCATAAGGATTAACAAAGGTTAGATATATATATAACTTTCGTCAATCATTATAAAAAAGCAAAGAACTCTTTTTTGCCGCTTTGCATGTCGGAGAAAAAAATAGAGCGAAAGAGACAAACAATGAGAAGCGCAGGGTTTTCCACGGAGATTATATTTTATATCCCATTCGACGGTATCTCTCCCGATACTCTTGCTCTTTATCCGTACAATATTTTTTAACCGTCTTTTCAACCTCAGAGCGGTGCTTTTTCTGAACATAGAATTCAACTTCGTCTTTTCGCTCAGCAGCCGTATAGTGATAAACGTTGTTTCTTCGTAGTGCAGCTCCAACCATTTCAACCCACATCAATCCTTCTGCAAAGACAAGAAGTTCAACTCCTTCTGGTAATCGTTCCAGTTCTTCAAAGTTGCTTGTGAAAAATATCATTTCAATCATTATCCACTCGTGGCGCCAGAATGAAGCTCAAAGAAAGCTTATCCACTACTTTATAGTCCAGCTGCAGCGGATAGTCGTTGGTAAAGCGCAGCGTCACCCTGTCCGCCAGCTTGCTGCCGGCAATCATCTTCCGTAAGTATTCCAAAGAATATTTGGCTTTGTGCTTCTCCTCACCGTCAACCCGGATGGAGGTATTTTCATTGGGCTGTATTTCGATGAACGCCTTAGATAATTCCCCTTCCGCTTTCACAGAAAGCTTCTCCGGCTCGCCTAACAGCGTCACGGATTCTGCGACCACGCTGACATCTTCAATGGCATCAGCAAACTGCTGGGCATCCATCTCCACACTGAACGGGAACCGCAATTCCGGCACGCGCTGCTCTTTGGCATCGGCTTCCAGGACCGGCACGGAAAACGCCCGTTTTGTAGCACTTTTCAGGATGATCTTGAACTTGTTTTCTTCCGTTTCCAGGGTCAGCACATCATCATTCTTCGCTCGGCGGAGAATCTGGCGCACCTGGTTCAGATTCACCGTCACTTCTTCCGAGCCAGAAACCTCATATTGCGTAAAGCAGCTGCTGAGCAGCTTGAAAACGACCATCGCTACGTTAGCGGGATCCATGGCCACCACTTCCAGCCCGTCAACCGTGGCTTTAAATTTGACTTCACTAACTAAATCGGAAATGATAGCGACGCTTTCTTTGAAGTATTTGGGATCGGCTAAGACCAGTTTCATCAAGATTCCTCAGAAGCCGTTCAGCGAGGGGTTCTATATAAGATTTGCTGTGTTCTACTCGCTAGTTGCAACCTTTTTGGCTCACTGCGTTCGCAAAAAGATTTGATAAAAATTCCCTCTAGTGAGGCTTCATTGCATTCAGCCTCACGATGAACTCTTTTTGGTTCATCGGGAAAGAGCATCAACGACTTTCTTCCGATCCTCTTCAAAAAATCTTACCCAACCACCACAAACCGCTTGCCGTCTTCCATGAGATGAATATTCTTGTTCAGCTCATAGCCGAGCTCAGCAGCCAGCCCCGCCATGTTGTGGGCGTGCTCCTGGCCCGCATGCGACGGGATGATGTGCTGCGGCTTCAGCAGGTTCAGCATATCGCGATGATCTTCCCGATAGGCGTGCCCGGACACGTGGATGTCGCGGAAAATGCGCACACCCACTGCTTGCAGCTGCTGCTCCAAGCGCTGCCGGTTCTCTTTGTTCAGCTCGACGGGAATGACCCCGCAGCTAAATATAACAACGTCCCCCGTTCCAAAGCGGAAAGGCAGCTGCCCTCCCACCATCCGAGAAAGAATCGCTTTGGGCTCGCCCTGATGGCCGGTAACCACCAGTAGATATTTTTCTTTGCCACGCTTGTCAATGTCTTTCAGTATCCGCTCCATCTTGTCCCGCTGCTTGACCAGCTGCACGTCTTTTTCAAAATTTATCAGCTGGATTCGCTCGCCGGCGCTGACGTACTTGGAGAGCGATCTGCCGAGGAACACAATCCTGCGGTTGAGCTTCTTTCCCAGCTCGATGATGCTCTTCAGCCTCGCCAGGTGGGACGAGAACGTCGTCACGATCATGGCTTTTCCCTGGGCCTGCACGCCGAGCATGACATCTTCCAGCATCTGCTTGGCGACGGACTCCGACGGCGTTTTGCCATGGATATGCGGATACAATGCTTCGATAATGAGCAACAGGGGCTTTTCTTTTCCCAATTGCTCCAGCCGTTCATAATTTGGCCGCTGCCCTAGCGTCGGATGGCGGTCAAACTTGTAGTCATTGGCATAGATGACTTTTCCATATGGCGTATGCACCACCACTAACGCAGAATGTGGAATGGAATGCGTGACATTCACCATTTCCAGTGTGATATTCTTGGACAGCCGGTAGCGAGAATTCATATTCACGCTGATGATCTTGTTGGGAAGGCGCATCCTTTCATCGCGGATGATGCCTTTCAGCACTTCTGCCGTATACGGCGTGCAGATGATGGGCGCCTGCGGAAACATCGAAGCCGCAAAAGGCGCCGCCCCCACGTGATCAAGATGCCCATGGGACGGCACAATGCCGATAACTTTGTCTTTCCAGTCTTTGACAAGATGATAATTTGGAACTGCATTCACCTGCAGCAATTCTTCATAGCTGAGCGCGCTGATCTCTTCATCTTCGGTATAGCGGATATAGTTCTCCATATGGAGCCCCATATCGAGAATGATGACTTCGTCATCAACTTTTAAGGCGGTAGAATTCTTTCCGACTTCGGAATAGCCGCCGATGGCACATATTTCAATTGGCATTATAATCAAACCTCACTGTATTTTGTTTTCTTTTTATCCGATTTTCTTTTTATTTTGGGTAGAATATTTCTTCGTTCTTTAAAAAGGTTTGGAAGCGAGAAAAGAGGGGCGTTTCTTTTTTAGAGGGGTTAGCTGTTTAAGAGGTATGGCATTCTTCAGGGTTTCTTACCATATTGGTGGAGATTCATATATCCCCCAAAGTATCCACCTGAAACAAATATTTTATATTTTTGGTCATCTTTTGTAAAAAGTATCTTATTTCCTTCTCCTACCTTTTCAACAAGAAATTCATATATCGCAAGTGCGTTCCTTACTGCGTCTGTTCTTTCACAGCCTAATTCTTGGCAAATGTGGTCTAGGGTTTTAGAAGTTCTCTCATCAAACTTAATTTTAAGGTCTGTTATTTTTTCTTCCATGTTAATCGGTGATATTTTCTATTTATCTTTTTTCTTTAAAAATGTTTGCTTCAAAAACTGCGTTTTTCTGGTGTGTTAAACGCGGTTTAACATTTGAACCTGCGTAGGCACCGCGCATAAGTGGCTTCGCCATTTATCAACCCCCAAGCGAAAGGAAATGGTGCGGACGCCAGGACTTTCGAGCAAAGTTCATTTGCATTTGAACCTGGGTAGGCACTAAGCCAATAGATGACTTACGATGAGTTTAGTCATTGCACTCACTTGAGCACTCATCACTCAAATGCCTTGAGTCTATCCCGTTTGGCCACTCCGGCACGTCCGCGAATGAGATGAGCGGATGTTCAAAGGCGAAACCTTTGCACACGTCCGCGAGCGGACATTCAAACGTAAATCATTTGTCTATATCCGCATACTCAAAAAGAAATGACTTTTTTATAAACTTACTCACTGTATTTTCTGCAGTTGCTTCTCAATGTCTTTCAGCTGCGATTCCAATTGCTCTAAGTCGCTCTTCGGTTTCCGTTCTACTGGCTTCTTTTCCAGCCGCTCCTCTGGCTCTTTACGAGAAGCTTCTTCCTCCATCTCTTCTTTGGGGAGGGGTGGCAATTTCATCTCTTCCTGCAGCCCGCCCACTTTCATCGGCTGCAGCTCTCCTTTGGGAAAATAGCGGTGCAAATTTCCATCAATTAGCACGGAAAGCTCTTTGGTCGCCGCTTTCAAAGAATTAAAGATAGCAACTTTCTCCTGCTGCACCCGGATGAATTGCTCATACCCTTGCATGAAGACAATGACATCGCGCAACGTTTCTAAGATTCCCTTGCGGAGCATCTGGGGATCGGCGATTTGCACCATGTACTCGGGCGCTTTTTTCTTTTCTCTGCGCTCTGCAGCATGAACCCTGCTGCTCGTGCCCCGATGCTGCATTTTCCGATGATGCTTTGCCATATCACAACGCCTTAGTATTGTTCCGGCTCATTGAGCGACTGGTCGATAAAATCGACTTTCTTCTCAATCTCGACCAAAGTGTTTTCCCAGAGGTCCAGCTGGTGGTCTTCCTCATTCTTCAATTCATGCACTTTTCCTAAGGTTTCTTTCGCCTCTTCCAGCTTGCGGCGAATGGCCTTCATTAGATGCAAGACTTCTTTGTATTCTTCGACTTTGACAAACACGGGCATGCGTTCCATTGGTATCACCTTTCTGTTTTGAAGAGCAGCCCATCCACTTCCAGGAGCCGATCATGGACTGCCCGAACCATCTTTTTGAGATCGGAAAAACGGGATTCTTCATTCAATTCTGATTTTTCCAGGGTGTGCGAAACTTCCCGAAAGTCGTTCAGGTCTCCTTTCAGGCTATCTAGCTCGCCCAGAACACATTGATACGCATCAACTTTCAGGTACAGTGGCCCTTCCGGCAATAGTTCGGCGTGTGATGGCGGCATCGGCATCTCCTGCTCTGGTGCTTTCACTTTCATTTGTGGTGGCGCCGCTACGGGCTTTCTCGGTATAATCCCAGCAGCTTCTTTTACTCTTTCCGGCTCGATGATGCGTTCTGGTGGCGGCGTAACGGGAAAGCGCAGCGCCCGCTGGTCTCCCTGCGGGAAAGATGGAGCTGCCGGCCTCTTGCGAAAGAATAGTCCCATAAAAGTACTTAAGTGCAAGTTCGTTTAAAAGCTTTGTTTAGTATTCTAAAATAGTAAACGCAGCGAAAAATATATATGCGCCTTATTCTCGGGGCTTGGGGATGGGGGGTTTGAGGGAGTTTTTGCTATGGGTAGTTCTGTTTACCTTTTCTCTAGCTATTTTTTCTGCCGAGAGTTACGCACAAGAAGAAGCCGTAGAGATAACTATTACGGAAATTATGTATGATCCAGTAAATAGCAGTGAGAAAGAATATGTCGAAGTCTTCACGGGGGATTACAACAATTTGAGCGGCTATCTTATCGCTGATGAAACTGCTCGCTCTGGGAAAAAAGGTAACCTTACTGAACTCCATGCTCATGCCTCCGGCTATGCACTCATTGTTGAAAACGGCTCTACCCTTACAGGTGTTCAGGCCTCCTTCTACTCTGTTGCAAAGATTGGGAGGGGTCTTAATAATGATGATGGAGACACGGTTTTCTTGTTCTTTCCCAACGGCACTCTACTCACTGCACTAAACTATACTAATCTCAGTACAGCGAAACAAGGAAACTCCCTCCAGCTGATCAATGGCACGTGGAAAGCTGCCCCTCCTACTCCGGGATTGCCGAACCAAGCACCAACATCTGGAGAGCCAGCGCCGCCTGAAGATGTACCGGCAGCCGAAAACATTATCCTTTCTCCCTATCTGACTAGCCCCCTTTACCTCAATGTTTCTTACGACGACCTTTTCCGCATTGAAATCGCTCCAAAAGCCTGCAATGAAACAGATTATGTTACCATTGCTTATGCAATTCGCGAAGAGACGGGAAAGCTTCTCAAAAACGCCACTTTCACGAAAGCCATAGGCTGCAGCACTCGTTCTAATACTGGCAGCTTCATTCCACTGGCTCCCGGCAATGTTATGATATGGGGGACGATCGTGGAAAGCACCATCCAGGAAGATAATCCCACTGACAATACCATCAACTTTTCAGTTTCCATTGTCGATCCCGCAACTCTCCCCTGCGACGTGGGCTTTTCTATAACCATGAATGAGACACTCTTCTATGCCGAAGGGGAAAAAATTTATTTCATCCCAAAGCCCACAAACACCACTTTTCCCTTCCGCATCGACTACTGGATAGAG
>DATDWF010000015.1:0-12731 GCA_035289745.1 Candidatus Nanoarchaeia archaeon
ATCGCGCGGGCGATTAAAGAAGGCGCTATGGCCTATATGGCGCGGCAATACAAGACCATTGCGCTGTTTGCCGTCGGCATAACGATCCTGCTCTGGGCGGTTTTCGGAACTCCTATTGCCGTCGGATTCCTGTTTGGCGCCATCCTCTCCGGCATCTCTGGCTATATCGGCATGAGCATTTCGGTGCGCACTAATGTACGGACTGCCGAAATTGCCAAGAAAGGATTGAAAGAAGCGCTGGATGTGGCGTTCAAAGGCGGCTCTGTTACCGGCATGGCCGTGGTCGGCTTAGCCCTTTTTGCGGTGAGCGTTCTCTATACTATTTATCGTGATCCTGCCTTGCTCGTAGGCCTGGGCTTTGGCGCATCATTAATCTCCCTCTTTGCCCGCGTCGGCGGGGGCATTTATACCAAAGCTGCGGACGTCGGAGCGGACCTCGTCGGCAAAATAGAAAAAGGAATTCCGGAAGACGATCCGAGAAATCCGGCAACTATCGCTGACAACGTTGGCGATAACGTCGGCGATTGCGCCGGCATGGGTGCCGACCTGTATGAAACGTACGTCGTCACCTTACTGGCAGCCATGCTGCTGGCGATCATCCCCTCGGTTTCTGCAGCGGTGAGCAATGCGGTTGAATATCCGCTGCTGCTCGGTGTTGTGGCGATCATCGGCTCGATCATCGGAACCTGGTTTGTCCGCTTGGGAAAATCCCAGAATATCATGCATGCACTCTATAAAGGATTAGCGGCAGCGGGTATCGTTTCTGCCGTGGGCTTTTATTTTGTGACCCGGTACACCGGAAATTCCCTGAATCTCTTTTTTGCGGCGCTCGTTGGCTTAGTTATCACGGTTCTTCTGAACGTGATTACGGAATATTACACCAGCACCAAATTCCGTCCGGTAAAGCGGATTGCGGAAGCTTCCGTTACGGGAGCCGGAACGAATCTCATTACCGGCCTGGCCGTCGGCTTGCAATCAACCCTGCTGCCGGTGCTCGTCATCAGTGCTGGCATCATTGCGGCATATCTTCTTGGTGGCGTGTATGGGATTGCCATCGCTGCCGTCGCTATGCTGTCGCTGACAGGCGTGATCATTGCTTTAGATTGTTACGGTCCCATAACCGATAATGCAGGGGGAATTGCCGAAATGGCGGGCTTGGACAAAGACGTCAGAAAAATCACGGATGCGCTCGATGCAGTGGGCAATACTACAAAAGCGGTAACAAAAGGCTATGCCATTGGCTCTGCTGCTCTGGGCGCTTTGGCGTTATTCGTGGCTTTTACGCATGAAGTTGGTTCTGCGGTTCGGGAAGAGATTATCTTTTCCTTGACTGATCCTATCGTCGTCGTGGGCTTGTTCATTGGCGCTTTATTGCCGTTTATCTTTTCTTCTATCTGCATGAGTGCAGTAGGCAGTTCTGCGCATAAGATCGTCGTTGAGGTCCGCCGGCAGTTCAAAGAGATCAAAGGCCTGATGGAAGGCAAAGCCAAGCCGGAATACGGGAAATGCGTGGATATTGTCACGAAAGCAGCATTGAAGAACATGATTGTTCCGGCAATTATTGCTATTGCTGCACCGTTGCTCGTGGGCATGCTTTTAGGCATTAAAGCGCTGGGTGGCGTGCTTATCGGCGTTATTCTCTCTGGCTTGCTGCTGGCGCTGTTCATGGCTAACACAGGAGCAGCCTGGGACAATGCCAAGAAGTACATTGAATCTGGCGTGTATGGTGGCAAAGGCAGCGAAGCGCACAAAGCGGCAGTCGTCGGTGATACCGTTGGCGATCCGTTCAAAGACACCGCTGGCCCGGCGCTGAATGCCCTGATCAAAGTGATAAACACTTTTGCCATCGTCTTTGCGCCGCTGTTTGTGGCGTATGGGCTAAAGCTGTTTTGAACGTGGAAAAAATGGAGTGGAGGAAAAAAAAGATGGATGACGAAGGTATTACGAGATGGAAGAAGCGTTAGAGCCCAGGCCTTGACGAAAAACTGTTTTCAACAAACAGAAAATTATTTTCGTATCATTCTCTTTATCGCATCAATATCTTTCTGCAGCCGCTGAATTTCCCGTTCTGCCTTCCTATTCACGGCATGATCATATCGTGCTTCAATCCGGTCACGTTCCGCCTGCCGGTTTTGCGCCATGAGGATGATCGGCGCCTGAAGGGCTGCCAGAGTCGAAAGCGTGAGATTCAGCAGAATAAAAGGGAAAGGATCAAAAGGCTCCCTGAAGAGCAGCCAGGTATTGAGGATCATCCAAACGAGAATATAGAATCCAAACAGGCCGATGAATCTCCAGCTGCCGCCAAATCGTGCGACAGCATCAGAAGCTTTCTGGCCAAGAGTCAGTTTTTGCCGGAAAATGGGGTGGTGTGCATGGCGTATCAGGTTTCCATTATCAAAATTGAGAGACTTTTCATTCCTCTTTTTTGCCATATGTACGTGATGAAATATTTTGTAAGTTTAAATACGTTACGTTTTGGCAAAATTTCCCTGCTGGTAAAAACGCACAGAATTCCAAGAAACCTTTTTAAACAACCTTCCAATTTCCACTTCGACGAGAATGTAGGGAGCGGCTTCCCTGAACTCGCTCGATAACGAAAAAAACTATATCTGCATAACGGAGGCCAAAAATGGGAGTTTATCAGCATATTCGCGAAGCGTGGAAAAAACCGCAGGAAACCATTCCTGAACTCTGGCGGGAGCGCCTGTTAGAGTGGCGAAGAGAGCCGGCAACGGTGCGCGTCGAGCGCCCGACACGGCTGGATCGGGCCCGTTCTTTAGGCTATAAAGCGAAACAAGGCATCATCATCGTCCGGCAGCGCGTCTTGCGCGGAGGCCATACCCGGCCACAGATTCATGGTGGCGGACGGAGGTCAAAGCGTTCTGGTACCCGGCTTTCTTTGCGAAAAAACTATCAGCTCATCGCAGAAGAGCGTGCTAATCGGAAATATGAGAATCTTACCGTTCTCAATTCTTACTGGGTATCCCAAGACGGGAAATATGCCTGGTACGAGGTTATCCTCGTCGATCCGGAACATCCTGTCATAAGAGCAGATCCCTCTTTGAACTGGATTACCGCCAAGAAGCACTTGCGCAGAGTGTTCCACGGCAAGACCTCGGCAGGGCAAAAAATGCGTGGCCTGCAGCAGCGGGGCAAAGGCGTCCGAAAAGCCCGGCCATCGAGAAGGGCGCACGAGCGAAGGCAGTGAACCGCGAGAAGAAGTAATGAAACCCTTCAACAACTTGGTAAGCTCAGCAATCCAGCCACCGACAACGGAAGAGCTTCGGGCCTGGCTTTTAAGCACGCTCAAGCATTGCTGTCTGGTAGAATTTTTTTTCCAGCAGCTCCATGCGGGGCACAAAGATCCACAGCGGCCGCACGATATCGTCGGCAAAGGCAACAAGTTTTGCTGGGACGTCGCTGCAGGATTAGCCGTGCAGTATCGCAGCAGCGATCCGGAATTCATCCGGCAGTATGTGCAGCCGGCCATAGATTTCCATCGGGAACAGCAGTACCATCATCAGATGTGGAACCAGAGAAATCCGAAAGCGACTCCTGATGACCTGCTGGTCGGCGCTATCGACACAATAAGCTCGCTCTTAGATGATCGGCCGTATCAGGGTGGCGCGCATTCTTTGGTGCAGATTCCCGGGATTATTGGCAAGGAAGAAGATCTGGTAAAGAGATCTTGGTTATGGAACGCCTATGAAGAAATTGAGGGTCTTCGTCTGCCAGCTGTTGAAGAAATAACATCGCTGGCACGATTCCCCAACATTGGTTTGCCGAACGCCATGTATGAGAAGATACGGCAAAGGACGGCTGAAGCCTGTTCGCAGTTCTGCGAAATGCAAGGGTATGATCGATTATAAAATGCTTGGCTTTCAGAAAAAGAGCGCTTTACTTTTCGCATGAAGAAATCTCTTATTCCCCTGGTGGCCATTGCCCTGGTTTTACTTTTTTTTTTCTCTTTTGAACTGTTTTCACGTTCGGATATTAGGAGCCTAGGGGAGAGCGATGCAAATGCGGTGCCCTTCGAGGACGGCAGCCTCGACATATTCTTCTGTCCAGAAGAAGATTGTGAAAAGCAGTTCCTTCAGTTTATCGGCGAGGTAAAAGAAACGCTCCACTGTGCTTTGTACGACCTAGATGTGCCATCTCTGAAAGAGGCTTTCCGCCAGCAGGTCGCCACCAAAGAAGTGCAGCTGGTCTTCGATAAAGACAATTTTAAAGAAGCGGCTGATCTGCCTGGCAGCAGCGTCCGGAAAGCGACAGGTTATGGGTTGATGCACAACAAATTCTGCATTGCTGATGGAAAAAGAGTAATTACCGGCTCCACGAATCCGACGGAAAACGACTTCTTCAAAAACAACAACAACCTCCTGGTTATTTCGTCGAAGACACTTGCCGAAAATTATGAAGCAGAATTTCAGGAGCTCTGGAATGGCCAGTTTGGCCGGGGGAGCTCGGTTCCATTCCCGAAAGTGAATATTAATGGCACCCTGATAGAAAACTATTTCTGCCCGGAAGATTCCTGTGCAGCCCGCATCAAAGAAGAGCTCAAGAAAGCAACCGAAAGCATTTCTTTCATGGCTTTCTCTTTTACGCATGCCGGCATTGCGAACATTCTCCTGCTCAAGCATGCCGATGGCCTCGCCGTGCGCGGGGTGATGGAAGTCCGGCAGATAAGCAAGGATTCGCAATTTCAGCGCCTGCAATTCCAGGGGGTGGACGTTTTGCGTGATGGCAATAAGAACACCATGCACCATAAAGTATTCATCATCGATGGGAAAACGGTCATTACTGGCTCCATGAACCCCACGAAGAACGGCGATGAGCGGAACGATGAGAATATCCTTATTATCCACGACGAGGCTATGGCACAGCAGTTCCTGGCAGAGTTTGAAAGAGTGTATGCGGAAGCAGTTTCGGGATAACAGACTAACGCCTTGCCACAACAATCTTTAAAAACTGCCATCCGCTCTTGCTCTCATGACGATCGACTGGCAGAAAATCCAGGACAAATGGCAGAAAACCTGGGCGAAAGCGGAGCTGGGTAAAGCCAAAGCCCGGAAAAACAAAGAGAAATTCTTCATGATTTTTGCGTATCCGGGGATTTCTGGCTATTTGCACGTCGGCCATATGCGTGGCTTTTCGTACACGGATGCCATTTGCCGGTACGAACGATTACTGGGCAAAGAAGTGCTGTTTCCCGTAGGAACGCATGCGTCCGGCAACCAGGCTATTGCTTTTGCCAAGAAAGTGGAAAGTAAAGATGAGAACTGGCTTGCCTATCTCCGGAAAAACGGCTGCCCAGAGAAGACCATTTCCAAGCTTGCCGATCCAAAAGAAGTCATTGCTTTCTTCAACGACGTGTATGTGAATCACTATTGGAAAAGATTCGGCTTCCTGTGCGATTGGGAGCGCTTTACCTGCACGACTTTTCCGGATTACGAGAAGTTCATCCACTGGCAGTTCAGAAAATTGCAGCAAAAGAATTTATTGGTGCAGAAGCCATATTTTGCCACGGCCTGCACGGTGCATGGGCCCGTGGCCGTCGATCCGTCAGAAACGGATATCTCAAAAGGAGGGAATGCTGAGAAGCAGGAATATACCTTGCTGAAGTTCGCGCTGGGCGATGACTTTTTGGTCGCCGCTACCCTGCGCCCGGAAACCATCTTTGGGCAGACGAATCTTTGGATAAATCCGGAAGCGCACTATGTGCGCGTTGCCGTCGATGGCGAGCGCTGGATTATGAGCCGGCAGGCGGCGGAGAAACTGCAGTACCAGAAAGACGACGTGCTGCTGCAGGAAGATGTTGATCCCAAAAAGCTGCTGGGAAAGATGGTGAAAGCGCTGGGCTTCGAGCGGGAGATCCCGATATTGCCGGCATCGTTCTGCAATCCTGCCGTAGGCACGGGTATCGTTACATCCGTGCCGAGCGATGCACCGTATGATTATGTAGCGCTCAAGACCTTGCAGGACAATCTGCATCTCTCGCATCGGTATGGGCTGAAAGAGTATCTCTTTGCCGAGATCGATCCCATCCCCATCATTGCCACGGAAGGGTATGGAGAATTTCCTGCGAAAGAAATTGTGGAGAAGATGGGCATTACGTCCCTCGACGATCCAAAGCTGGAAGAGGCCACGAAAGAGATCTACAAGAGAGGGCATCACACGGGAACAATGCGCCAGAACGCCGGAAAGTATGCCGGCGTAAAAGTCGAAGAGGCCAAAGAGCGTGTTAAAGCGGAGCTGTTAGAGAGAAAAGAAGCGGACATCTTTCACGATCTGAGCGAAGAAGTTATCTGCCGCTGCGGTAATCCCGTCGTCATTCAACGCATTGATGACCAGTGGTTCATCCGCTACTCGGATCAGGAATTGACCGAGCGAAGCAAAGAGCATGTGCGGGAGATGACGATGTATCCGGAAGAGTATGCCGAACACCTGCCGGGGATTCTCGACTGGTTTGGCGATCGGGCCTGTGCGCGCTTGGGGAATTGGCTCGGCAGCAAATTTCCTTTCGACGAACGCTGGATCATTGAGCCGATTAGCGATTCGACGCTATACCCCGTGTATTACATCGTTGCCAAATATGTGAATAATGGCACGCTGGCAGTTTCCGATCTGACGGAAGAGTTCTTTGATTACGTGTTCCTAGGCAAAGGGAAAGGGAAGGAAAAATGGTCTGCGGTGAAAGAGGAGTTCGACTATTTCTATCCGCTCGATCTGAACCTTGGCGGAAAAGAGCACAAGACCGTGCATTTTCCCGTCTTCCTCATGAACCATGTGGCCGTGCTGCCGGAAGAGAAATGGCCCAAAGGCATCTTTGTAAACTGGTGGGTCACGGGCAAAGGCGGCAAGATTTCCAAGAGCAAAGGCGGCGCCGAGCCGATACCGGACGCAATCGAGAAATATGGAGTAGATGCCATGCGGTTGTATTATGCGCACAGCGGCAGCCCTCATGCGGACGTGGTGTGGGAAGAGCAGGATGTGTTTAATTACAAGCGGACGCTGGAACGGATTGCAGCGTTGGTTGAGGAACTAGAAACGGTCACTGGGAAGAAAAAGCAAGCCATCGATGACTGGCTGCAATCCCGCTTCCATGGGTATCTGCATGCGATTCAGGAAGGCATGCATCGATATGATCTGCGGACGCTGGCCTCTTTCACGTATTATGCGATCGCCGACGATTTCCGCTGGTATTTACGCAGAGGGGGAGCGAACAAGCAGGTAGTTTCTGAACTGTTGGCGCACTGGTGCAGGCTCATGAACCCGATAACGCCGCACTTGAGTGAAGAGCTGAATCCCGGAAAAGAATTGGTTTCGGCTTCCCTTTGGCCGCAGCATGATAAACTGCTTGTTTCGCTGCAAGCGGAAGCGGGAGAAGAGCTAGTGAAAAAAACGCTTGACGGCATGCGGGAAGTGGTGAAATTAGCAAAGATAGAAAAGCCGAAAGCGTTCACGCTCTTCATTGCACAGGACTGGCTATATGAGCTCTTTGCTGTGCTGAGCAAAGAGATTGCAGTCACCCGCAATGTTGGCGAAGCCATGAAGAAAGTGCTGGAAGTTGAGGGGCTGAAAGTACGCGGGAAAGAAGTGAGCAAGATTGTGCAGATGGTGCTGAAAGATCCCACGAAACTGCCGCGCCTCGTGCTGTCGCAGGACGGGGAATTTGCTGCCATGAAAGATGCAAAAAGCTTCTTAGAGCAGGAGAGTGGCTGCACTGTGAAAGTTCTTCGTGCAGAGGAGAGCACGCATCAGAAAGCTTCCTCGGCTTTGCCGGGAAAAGTGGGGATTGTGGTGGAGTAGAAATGGAGTGCTGGTTCTGGCAGAAAAGTTTATATACTAAAGTGAATAATATTATTCATTTGGTGAATAATATGAGAAGAGAAACTGCTTTGAAGATAATTGCACTCCTCAGAAAAGAAAAGGGTGAAGGGCCTACTATCCGAGAAATCTCTAAGAAGCTACACATCGGATATCGCCCTGCATATAATCATATCATGGGACTAGAAAAAGAAGAAGCTATCATTCTAAAGACTGTTGGGAAAGCAAAGCAAAGTTCCCTCAATATGGATAGCCTTAAATGCCGGTATCTTCTTCAGGAAGTAGATCTAATAAGAAAAGAAGGATTGTATAACAAAAATAAAACATTAAAGGCGGTTCTGGAAAACCTCATTAAAAAAATAACCAACAAATTTACGGCGGAGATACATTCCATCTGCTTGTTTGGGAGCTATGCGAAAGGGATGGCTACAAAAGCCTCAGATGTTGACCTTTTTTTTATGGTGGGCGATCTCAAAAAAAAATCGATGCGCGAAGCCGTAGAGCGGGAATGTGCAGGTTATCAGTATTCCCATAATCTCAACATAAGCCCTTTTATAACGGATATAGAAGAATTTAAAAAAATGCTCAAAGCTCAGGAGATGACTATTGGAAAAGAGGTCAGAGACTCCGGCATAGCACTGTATGGTTCAGAACAATTTTGGAGAGTAATTGCATGGCAAGAATAGATATTTTAAAGAAGAAGATTGATGCGTATGTGCGGAAGGAACAACTGCTCAAAAATCAGGAATATACACAACTTGAAAAGCCTTTTTTGAGAAAAGCTAGAAAGAATTTTACCGTCGCTAATTTGCTGTTTAAACTTTCCGAACAGGAAGAGATAAAGAAAATTCTTGCTCTTCCGTCTGATTTTGAACTGTATGATTGGGTAATTATTGTTTCCTATTATTCGATGTACATGTCCGCACTTTCGGCCTTGTCACGGCTTGGATTTAAGTCGAAAAGCCATGCTGCTACTATCGTGGTCTTGGAACAGTACTACGTGCATCAACAGAAAAATCTGGACGCGAAGCAGATTCAACAATTGACGAAAGCGTATATCTTGAGTGAAATGCTGATCAATAAACTTATCCAAAGCAAGACGCGAAGAGAAACAGCTCAATATGATGCAACCCCAACTATTTCCAGGGAAAATGCAGTAAGAGCGTTAGGCGATGCAGACGAGTTTATTACGAAGATTGAGGAAACTTCAACGTAAATTCTTTTGGAATACGGCCCTCACGCGGGAAAAGGAGAGATTGTGGTGGAGTGGGAGAAAGTCCTCTTTTTAGGGGCGTTTTTTCCTGTTTTGAGGGCCCGTTGAGAATTGGCATTACAGATTCTTCACCGGAACTGAAATTCTCCATGAATTGCCTGACGGTAAATGTCCCTTCCATACTGCGCTTCGTAGATGAGGAAGAGGGCATTACCAATGGCGTGGGGGGTGGGTTGTTTCTCATAGAATCGTGAGAGCATTTCTTCTAAATCCCTACATGATTTTGGTTGTAAGAGGCTCTTCGTTGGTTGGATTTTTTGTGTTCTGCAGAGCCAAAGATAGGCACTCTTTAGTTCTCCGACTGTCCAGTCAGAGATCTCAAGAAGAAACACTTCGTTGTTATCTTTAACCGCTTGAAAGTTTGCGATGTATCGTTCTACACCCCGAGCGTGACCTTCCTTAAAGATATCATAGTTTTGGCAGCTCAGCCCTGCCAGGGAATGATGAATGTGGTGAGCATACTCGTGGCCAATAGTTGGCAGAAGTTCGGTTATCGGCCTCTTCTTGAGAACAATTTTTTGTAGCCGAGGGATGTAGCGTGGTTGTTTTAGTGCAGTCTGTACTATTGCCCCGACTCCCAAAGCGGCTAGTCCTGCTATTGCACACGGAATATCTAAGGTAGCTATAGCTGGGACTTCCAAAAGGGGAAAAGCCACACCATACAGCGCTAAGATAATGTTTCTCAAGTCTTTTTCAGGCAGGGTAAATAGGGAGGGGTAAATACATGCGGGAGAATCTTTTGGTTTAACATCAAGGAAAGTGTTTACTTCATCATACACTGTTGCTGCTACTTCATCAAGTTCTTCAGGAGAAATTGGCGCTCCGAAATCAAGCTGTTTCCTTTCTTTTAAAGCGTTTAGCCGAGCTACTTCATTGGACTCTGTCACCAAGACCTCTTCCAATACCGGAAGATTTTCTCTCCGGAGCAACAGCTCTTTCAGATGGTTGTTTTCAATGCTGGCTTTGTATTCTTCGGTGAGCGGAGTCATTTTTTTCTAAAGCGCCCGATTATCATTCTCTGGCTCTATATCTACTATAACCAGTTCTTCTGGATTTATATCTGTAAACCATTCGGGGTGCTCTCTTATCCACTGCTCATTTCGTTCTGCGTCTTCTCTCAACATCTCTGCATGGCCTTCATCTTCCGGCTTTTCTTGTTGAATTCTCTCCAGCTCTTCAGTAACTGCCTCTACCGAATATCCCTCTGCCAGCTTACAAAAAGTAGCAATCCCTTTTCTCATGAACAGCGTATCTTCGGAAACCCGGTGACTCGTCCAGCATCCTATCGGCAACTTTTCATATTTTCTCTCAACAAAGTTGTCAAGGAAATAACTTAACTTATGGAGATCTTCACAGGATATACCAGAACGAAGAGCAATAAGAGCAGCAGCATCCATGGCGGCTCTTTCTGGAAGGTCTAACCGATTTAAAAAGTAGTAATTAAGATCACTTAACTTTGAATACTGGGATGATTCTGCTTCCAAAGCAATTCGGCATATCTCCAAGGCCTGTAAAGGGTTTTCTGGAAGAGCATAACAGAGCGCATCTAGAAGAATCGAGTGCGCTAGCCGTTTTTGGGGGAGCACCAGTTTCGGGTATGAAGCAAGAGCAGGGACCACTATTCGGGCATATTCTTTTTTTGATTCCGTTATTCCGCTGGAGAATATCCAAGGATTTCTTTTTAACGTTAAAATAAGCGCTTCTCGTGCAGATAAATTGGTTTCGTCTTCATCACAAATTTTGTACTGCAAAACAGCATCTCCTAGCCCTCGTTCCAGCAAAAAGTCAGCAGCAATTTCCAGATTTTTCTTGGCCTCAGGGTCAACTTCCAACGCCACGATCGCATCTGGGAATGTTCTTACGAAGTCGACAAATTCAATTTTACCTCCGGAAGTAGGAATCTTTTGGAGATACGCAAGAAGCCCAAGGTCCCGATTGGGCGCTGACAAATGCATCGCTGCCAGATATGACTGATCAGGATGGTTATCTGCGATCTCTTCTATAAGCCTCTTGAGTTCGCCCTGATAACCAGAGTGTTGACAGGGGAAAGCAGTTGTGGGCGAGAGTTGAGCTGCAATTAGTTGTTTTGCTTTCTCTCTCATGCAATCGCCAAATTCAGAGGAATACGCCCGAACTATATTTTCAAGATCGGGGCCATGTTTCTGTTCCATGCTATAAAGTGTTTGACACATTAAAGCTTTTCTTGCTATGACCTGTTCTGGTGATGCAACGTATGCGGTGAAGTTGTCCCCAGATACGCGTACGGCCATTTTTTCGGTAGGAACATCAGCGCTATCGTTTTTCAAATGGCCGATCTCCGCTTTTCCGGTTAGAGCTGAAAACTCCGGATACGTTCTGTCTATGCATGGAAATCTTTCTTCAAACGTTCCAAACCTTCCTTTGACTTGAGCAATATCAATGTCATGTATTGCTCGTTCTAGGCACTTGAATGGAGCATACTTTACCTCTTCTGAAACCACGAGGTCGGGAAGCTGATGTTCATAAAAATACTCAATTTTTCTTCCAGCTTGCAGCAGATAGGTAGCGACTGATCCGCAAAAATAATAGCGCAGCCTACCTTCGGTGTCTAACTGAGGGAATTCTTTGGTGTAATGCTGAATGAGACGAACAACCATTTCGTTTTCAATTGCTGTCTTGTATTCTTCGGTGAGCGGGGTCATTTGTTACGGTGTTTCGTACGCTTCTTTTTTTTTGTAGTCTCATCTTCCAACCACTGGAGCTGCGGGATTCCTTTAGAGAGCTTTTTCTTCTTTTCCGAATGAAAATCGTCGACTATCTTTTGCCATTCTTCAACTTTTTGAGCTACTTCTTGCTCTTTTTGTTTACGCTGCTGCACATGAGCAGTAATTGAGAAGGAAGGATCATCAGGCCAGTATTTTGGGCTGAAAAGCTCTGCAATAAACTTCATTTCATATATGCGATACGCATCAATCGCATTTCTCAAGTAGTTTGCAGGGAGCCCCTGCTTTTTAACAAGAGATGTTGCAGTCTGAAATGCATAATCATCTCCACTTAGTATGCCACTGCCTTTACCGTAGATGGTAGTACGAATGCCGATGCACTGTATAAACAGCTTCTCTCTGCATTCGGGCAAATCATCAGCCAGAGTTTCTGCAACCTTCCGTCTTAATGCATAGCTTGCCGCGTTATACTTCGAGATGCAGCCCTCATTTGTTAGCTCCAAGCAGAGATCATACTCCATTTTATGAAGAGGTGAGATTACCGTCGCCTGTTCTTCTGCACTGAAAGGTTCTTTAATGTCTAATTGTGATTCAACAAGATATTCTAACAGCAGCTGGGGCATGACTAGGTACTCTCTGGCCCCTTTCCGTATTTCATCGATAATCAGATCCATTATTTCCGGTATTCTTCTGTTGACTATTGCTTTTCCCTGGGTTATTGCTTCTTCGAGGGCGGCGTTCCCTTTGGGGATAGAGTACTGTTCTAGGAGCTCTCTCGCAACTCTGATATAAAAGAGAGTGCCTGATCGGATATCGGGAAGAATTTCAATAAACTGTCTTTCTTTAAATTGTTGTAATTTTGCTAAATATTCTTCTCGAGTTTCTTCTGCCATTTGTTATCTCTTTCTCGCAAAAAGCACGTTTCTATC
>DATDWF010000016.1:0-23226 GCA_035289745.1 Candidatus Nanoarchaeia archaeon
CCGCTTGGCCAAGAGGCGAGCTCGGAATTTCCATTGTTCAAAAGAAACACATTGTTCTGTTCCTGCGATAAAGCTGCAAGCTTTGGACGAGACTACAAGCCAGAACAGACCGAGCGAGCGGCCTGCGGGCAGACTTAAATACGTACCGAAAAAAAGTATTATTAAACTCTTCGTGCACAAATAGGACTTCGCTTTTTAGTCGCGGCTTGCGGCGGACTTTTCAATACGCCTTTTTCTCTTCCAGCCCCAACAGCCGCTCTAGATCGCAGCCAAGCTCAGCAGCAATGCGCTCCGCTCCCCGAAAGCAGTGCATGATGTACTGTTGAGCTTTCTCTCTACACTGCTGAATTCCTATCGGATACACTATTGTCCCTGGGTGATGGGGCTCTGCTTTGCCGACGGTCGTACTCGCTTTCTCGGTCCAGCACAAGTATTGGAGATAGTCCGCAATAGCAGAGGAAAAAAAAGGTGAAGAGGGGACTCCCGTCTCATATACTTGATATCCATCAATCGGGAAAAAAATCTGCTCTTTGTTTCTGTTTTGCATTTTTTGCAGAAAGGCAACTATCTCGTGATCCAAAATAAGAAGCGACTCTTCTTTTCCGAACGGGCGGGTGCCATTTTGAGCAGCTTGGGAACAGACATAGAATACGACCAGGTCCTCGATGCTGATGGGGTAGGGAGGACGAAAAGAGAGCTTCCCAAAAGAACAGGGGGGTTGGCAGCACGAAGAAGAAACCATAAATTGTGAGTTTTTTTGTGATTTATTACCTTATCCACTCCGAGTAATAATGTTTATAAAGTAGATATCTGAGCAGGCATTTCATGCACTACACCATCCTCGACTGCTACACGGACGAAGCGTCCGGCCTCGGCGTGCCGCCGTACTTAGGAACGTATCCGCGCTATTGGTACGGCAAGCTCCGAAAAGAGGGGCATACTGTCTTGTATCTGACTATTGATGATCTGCGCCTCTGGAGGCAGTATAACAATAAGAAGAGAGAACCAAAAGAGAGCGAGAAGACCAATATTCTTATCTACAATCTGACAAAGAACAGTGCAGAAGCTATCTTACAAAGGACGGACGTCCTCCTCGTGAATCTCGGCGTGCATGTGCCCGGAAAATACCTGACTGCCCTCCCTGGAACGTTACGAGAAGTGGTCCCCCTCATCAAAGACCTGCCGATGAAGAAAATCCTGACCGGGCCAGTAGTTTTTGGCACGCAGCTGGAAGGCGGCAAATTCTTTGAGCAGATAGACCTCAGCATTTTTGACGACGTCCAGCGCTGCGATTTCCTTTTCGAGGAAGTGAACACTCTCGCTGAAAAGAGCGCCGCAATTCTGGAGCAAATTCCCGACAAGCGCGTGATTGAGATCGAAACCGGGCGCGGCTGCAATGTCGGCAAGTGCAGTTTCTGTACCGAGCCGATCAAGAGCAGTTTCATCAACCGGCAGAAAGAGGCTGTTGTCAAAGAGGTGGAAGCTTTTTATCGTCAGGGGGCGCGCTATTTCCGGTTGGGAAAACAGGCGGATTTCTACGCCTCAGATAGGCCCATCGAACTGCTCAAAGAGATCCGGGAACACTGCCCAGACATCGAAGTCCTGCATATTGATAATGTGAATCCGAATTCTGTCGTCAAGCCGGGCGGCGAAGAGATCACCAAAGCCATTGTTGAATATTGTACAGAAGGCAATGTAGCCGCTTTTGGCGTGGAGAGCTTTGATCCGGCGGTTGTGAAAGCAAATCTGCTGAACACCATGCCGGCTATCGCGATGAAAGCGATTCGCATCATTAATCAGTATGGGGCTGAACGCGGGAAGAGCGGCTTGCCAAAATTCCTGCCGGGGATTAACATCATCTTCGGCTTGCTGGGCGAAACCAAAGAAACGCATACGCTGAATAGGGCCGCTTTTCAGCAGATTCTCGACGAAAGGCTGTTGCTGCGGCGCATCAATATCCGGCAGGTGGCAGTTCTTCCGAATACCTATCTGGAACAGCATGGCGGCGTGAAATTCCTGCGGAAGAACAAGAAATATTACTGGAAATGGCGGAACGAGATCCGGCAGCAGGTTGATTTTCCGCTGCTGCAGCGGTTAGTCCCGAAAGGAACGATACTTACTGACGTCTTTACAGAGATGTATGACGGCAAAACCACGTTCTGCCGGCAGACGGGAACGTATCCGTTAGTGATCGGTGTTCATGGCAGATTGCCGCTGCAGCAGAAGATTGCCATTCGAGTTACTAACCATATGTTGCGAAGCATTGTGGGGGAAATGGTCTAAAGCGCTGGTTTGCCAGTCCCCGCCGAAACGTTTTAATACTCCTCGGGGCCTGTAACCTAAAAATAATAAGTTTTAACAATGTGGGGTGAAACACATGTTCGGATTATTCAAAAAGAAAGGCGAAGCAAAGAAGGAAGAGAGCCATGACGATTGCTGCGGCTCCGGCTGCTGTAGTGATGGTGGCGATTGCGGCTGCGAGCACGAAGGGCAGAAGATGGAGGGTAGCTGCGGCTGTGGCGAGAGTTCTGGGTGCTCCCATGAAGAGCCTGCCGGAAAAGAGAAGAAGCACGGCGGCTGCGGGTGCTGTTAGGCAAAGCTAAGTTTGCTTTCCGCTGCTATTTCGAGGATGCTGGAGAGTTCTTGCAATTGTACCGAGAGATTTAAAAACACGGCTCTTTTTTGCTTTCTTACGGGGCCGTAGTCTAGCTTGGCACGCACTTTTTATAAGTGTTTGAGCAATAGGATTCACCCTTGGGGTCTTTCATAGCCAACATGGGTGCGACCGGGGTTCAAAGCAAGCAATCTATGCAAGTTAGGCGGGCGTAAGCTCACTCGGTTCGCTTAGCCCACCACGAGCAGAACAGTATAGCTTGCTTCCAGAAAATCCTCGCGGCCCCAGTTTTATGGTATGTTGAGCTGAACGTATGGAACTCCCGTTATATCCTCAGCCAGCTTACGAATGAATGGAGTTCTGACGGTTTTCGTTCCGAAAAGTAAATTTGGAGTCTCCGTCAATCAAAAGAGCGCAGCGATACAGTAAGATAGAGCATTAAGGGGCTTTGGCGTTAGTTATACCTAGTTTAGTTACTTACAAGAAGTTACAATAGAAAAGTTTAAATATTGTACGACCTGAGGTATTATTTATGCCATTAATCAATAATGTTGAAGCAGGTAGGCAATTTGCTAAAACAGCTAGAGCAGTACTCGCTAGAGATATTGAAAAAGCAGATTCCACAAATTGGTTTACACTTGAGGATATGCTTACCATTGCAGAAAGATTTGGAATAAGCGGTGTATTCAATTCAGATGGGTTGCATTGGAGATTAGTTCTTAATATAAATGAGGATAGTACCTTAAAAGTTTATGACCCGTTGTATAGTCGAAAAGGGAGGCAAATTTATGACTATCTTCCCCCTGTTGATTCTGTAAGTATGCCTTCAAGGGACCTCCAAAAACAATTTCAAATTAGAGGAGGTACATTATTTAGTTCTGAAGCAGAGCGTTTAGTATTATTGAGGCAAAAAGGGTATGCGCTTAAACTTCCGGGAAATTTTGCAATGGAACGTTTGCAGGATGATGGATACAATTGTGGGCCATTAGTAGTATATGCTGCATTGGTTGGAGATAAATATACACCTCATTTTTCTAGTGTAGCAAAATTCTTGGAAGTCAAACAAGCAAGTGGTATTGATATCATATAATCGTTAGCCAAAGCTCCTTTTCTTTTTTTGAGCCAAAAAGTTTATTTCTCTTAACAAATCTTTAGTGCCTTTCCCTTCAACGAAAAACTTACTTCTCCCACTCCACCACTTTCCCCGCCCGCAATTCTACGGCATCCGCGCGCCGCAATCGTGCAATCTGAGAGCGGTCCAGAATCATCGTATGGGGTACCTCTACCAGATATTCCGGAATATACCACACGTCTTCTTCAGCCGTCATCCAGCCCCGTTTGTCAAAGCGCTGCAAGTTTACCGGCTGCGAATAGGAGCGCAGGGTTTTTTTCCCCGTCTTTCCAATATAATATTCGTGAAAATAAGACATCACTAATTCTCGGATTGTCTTATAGACCGGCTCTCTATACCGCAGCGTGGCATGGTTGCTTTTGGAAATCGCTCCCCAGTGGCCGTTGATTTTGAAGACCGTTATAACATGATCTTCATCATCGTCCGTGGCGGTGAGATCGACAACTAACGGCGGATAGCCCTGAAAGCGCAACGCCGCAGCTGCCAGCAAAGCGCCTTCCAGGCAATGGGCCGTTTTCTTCTGCAGCACTTTCCGAGGAGAATACACCGTTAAGCCTTTCAGCTCAAAGTTGGTGGGAAGCTTATTGAGGCAATTCTGTATTTTTGCCGGCGTATTCAGCTTCTTGAGAATGGCAATCTCCTTAGGCGTAAATCCGAACATGAATGAAAATAAAAGAAAAACCTATATAAATATTGCTTGACCTGACACCTCTGCCAAAGCTTGGGGCTGTAGTCTAACTTGGCATGATTAGCGGTTCGGGACCGCTCGGTCGGGGTTCAAAGCAAGTATCCTATGCAAGATAGGCGGGCATAAGCTCACTGCGTTCGCTTAGCCCGCTACGGATGCAAAAAGGATACTTCTGAAAATCCTCGCAGCCCCAGTTTTTCTTTAAGAAATGGATATACTCTCTCACGATTACTTTCTCATAAATAATCCTTAATCCTCTTATGCACTTCTTCGTGCACCATCCAGACGACGAGAAGGATGGCATCGATGGACGCATACTGGGCGCTGATTCCCCATTCAGGGCAGAAAGACGTTGCCCAAGGCAAGGGCCAGAACAGGTTTTTGTAGCCGCCGAAGGAGCAATCCAAGATAGGATGCAGGAACCAGCCGGCAGCAATGACCAAAGAAATGGCGGCCCATTGCTTGTTCCCTTTCCAGTATAGCAGGCTGGCTGCAAGCAGGAACAGCAGCGGGAAGATGAAACTGTGAGTAAACAGGCCGTGGAGATTGATGGGCGTTCCTGTTATCAGAGTATAGAACCAGCCCAGTGGAATGTCAATATCCGGCGCCAGTCCGGCAATTCCTCCCAGAACGACGAGATAGCGGGGAAATTTCTCTTTGCCAAAGACATAGTGGCGGAAGAGGTCGAGAATGAGGATGGTTATGAGAACATGGGTGACGGCATAGGGCATGGATGAGAGAAAAATATTCGGAGATATAAAGCTACTTGTTCCTAGAAAAACATAAAAACACCGGTGCTTTCTTTTCTCCGATGTACCCGCAGACGCATTTTCTGTTTCCTTTCTTTCTGGGTCTTATTCTCGTGAAATTGACTGTTCTTTCCTGGCAATTAGCACTGCTGGCTGGCATCATCGGCGTTCTGGTTGACCTTGATCATTACATCGAGCATATCCTGCATGCCAAGACCAATAAGTTCTCTCTTCGCGCAACGTGGAACAATTCTATTAAACTGCACCGCTTCTACCAGAGAAGCTTCATTCACTTCGAGAAAGGCGCTTTTTTCGTAACGGGAGTTCTGGTGGCTCTGGCTTTCTTCTCCTGGCCGATTTCACTTGGGTTGGCACTAGGCTATTATTCACATCTCTTGCTGGATTATCCATCGATGAAAAAAGAGAAAAAGATGCACCTCAGAATAGGCCGTTTGTATATTCAGGAGCCCTATGGCGAAGTCCTATTGGATTTGCTCTTAGCAGTTGGCGTTCTTCTTCTCGTTCTGTAAGAAAGTTATTTAAAAATATGGACCTGCCGGGCAGACAAAACGGCTTCGCGTTTTGAGCCCGTCAGTTCCCTTCGCTTTGCTCATGGACCTGCCGGGAATTGAACCCGGACTTCAGCCTCATTCTAACCTTTTAGGCATGTGATCTTCAAAATCCGTATATCGTAGGATTGAGCGAAGCGAAATCCTACTTGAATGGATTTTGGTCAAGCTTTTTGCGAAGCCAAAAAGATTGTGCGAAGGCTGCGTCATCTTCCGCACGGGAAATTGGAGGTGCTCCATTTTCGCGCGTACCGGTAGACTACAGGCCCAAAGAGTTTGGGGGATTGTTAGGGGTAGTATCCTAACCGGACCCGTCGGGCAAACAAAATGACTTTGCATTTTGAGCCCATCGGTTCCACTGGACCCGTCGGGAGTCGAACCCGAACCTGACCCTTTCTGGTAATGGAAAAGCCAAGGGTCTATTCTACCATTAGACTACGGGCCCTTTGTAGAAAGAAAAGAGGGTTTCTTTAAAAAGATTGTTGGTCGCATTTTGGCTTAGTTAAACTGCATTTTTTTTCGTCGTGGTGGGCTACGCGAATGATATGAGCGTATGCCCGCCGAACTCGCCTATCCTCAGAAACGCTTTGCGTTTCTGGGATGTTACAAGCTTTGCTTGAAACAGATTGCTGGCCTGCGAAAAGTTAACCTTTATAAAAACTTCCGCCTTCCTTCTTAGCAATGAAAGCGGTGATTAAGAAAGAAATTCTCTACGATCTGCAGCGGGCGGAAGACATTCTCCGCGTCCGGGAGCCGAAAGATTTTGAAGAGCTGAAAAAGCTCAGCGACCATGCGATCGAAGACGTGGCGTTGTATAAAGATGTGGACCTAATCACGATGACCGTCCTTATATATTCATTCTATAAAATCATTCAAGCCATTACCCCCAAAGAAGCGCTGATGATTGTCAGAGAGCTGCAGTTTGCACAGCAGGCGCTGCAGCAGGATAATTATGGCCGATATAACAAAAGCATCCGCACGCTGTACGAGCAGGTAAAAAAGTGCCATGCTCGCGTGAAAGAGCATTTGCAGGATGTGATGCATGCCGCGCGGATCAAGAAAGGAACGACGCTCCTGCAGCGGGGGCTTTCTATCGGGCAGGCTGCCGGCTTGATGGGCTTGTCCAACTGGGATTTGCAGTCCTATGCAGCCCATACGACGGCTTTCGAGCCGCATACGGAAGCCATTCTTGCCCGAGTTCGCATGGGCACGGCATTAAAACTTTTTGGAGCGGGGAAAGCATGAACCAAAAAGCACTTTTTTTTGATGCGGGACCGATAATTACTTTAGTCATGTCCCGCCTCATCTGGATTCTGCCGCATCTCAAGCAGCAGTTCGGCGGCGAGTTTTATATCACGCCGGCGGTGCATCGGGAACTTATCGAGCGGCCGCTTACGGTGCGGCGGTTTCAGTTTGAAGCTTTCCAGGTGAAAAAGCTGGTTCGTGATGGGGTGCTGAGAATCTACGAGAACATTCCGCAGGGAAAAGTCACGCAGCTGGCCCGGCTGGCGAACAGCTCTTTTTCCATCCAGAACAAGACGATGGACGTCATTCAGTCCGGCGAGATGGAATCTGTGGTCGCTGCACTGCAGGAAGGGGCGCAGGCACTGGTGATTGATGAGAGAACCATTCGCTTGTTCATCGAAAGCCCTTTGGAGATGGAAAAGCTCTTGGAGATGCGCTTTCAGAAGAATGTCATTCCGAACCGGCAGCGCCTACAGGAGTTCAGCCGGCAACTGCAGGGGATCCCCATTATCCGTTCTATTGAACTGGTGGGGGCGGCATTTACTCTTGGTCTTCTTGATCCCTATATTCCGCCGGAGAAAAAAGGAAGGGAAGAATTGCTTAGCGCTGTCCTCTGGGCAACGAAGTATAATGGCTGTGCCGTCACCGATCATGAAGTCGGCGAGATGGAAGCGTTTCTGCTGCGGAAGAAGTGATGTTTTGCCCAACGCTTTGGCTTGCTGCGATTCTCTCCCTTTTCTTTTTCCAAAAAGAGAATCTTTTTAAATGAGCTTTCTTTTGAGAGAAGCAATGGGGAAAAAATGTATTGTCTGCGAGGCGGAAGCCACTTATAAGATTAAAAATACCTCTGATTTTTATTGTGAAGAGTGTGCTGAAGAGCATTTCGCAGACCTTACCCTGCTCGTAAAAGTCGAAGAGGAAGCCCAGCGCTTGCGGCAGGTGCTGAAAGAGAAAATTGCCGATCTGGAGAAAGACGTTGCGACATTAAAAAATGTACCAAACGATTAAGCTGGGAAGCATTAAAACTTCTCGAACGGAACTGATTGACATTGCGAAAGCGTGGATTGCCATATCTTTGGCGTTTGCTTTTATCTTCTCGGGCATTAGTCTGTTGGATGGCACGATAGGTAGAGTGGCAACGTTTAGTTTTGTTATAACTTTATTCATCTCTTTATTTACTGCCGGCATCGGTTTTCTGCTCCACGAACTGGCACATAAATTTACAGCACAGCATTACGGCTGCACCGCAGAATTTCGAGCTTTTGATCAGATGCTTTATTTTGCGGTTGGGATGGCTGCAATCATTGGGTTCCTATTCGCTGCACCGGGAGCAGTTATGATCGCCGGGCAAGTAACCAGAAAAGAAAACGGCGTCATCAGCGCAGCCGGGCCATTGACCAACTATGCTTTGGCACTGGTATTTCTGGCGCTGGAGTTCTTGATGCCCGCCGGGAGAATCATCTGGTCTTCTGGATTAAGCATCAATATCTGGCTGGGCTTGTTTAACATGCTCCCCTTCTGGAATTTTGACGGCAAGAAAATCTGGAGCTGGAACCCTTTGATCTGGGGTGCGATGGTGGCTTGCGGTGTGCTGTTCATGGTGGTGTTCTAAATAATTTCTCACTTTTTCTAACCGATTATAGACGACAAACAGCGATATGTTTAAATAGTTCATTTGTTTTCATTGTAAGCAGTTCTAAAAAAAGAGGGTGATTAAACTGAAGCAGTACGTGTTCCAAGAGGTGAAGAAGTTTAAGATACAGCGGTGCTGCAAAGGCTGCAGCAAGCGCATCCTCGTTGAGAATGCCAACCGCTACTATTGCACGGATTGCCGTGGCTACTAGTTTTTCTTTTTTATTTTATTTTTGCTCGCCTGCTTCTCTGTGCGTAATGCAGATATATCCTTAATTTTAGTTAACTTTATATATTTTCTATCTTTAGACGGAATATCTTGGAAACTATAACCCCAATATCAGCTTGTGATTTACTTATTTCTCAGTTTAGAACTATTGTAGAAGATGCACCTTCAGAAAAAGAGATTGATAGTTTGGAACCTTATCCAAAAAGTTTTCTTAGAAAGCTTCCCTTTCTTAAGTCCGGTTATTCAGAAACAAGAGGTCGACCACAAGCAATTTGGGATTTGTGTGTTGCTGGCATTTATGAGTTTGAAAGAGATAAAATGGCAATACTCATGTCTTTAAACGAATCTGGTTTTAAAAAAGAGGCAATAAAGATTAGGAGTTCTTTAGGGAATTATGGAATTAGTTTTCCTCCAGATTGTCCAAGCAGCTTAGGTGAAATGAAGGAACAGTTAAAAAGTAAAATTGAAAATTTTAAAGATAGAGCCAAGAGAGAGATAGCGATTTTACAAGCACTAAAGAAAAAATTTTTAACTGAAAAGCCCTTTTAAGAAATTCCAGATCCGCGCAAAGAAGCCCACTTTTTCTTCCGACTGTTGTTCAGCGCTTTTCCCTACCAGCGGCTCGTCTGCTTCCGCCGGAACTTCAGGAAGTGGCAGTGCTTCTTCTATGGCCTTCGGTTCTTCACCTGGAAGCGCTGCAGCAGGAGCTGCTTTTCCGATGACAAACTGCCCTACTGTCGGAGCCAGAGCTTGATAGTACACATAGCCACGATCAGTTTTCAGTAGCTCCGTCGCCAGCGGCTCACCTTCTAAGTAGAGGGTGACGTCTTTTGCCGCCAGCTTCAGTTCCTGCAGTCTCTTTTCCTCCAGTTTGAGCATTATGGTGAGCGGCCCGAACGCATCTGCCTGCGGAGAAGTTATCTGAAAACGATTATAGGCAAGCCCCGTAAAAGGCTCTCGGGTCAATGTCAAAGGCTCGATGATAATTTTTCCTTCTTTGATGATGCCCAGAGCAGTAAAATCCAGGCGGGACACACCTTCGACGTCATTTACTCCAATGCTTAATGGCGTGCCTTCTTTCGCATAGGCAATATTCTGGATAGCGCTTCCCGTCACAATGGCGGGGCCAGAGCTGAGCAGGCTCATAACGACGACCGCACCAGAAACGAGGAACAGGATGCCTAAAATGAGCCAGAAAGACTTCGGCGTACACTCTTCTTTCCCTCTTTTTTTACTCGGCATGAATGGAGAAAAGAAAGGGCTGAAATATATAAATGTAATTGGCAGGTGCACGCAGTAAGTCTGCCCGCTAGGCCAAGAGGTGAGCCGAGCTGTGCCTTTGCTTGCACAAAAGGAGTTACCCGCTCTTCGAGTAGAAAGACTAATCTGCAGTGAGAAAGAACAGCGGGAGCGGGGCGAGGCTCACGGCCAGCGGGCAGACCGGGTGTTAGATATACTAACGACTTGGAAAACAGGTGGGGCCGCTGGGACTTTCACCAAGCAACCATTCGATTACTTGTTTTGAACCCAGGACACCTACGTCTTCAGCGTATTGAGCTCCCTGAGCAGGATGCGCTCTCCTAAGACGAAGGGTTGCCCTTCCCAGTCTGAGCTACGGCCCCAATGAAAAGCAAAAAGAAAGCGGTTCTTTATAATAATTGCGGTGAAGGGGGTGCTGCAGGTAGTAGGGGGTCAATAAGAGCGGTTACTTTTTCTCCCACCGGTCTGTATCCCGTGCATAACACTTGTCCATAACCTCTTTCCAGGCGGCGTCCAAGTCAATCCCTTGCGAATTTGCTAAACAGCAGAGTGTAAAGATGACATCCGCGATCTCCTGCCCCAGTTCCCTCTTCTCTTCTGTGGGCTTCTTCGGCTTAGACCCGTAGAGATGATTCACTTCACGCGCCACTTCACCGCATTCTTCTGCAAGGCGGGCGATAATCTCTAACGGCTGAAAATAGCCTATTTTGTATTGCCGAATCCATTCGTCAACTTGTTCCTGCAACCCTTTCAGCGACATGCTTGGGTATTCTCGTTGTAAAGTTTATTAAGTTTTTGCACCTAACCGTTTTTCTATCGAGAAAGGTTTAATAACTCTTTTTGCTTTCTCTTTGAGTATCTATGAAAAATACTCTCTGTGCTTTGGTTTTGGGCCTGGCTATCAGTACGACTGCCGTGGGTTGTGCATCGAGCTATGAGAGAACTCTGAGGATCCCTCAAGAATGCGAACACGTTGTCTCTCTTGTGTATAGCGATGGCTGGAATTTAACCTGCCGCACTGCGGCGGGGGAAGAAGTCTTTTACCATCGGCTGCCCTCTGCGGATTTCTCTGCAAGTGACCGCGGGCATTGGATACGATATGAGTTGCAGAGAGAATAAGTATATCGACGATAAATACTATTTCTACGCTTGGTCGTTTTGCTCTGAAGTAGTCTTTCCTGCGCGTTATTCTTCCTACGTCCCCAGCGTACTCTTCAGGATGTTGCTGGCAAAGAGGTTGAACAGAATCATGACCATGCCGGCAATGAGGCAGTACGAGAGCGTGCTTCTCACTAAATTTCTTCCCAGCTGAAAGCGTTCCGACAGCTTATCTGCGCCATTTTCGATGCCATTGCTCAAGACCGTCAGGATGAAAATGATCTGCACGATGTAGATGCCGACGATGATCTGAAAATGATACGTGGGCATGCCGATGCCAAAGATTTCCAGAAGATCAGAAAAGCCGCCGACTTGCTGCCCTTGGGACGCAAACGTAGTCAGCTGGGCGCTTAAGCGGGTGAGGATGCTTGATATCATGGCGGTAATGCCGACGACGATGCCGGCGATGGCTGGCGTCAGGAACTTTATCTGTGATTTCATGGATGAGATAACTTCGCTCATCAAGTCTTTCAGCCGCTCTTCGACGCGATGGATCTCCTTAATGTAGCGGGACATGGAGAGCAGCGCTTGGGCTGCGATTCTTGGCCCTTTCTTGATGCTTTCTGCCAGCACTTTCATGGATGATTCAATGACGCGGGAGGGAAAGCTGGCCAAAGCGCCAACTTTTGGATCAAAAAGAGCCTGCTCGATCCCCATGCCCAGCCGGGTCATGTTTCTTTCGGCAACGGTAAAGAACTCTCCAGAGGTCGTGCCTTGCAGGGATTGGGCGACTCGCGCAAAAGCAATTTCGGCAGGCAGTCCATCGCCCAGGCGATTACCCAGCTGGAAAAGGGCAGAAGAAAATTCATCTTCCAGCGCTCGGGTTTTTTCCCGAATCTTTATGACATTTTTGGAACGCAGGGAGTAATACAAGCCGACAGAGGTGCCAAGGCCCGCGACTAAAACCAGGGAGAGAAGTGCAGCACCCATCCCAAAAGGCCCTATTTTTTCTGCTTCGAGGCAGTTCACGCCTTTCTCCGGTGGGCAGATATAATTCAGAAGCTGGAAATTGCCGGCAGGATCGAGAGAAAAATCGGCAACGCCGAGTGCATGCATAATCAGGGGGCTCAAGCCAATGAGTAAGAGAATAATGAAAATGATACTGCTGAAATAGAATGGGTTAATGCCGATAACCACTTTCTTTCCCAAGGGGATGCGCACATTGCGATACTGCTGCAGGCCGGGCAGTTCGCCGATATCCGTGGCTCCGTAGCCTGCGGGCCGCTTTGCCAAGATGATCTTTCCCAGGTAATACACCCCGATAGGCAGGCTGACGTTGTAGAGCATGGCAATGTACAATGCTGTCGTAAAGGGATCTTTTCCGCCGCCCATGAAGCTCACGACGAGAGGCAGAATAACCAAACCGAGGATGGGGAGCACCACGCCGAGCATGTGCAGCATGGTCATGGGCGATTGCAAAGAATGCGCGTAATGCAGCATGTTTTCATACGTGCCGTCAAGAATGACATCAAGCGCCTTGTCCAATAAAGAGAGGCGGCGCTCTTCGGATGGCTCAAAGAGGGAGCCTTCGATCAGATGGAACGCTTCGACAAACTCCCGGCAGCTTTCTTTCCATTGTTCGAGATAGGCATCCGCACTGTTTTTAATCGTGCTGTATTTTTCGGTTTCCACATCCCAGAGCATTTTCCGAAAATCGAGCGACAGCGGCGGATCCAGATGGTCGGCAGCAAAGCCGATGGCCCTTTCGAGGTTTGATGTGTGGCGCATGTACGTGACCAGGTAGAAAATGCTTTCAATCATCTGGGCTGAGGATTTCATCCGCCAAGTGGTGGCCATGAAGCTGGGCAGCCGCTGGAAGAAAGGGATGAGCAGCAGCCCGCCCACTACAAAGAAAATGACGAAGAAGAACAGCTGGAAGACGGCGAAGGACACTAAAGCGCCACTGACGATGATGAGCAGCGGAAGGAGGATGGCAAACGAAAGCACTCCCGAAGGCGTGATATTAAGATGGCAAGCAACGATATCTTTCTGCAGCTTTTCGGCTTTCTGGGGATCGACTTTCAGCCGCAGGATTTTCTCGGAGAAATTACAGGCTTTTTCGTAGAGCGAATAATGCGTTGGGTAAAGCTCTTTTTTGAATTCTTGGTATTCCCGAGATGTGACTTTCGGCTCGGCTCGGGAGCGTTCGCCGAACTCGGCCCGGATCTTGGCTTTGTACTTCTCAATCAGCTGCTGGTGGTTGTCTGTGTCCATCTATCGGCCTCTCATCAATTAAATAGTCTGTACTATAAAAAGATGACGAAAAGGGGAAAGAGAAAGGGCTGTTAAGAAAAATGAAAGAGGAGTTGGATAAAATGATGAGATGGAGTCACTTGTTCAGTCTTTCCAGCAGGGGAATGGCGGCCGAAAAGTATTTCTTCCCGTAATCAACAGCATCCCACAGTTCTACGGTTCTCCGGGCATAGTCCTTGCTCACCTTCTGGGGTTTTTGGAGCTGTTCCTGCATTTTTTGCGCGTAGTTGAGAGCAACATCGAGGTGTTGTGGCAACTCCGCAAACTCTTTCTCTTTCTTTTTGGCGTATCTGGCGATGGCTGTTTGATATGTCTGTTCGTCGCTACTTTCATTTGTTAATAAATCGAGGACATGGAAAACTGAAAAAAAGAGACTACCTGTTAACAATAGGGGGGTGCCTATTGCCAGGCCTACTGCTAACGTCAGCCCATTGTATCCTCCCATGATTACTCCTCCTATTGTCCATCTGCGACTTGCAGCTTCGTTCTCTTTGTTTTTCAGGCTATCCTTGTTCAGCATTCCATCAGCCCGTTTGAGAGCCGCAAGATAAATGCGCGTGTCTTGCTCGTAAAGAATCGCTGCCTCGGCTAAGGTTTTCAGTCGCTTTCGATCGCTTTGCTCATAGGGCAGTACATTTCGGTAAGCAGCGATTTTACCGCCCAGTTCAGTAACGAGCGTTCTGGCTTTTGCAACTTCATCTATGATATCGCCATATGGCACTAGCTCAGATCGTTGTGCTGTATTTCTCTTCACCCCATACTGCTGTGCCGTTAGGGCATCAATGAACCGCTGCTTCGCATTGGGATCAAGCTCTTCGACGGCTTCTAAGAGATTATCGAGAGACGTGTTTTCTTCCCGTGCTGCTGCTGGCGCGTCCACGCCGGAAAGCTCCCGTTCGAGCTGTTCTATGGGAGAAGATGGCGTTTCCATTGCTGATTGATTCATTTCATAGCTCGACCATTCTTGTTCTTCATCAGAAGTACGAAGCGCTTCTCCCAGTGCTGTATCCACTGCTTTTTGACTCAGCGTTATTCCTTTGGGTAAAGCCATAGGCGGCTTGAACGTTGAGCTGTTTTTAAATGTTTCTTGAAACTTTTTACTTGACGGTGTCAACTATGTCTTCGAAGAAAGAGTTCTCCTAAACATCCGACGTTTTTCTCCATTTTTCAGCGGAACATTTATTAATTAATCATGATTCATGAGCTTATGATTGTTACTATTAGCAAAGGCCAGCAAATAACCATCCCCGCTGACGTTCGTGATCTGTTAGGGCTTGCTGTTGGGAGTAAAATAGAGCTTGACGTAGAAGACGACAAGATTATCCTGCGAGCTCTTGGCGAAGACCTGGAAGCCGTTTTTCGCGAGACAGCGCAAGTTAAACCCCGATACAAATTAACTGCGAAACAGATGGACGATTTGAATGAGCGGGTGTTTCGATGAATTTTATCGATAGTAATATCATAGCGTATGCTTTTTATGCGAACCCGTTTCAGGAAAACTGCCGAAATATTATTAGAGAGGGCGGGCTCATCAATACTCTTATCTTAATTGAAGCTTTTAATATTATCGAATTGCAAACCAGTCGTGATATCGCTCAGAAAGCCATAAAAGGGCTGCTCAAATCGCAGGTACAGATTATTCCGGTAGATCTCAACATGATTTTTGAAGCGTTAAAACGGTCGTCCCATCATCAACACTTAAAATTTCTTGATTTAGTTCATTACACGACGACTCAGCTCCATCAGTGTGACGCTATTTTCAGCTACGATCGCGATTTTGATGGTTTGGATATCCAGCGGAAAGAGCGCTGAACTGTACTTATCGATGTCAACAGAACTTATAGCAACTTCTTCTTCCGCAGAAATCGAGTCACGACCAGAATAAAATCCCGAAGCATGCCAATTTTCTTCAACTGTTCCGCGAATTCTTTTTCGCTTATTTTCCAGTACAGATGGACGAGGCGATTGCGAAACACCGCAAATTGCTGCAGTTCTTTCGATAAAGCGGGGGAGAGAATGTTCTGTTTTTCCAGCACTTGAAAGATTTCTCTGTAACTATCTGCTCGGGGGAGCTTCAATCCCGAGACGAGGTGGTTCCCAATATTAATGGCTTCTTCAACGGCGATGTGCAATTGCCGTTCCAAAGCCGCTCTTCGGAGAGAATCCAGTTTGCCTTTGCTCAATTCTTTGATAGAGCCAAGGCCTTCTTCCAGCCGTTGGATCTGCAGAAGCACTTGCTCTTGATCAATACCCATAGGTACCATGTTTTATACGCTCCAGCATTTTCTGAAAATACAGCCACCGCAAGGGTGCCGTATCATAGTAAGTACATTCTGCATGCGTCTCAAACTGAATTTTGGTTCGGAGATTTTTGGCATAGAGGCAGCGCCCTTTGAGCACCCGATGGATAAGCGCGGGTGGCGCTTTCCGTAAATCAATAAGGTCTATAGCCTCTTCTGCAAAGATTTTTTGGAGGCCGATAAGGAGTTGTATCATATCGATATCTTTGCTGGGCAAGTATGCTACATCCACATCGCTTAACGGCCCGGGCTTGCCCGTCGCATAAGAGCCAAAGACATAAAAGAGCTCTACACGATAGCGCTTGCAGATGTTTCTGATAGCAGGCTCTAGCTGCGAAACGTCGAGAGGCTTTCCTTTTCTACTCAGGAGAGTGCGAATGAAGCGCATGCTAAAAAGAAGATGGTTTGGTATATAAACATTTCATTCTTTCTTCCTCTTCTTTGCCTCCTGCTTTAACCGCTCTTTATAGAGGAAGAGAATTCTCTCGGCATCTATTTTTCCCGTCTTTTCTGTTACTTCATCAGCAATCAAGTGAAACAGATCATTGGCTTTCACCACGAAGTCCGCTTCCAAGAGCGCGGGATCGTTTTCTTCGAGAGAAATATCGACAATAGCCTGCTTGGCATCCGCCCGGAGCTGAATGTTTTCCCAAACCGCATCCCAGTTGCCGGCAAATTCTTTGACGCGGGCCGCCATCTCTTTGAGGATCAGTGAGTTCCCGTTGCGCAATTCATCCGTTATTTCCAGCTGATCCGTCTGGGAATTATAAACCATCAGATCCACAAAAGCTCCTTCCCGCAGCGGATCGTCTTCCCATTCCTTGCGCACTTCCGTTATCCGCAAGATGCGCTTGTATTTTTTCAGGCCGGAAATGACGGGATTGGTAATGACGATGATATCGATGGCTTTGAACGAGGTTCTGGGCACGCCGATATCATTAACCACGCGGTCAAACACGCCGTAGGGAGAAGCGGCATGGATGGTTCCTGCTACTACGTTGGCTGCAGCGCCGACGCGCATGGCTTCAAAAAGTGCCAAAGCCTCCTTCGAGCGAACTTCTCCGACGATAAGCGCGGAGTCGCCTAATCGTAACGTGGAGCGAATGCCTGTCGCTGCATCAACTTCTGTGCCCGGTGAAGAGAGGGCAGAAGCCACGCGCAACGATTCGACGTTATAACCAAGCTTTCGTAAAGCCTCTTGCGGTAATTCAAACGTATCTTCGACAGTGACGATGCGTAATTTACGCATGAGTTCGATGAGGAACGAGCCCAGTAATGACGTCTTTCCGCTGCTGCGCGTTCCGGCAATGAGAATCGTGGCATTATTGTCGATCAGAAAGCTCAGCAGCCCGGCGCACAGGGGGTTCATATACTTTATTTTTGGCTGCATATATAGCGGCAAAGTCCAGGGGTAATCCCGATGCCGGCGGAATGAAAACGCCAAACCGGTCGGATTTAACGGTGCCGTCAGTGCTGCAACTCTGGAACTGAAGCCCGGGACTTTCAGCTCGGTATCGAGAATGGGATTCGCTTCATCTAAAGGCCTGCCAGAGATGAGGCGCAGCTTGGTAGCCCAGCTTTCCACTTCCAGGCGCGTGGGGTAAATGTTCGTCGCGCAATCGCCATAATCCTGATGGACAATGAACACGGGCAAAGTTCCATTCGGGGAGTTGATATTCACATCCTGGATTTTGGGATCGGCTAAGAGCAGCTCAATCAAGCCGAAGCCGACCGTATAGCGCAATAAAGCGCGAGCCAGCTGATCGACTTTTTCTTCCGGCAGCTGCATCCCTCTGTGGGCTAAGAGATCATTTAGTAAGTCTTTGCCGATGGCAAAGAACACTTCCCGCATGCGCTGCGGATCCACAAACTCTTCTCGAGTAGGCTTGTGCTCCGCCATGATGCGCTTGGCATCATCCAGCAGCTCATAGAGCTCTTCTTCGAAGAGGAATTCCGGCGGCGTGAGGTGATACACCACTTTTATATCGTCGTCAAACGTAAACAGATTGACCTCGCAGCGGTCATTTTCTGCCGTAAATTCATAGCTTTCGGCCAGATTGCCGTCGGGAAATTCGGTGATGAGCTTGGTGTACATGAAGTCCGGCCTCGTCGTGGGATGGAACAGCAAGGAGTAAATGCCCCGCTCACCCGGCGTATATTCTTTGAGATGGGGCAGCAGCACGGCAATCATTTTCAGCTGCTCCAGAAAAGTAAGCACTTCCAGCAGCACGGCAATGAGCTGATCCTGGGCGGCTGCCTGGCGGGCATTCACGACAATGTTCCGGCGCAGCTTTTCCTGGCGTTCCAGGCGTTTCAGGGCGACGTACGCTGCCAGCGGGTCTTCTTTCAACTGCTTGGAAATTATTTTCTGAAAGAGGGCATAACTGGCACGGATGAATTGCTCGGATGCGGGATCAGCAACTAGCCGGGCATAGCGCAGGCGCTCTTTGTTGTTGAGCTTGTGGTATGCTGCCGCCAGTTCGATAAGCAGCGCGGTTTGCCCATAATCATACTCATACTCCCGCTGTTGGGTTATGATAATTGTCGTAATGCCGCTATTCTCCAGCAATAGATCAACGATCTTGTTCATACAGAGCGGGCTGTCTTCTATCGATGGCGGAAACGTGCATTGCTCTGCCGAGATTTTTAGAATCTTGTTTTCCCCTTCGTGATACGTTTCGGAGGAAAAGCAGGTGGACGCCGGGAGTGCCATGCGAAGGAAGAAAGAGCAGGAGTATATTATATTTTCTTTTGTCTCAATCTCTCTTAAAAACTACTTTAAAGTACTCCCATAAGTTTATGTAGCGTTTCCTCTTTAAATAGTAAAACAAGAAATTTTAGTGTATGATACCTATGGCCGCCGCCCCCCAAAATGGAGCATCACTGCAGGATTTTTCCCTGCCCCGGTTTTATGCCTGGCTCAAAGGCGTCGAAGGAAAAGTAAATACGCTGCTTCGGGAAATGGACCTGCTGAAGAATGATTTTATGAAGAAAATCGGTGGGCAGAAGCAGGATCTGGGCGCTCTCAATACTGAATTTCTTGACCTCAAGCATGAGCAGGAGCGCTTATCGCAGAAAATGGATTTAGTGGTCAATGAGCTCAAGCGCACGGCGGGAAAAGAAGAGCTTTTGGTGCTACAAAAATATATTGACCTCTGGAATCCGCTGCATTTTGCCACGCAGGGCGATGTGGAGCGTCTCGTGGAAGCGAAGCTCGCTGGAATGAGGCAGGCGTTTCATAAGCCGGTGCATCCGCATACGCCTGCGCATCCTGTTTCTCATTTTGCCCAGCACCCTGTTTCCGAGCCTCATCGTCTGGCAGTGCATACTTTGCCTCCGCATCCGCAACGGCATCATAGTGCTAAAAAGCGCCCTGCCGCTCCGGTACATCAGGCTCATCATGCTTCCGGGAAACATGACTTTAAAGCGAAAAAGAGCAAAAAGCATAAATAAAAAGAAAAAATTAGTAGGTATAGAAGCATAAAGAGTGTTTCGAGTACGAAAAAGAGGAAAAAGATGGCAGAAGATTTGATTTCAGAAGTCCAACGGCTCCGGGCGCAGGGATTGACGGATGCCGTCATTCTTGATGAACTCACCCGCCGCGGCTATGGCTCGGAAGATGTCAATGCCGCGATTATGCAGGCGGATGCTGCAGCACAGCCGGAAGAAACGGCTCCAACGGGTGGCGAGTATCAGAGCGGTGAAAGCAGTGGATATCAATATCCTTCGAATCCGGCGGGGTATCCTGCTGCGTCTGGAATGGCTCCAGCCGAGTCCGGAATGTTTGAGCGTATGGAGGAAATTGCTGAAAGCCTTATCGACGAGAAATGGGAAGCGCTGCTGAAAGAAGTGAAGAAGATTCTGGACTGGAAAGAGAAAGTTGAAGCGCAGCAGAAAGAGCTCCTGAGCACCGTAAAAAAGCTGAAAGAAGACTTTACTGTTTTGCATCAGGGCGTTCTGGGGCGGTTGGAGGAGTACGATACGCGCATGCAGGACGTGGGCACGGAACTGAAAGCCGTCGGGAAAGTGTTCAAAGATGTGGTTCCGGAGTTTGTGGAGAATGTGAAAGAATTGTCGCAGTTGACGGAACGGGTAAAGAAGAGATAATTCGTTTTTTGATAGTTTCATTTTTTTTGAGAAAAGCTTTTAAAATAAGTTCATTTTAGGTATAACAAGTTAAACAAAAAGTAAAACACACCATGCTTGTCTGTAAAACGAAACGATGGGGGAACTCTTTGGGATTACTCATTCCGGTACATGAAGTGAGGTTTCTCCACCTGAAAGAGAATCAGCAGGTTGTGGTTGATATTCTTCCGGCAGATAACCCGCTGAAAGAACTTTTTGGCTTTGGGCAGAAAAATAGAATTACCAAAGAGGAATTTTTAGAGACCAGAGCACTCCTGGAATCAGCGGAGTAAGTGCTTATGAAATGTCTTGATACTTATGCACTCATAGAAATCTGCAATGGGAACCCTGCTTTTGTTGATCTTTTGCGAGAAGAAGTTGTTATCACAGACATTACTTTGGCTGAGTTTTACGGGAACTTATACCGAAAATATGGTCTGAAAACAGCGGAGTACTGGAACCGCAAACTAAGCCCTTTTTGCAGGCCGGTTCCTCGGGAGATCCTGATTCAAGCTATCCGTTTTCGGATTGATCATAAAGATAAAAATCTCTCTTTCTTTGACTGCGTCGGATATCTCTATGCTTTGGAAGAGCGGCTGCTTTTTGTTACCGGTGATAAAGAGTTTAAACAACTCAAAGGAACGGATTTTCGGATGAAGTGAGGAGTTTTGGCTGAAAAAGAGTTCTAATCATTCGCTCCCGTCAGCAAAGCTACCGTAAACACGGCAATGGCGAAGAGGACGATGAATCCCAATATTTTGGGATGGAATAACGTAGACCAGATGTTGACTTCGAAGCTGGGCGTCGCTACGCCGGTTGTGGCATTCACTTGCGCCACTCCGGGCTGGAAAGATTGCTCTGTGAACGCCTGCCCGAGCACATGGCCAAAAGAAGCCAGAAGAATGATGACGCCGACGCCGATAATGGTGTATAACAATTTTGGGTCTTTGACCGCTTTTTCAAAAGAAGCATCTTTCACGCCGAACATCTGGAAGATCAGCAGCAGCAGCGTGAAGAAAACGAGAGCAACGACGAACCACGGCACCATGAAGTTGATGACTTCGACTAACGTTCTTGAAAGAAGGATCATTAGCCCGGCGGCGATGGCTATGGTGGCATTAATGCCCGGCGACTTGCCGATGATGGCAGTCTTCTGCAGCAGGGCATAGACTAAAGCGAAGGTTATCAATACGGGAAAGATGAAGTCAAACAGTTGCAGCAGTCCGAGATCGATGATGGTGGCCATGGTGGTTGGTTGAACTAGTCCGGTTTTGGAGGTTTAATGTTTTCAATAAGTTTTCCAAGCGCTTCATAGCCTTTCTTGGCACCTCCTAAGAAGCCCGTCCCCTCTTTTTTGGTGATGAGCCAGACAATGACTGCAAAGATCGCTACAATAATCATTAATTCTGTCGTTTCCGTCGTCCACCAGGAAAAGACATCATACGGCCCCCTCCACCAGCCGAGGGAAGAGCCGAAGATATACCCAACAAAGCCGACGGCAAGAATTGCAATGAGGGGATTAGCGGTATCTGCATATTTTTTTCCGAAGATACCCAAGAGAATCAATGAGAAAATGACGGCAATCCCTACCAGTGATATGCCTGGCAAGGCTTCGTTCATGATTTGCACCGGGTCATAACCGGAAGGGTACGTTCCCGTAACATGCGGAACGACAAAAAGCAATCCCAAGACCAGGGCAATAACGGCATTCATCTTCCCCACTTTTGTCGGCTCGCCCAAGATTTTGGCTTTCTGCAGAACTGCGAAAACAATCGTAAAGACGATGATGAACGGCAAGAAAAAATCTATGATGCCGAAATTTTCCAGGTAGTATGCTAAAGTGTCAGTGATGGCCATGGTGTTATGTTTTTGGGAATAGTGCATCTCCTATCTCTTTTAATCGCTCCATGAACGGTTTGGCTGTTGTACCCGTTGGCGGTTCTTTTTTACCCACAATTAATTTCACAATCAATCCGAAGACGAGTACAATAATCAGGATTTCCGTCGTTTCTTCTGTCCACCAGGAAAAGACATCGTATGGCCCACTCCAGATGCCCAACGAAGAGCCGAAGATATACAGGATGAAGCCGACGGCGATGAGAATGATGAATGGGTTGAGAACCGCTCCAAAGCCTCCCGCCTCAGGTTTGCCAAATATGCCTAAGAGCAACAATACCATCACTACCGCCACGCCCACCAGCGCCACGCTCGGCAGCGACTCATTAATAACCTGCACCGGATCATAGCCTGCAGGATAATTGCCGGTGATATGCGGGATCACAAAGAGCAATCCGGCAGCAAAGGCAATGACGCCGGCAAAGCGCTTGTCTTCAAAGAGGTTGATTTTCTGCAGCACGGCAAAAGTGATAGTAAAAACAAGTATGAACGGCAGGAAGAAGTCTAAGAGTCCCAGACTTTCCAGATAGTATGCGAGGGTGTCCGTGAGTGCCATGGTAGTTCTTTATGGGTTGTGTCTATCCCCCTCCTGCTTTTTTTGCTTCTTCTGCTCTCTTCCTTTTTTCATCTTCAGTTAACGGCGTTCGGGTTATGAAGTACATAAACCCAAAGATTACCAGCAGGAAAATGATCGTCGCTGCCCATTCTGCCTGCCAATTAGCAAAGACGGCGAAGACAAATTTCAGCCAGTCCAAGGCATTCAGGAAAATAATGACGATGCCGATAAACATGAGGATCATAAGGAAAGTTTTCCACTTGGGAAATCTATCCAACTTGATTTCTTCCGAGCCAAAGAACACGCCCACTAAGAGAAGAAAGCTGACTCCCAAGATAACCAGCAACACAATATCAGCCATGACTTTGTTGATGGTGGCAACCAACTGTGTGGAAGCAATGACTAGGAAAGCAACCACGAACGCCACCATGGAGTTAAGGTTCTTTTTGGTGAGCTCCTTGCCCTCAACTTTTTCTATTCCCAGAACTTTCGTTTTTTCCAGAATGGCGAACATGATGGTGAAAACCAGCAAGAAAGGCAGGACAATATCATATACGCCAATCTTATCAAGAAACCCGATGATGCCGCGGAAAGCGCTTTCTTCTGCCATCTATTCGTCCTCGTTTTGCTGGTTGGATTAAAAGAATGAGCTATATAAATGTTTCTTTCGAAGAGACTGTACTTTTCAGACGTAGTCTGGAGCTTTTCATCTTTATGTGCCACGTGCGGCGGTGCGACGGTCGACTCCTCACGTTCGTTCGTCGTCGCCCTGCTCGGGTATCCCGCAGGGAGCGACCCCTCCCCTCGCCGCACGCCGCCG
>DATDWF010000017.1:0-20650 GCA_035289745.1 Candidatus Nanoarchaeia archaeon
GGGTGCTGAATACCGCCACGAGCACCATCGCCGGCCTGCAAACGACCCTGGCACTCCAAATACTGCTGAACCACAACGTTTCGTCGAAGCTTTATTTCCTCGACATATGGCAACTTGACCTAAAAACGCTCACCATACAACAGCAGAAAAACTGCCTAGCTTGCCAGGGGACGTATCCAGCCCTCGAAAAGAAAGAAGAAGCTCTGCTCCTCCGCTTTTGTGGTGAGCAAAAGTACCAACTTTCTGGAAAAAAGAAAGACTTGGCCCTCATAAAAAGGCGTTGGGAAAAGATAGGGAAAGTGTTCTTTGAAAAAGACGCTCTTCATAGAGAAAACATAACCCTTTTTGCAGATGGAAGAGCCCTCATAAAAGCCCGTTCAGCAGAAGAGGCCTTTGCGCTCTACGACCAGTACGTAGGAAACTGAAATGAAATTTATAAAGGAAATGTTTAAAAACTCTCCTCGTCTTTTTAAACTAAAGAATTCATAGGGGGTAACAGGCATGGCTAAAGGAAAAGAAACCAAGAAGGAAATCAAGATTGTAAATATCGTCGTTTCTACCGGTTTGGAAAAAGACATCCCTCTTGAAAAAATGGCAGCCACGCTGCCTAATACGGAATATAATCCTGAGCAATTTCCTGGCCTGGTCTTACGAATAAAAGAGCCAAAGACGTCTGCGCTGATATTTTCCAGCGGCAAGGTGGTCTGTACTGGCGCTCGAACCCTGGAAGATGTGGAGAGAAGCATCCAAAGCATTATCCGCAGCCTGAAGAAGATTAATATCCATGTCACCATCAAACCTAAAATCACGGTCCAGAACATCGTCGCTTCGGGCAGCATTGGCATGGACCTGAACCTCAATATTCTGGGAATAAAGCTCCCGCACACCGAATATGAGCCGGAGCAGTTTCCCGGCCTGGTGCACAAGCTCAAAGGAACGAATGCAACATTCCTCTTGTTCAGCAATGGAAAAATCGTCTGCACGGGAACCAAGACAGAGCAGGCAGTGCATGAAGCGACGGACAAGCTCATTGAGAACCTGAAAAGCATTCTCAAGAAGCCGTAGTTACGGTTCGCCATTGCTAGGAGGCTTGCCTTTTGAAGCTGCTTGGTCTTTTTTTCTCTCTCAAAACTATAGTGATGGTCATGAATTTCGAGCATGATTGGCCGCCATTATATACCGAAGGCATAGCCTTCATGTATATCTCCATCCGAAAACCTATAATTTAATATAGGTGAGAATTTCGTAAAGAAGAGGGGGTTGGTCTGTGGAAGTCGAAGAGCAGATACGGGTCTTTCGGGAATTTATCGAACATAATTACTACCCCCAACTCCTCGAAGCCGTAAGAAAAGGAAATGCTTTCCTCACCTTAGATTTCACCGAGCTTATTAAATTCAACACAGAAATTACCGAAGAGATTCTCGAAAAGCCCGAAGAGCTGCTCAAGGCTGCAGAAGTGGCTGTAAAAGAATTCGACCTGCCCAAAAAGACCGATAAGTTCGTTATCCGCTTCCGCGGCCTGCCTGAGTCCCAAAAAGTGTTCATCAGTGAGATTCGCAGCAAGCATTTGAACAAGCTCCTCTGGATGGAAGGCATTGTCCGCAATAAGACGGAAGTCCGCCCGCAGGTAACGACGGCACGCTTTGAATGCCCCAGCTGTGGAAATATTCTCACCCTACTGCAGCTGGACAAAAAGTTCAAAGAGCCCACCCGCTGCAGCTGTGGGAGAAAAGGAAAATTTAAAGAAATTTCTAAGGAGTTGGTTGATGGCCAGGGCTTAGTTCTCGAAGAATCTCCTGACGAGCTCGATGGGGCACAGCCCAAGCGGATAAACGTTCTTCTCAAAGACGACTTGGTTTCTCCTATTTCTGAAAAAAAAAGCAGTCCGGGATCCCGGATGCGCCTGGTGGGCTGGGCGGCAGAAGTCCCCATCATTCTCCGGACCGGGGGACGCGCGACAAAATATGACCTCATCATTGAAGCTAATCATATTGAGCCGATGGAAGATGATGCTTTAGAGAGAGGCCTGAGCGAGAAAGAAGAAGAGGAAATGAAGAAAATTGCCCATTCTCCAAACCCCATCCGGCTCCTAGCCGAAAGCATTGCGCCGTCCATTTTTGGCCATGACAAAGTCAAAGAAGCTTTGGTCTTGCAATTGGCAGGTGGCTGCCATAAGCTGCGCCCCGATGGTGTTCGCACGAGAGGCGATATCCACGTCCTTCTCATTGGCGATCCGGGTAGCGGAAAAAGCCAGCTGCTGAAAAGGATTAGTAAAGTGGCTCCCAAGGCGCGCTATACTAGTGGCAAAGGCGCCACTGCCGCAGGCATTACAGCAGCAGTCGTCAAAGATGATTTCCTCGGCGGCTGGAGCCTGGAAGCTGGAACGTTAGTCTTAGCCAATCAGGGTTTTGCTATCATTGACGAGATGGATAAGATGGGAAAAGATGACCGTTCCGCGCTGCACGAGGGCTTGGAACAGCAGCAGATCAGCATTGCCAAAGCGAATATCCAAGCGACGCTCCGCTGTGAAACGACAGTTTTAGCAGCAGCCAATCCCAAACTCGGCCGCTTTGATCCCTACGATTTAATTGCCAATCAAATCGACCTGCCGCCGACGCTCATCAATCGTTTTGATCTCATTTTTCCTATTAAAGACCTGCCAAATAGAGAAAAAGATGAGCAGGCTGCTTCTTTTATTCTGAAGCTGCACAAGGATCCGGAAGAAGATAAGGCTAAGATTTCCTCTGATTTGCTCAAAAAGTTTTTCGCGTACGTGCGAAAAAGGATGTTCCCAAAAATTACTGATGCGGCTATCGAAGAACTGAAAAGCTATTATGTGAGTATGCGAAACAGCAATATTGGCGAAGAAAGTGGCATCAAAAGCATTCCTATCACTGCTCGGCAGCTGGAAGCTTTGGTGCGCCTGTCGGAAGCTTCTGCCAAAGTTCGCTTTTCAAAACAGGTGACGAAAAAGGATGCCCAGAAAGCCATCGAGCTTATTGATTATTGCTTGAATCAAATTGCCAAAGACGCGGAAACGGGGAGAATTGATATTGACCGCTTGAGCAGCAAGATTACGGCAACCCAGCGGAGTACCATGAGCATTATTAAAGAGATTATTCATGCACTTGAAGAGCAGCTTCAGAATAAAGTTGTTCCCGTGGAGCAGATTAAAGAAGCAGCCAAAGAAAAAAACATTGCGGAAGAGCAAGTTGATGACATTCTGGAAAAACTGCGCCGCTCCGGCGATATTTTTGAGCCCAAACGAAACTTTGTGCAATCCTTATGACTTCCTACCAGCGACATGTCGCCAAGCGAGTACTGCTGCGGGATATTCAGGAAGGCTCTTTTATGAATGCCCAGGCTGAAGAGCCAGATTACCTGCTCACCAGAACAGAACAAAAAATTGTTCGTTGCCAAATTATGGGCATTGTTGTTGGCAAAGAGCAAATTGGATCCATGGCCAATATACTCCTTGATGATGGAACAGGAAAACTAATGGTACGATTTTTTGAAGAAAATAAGATTTTTGAACGCGTGACTATCGGCGATTGCCTGCTGGTTATTGGCAGAGTTCGCGTCTATAATGAAGAAAAATACATTAGCGCCGAAATAACCAAAAAAGTTGAGCCGCGATGGCTGCAAGTGAGCGCTTTATACGAAAGAAAAAAAATATCTTTGGAACCAAATACAAAAAAAGAAGCAGGAGGAGAAAGTGACAAATCCCAGCAGCAAGAAAAATTTCAGGAAAGAACAGACAAAGAAGAATTCGAGAAAAAAAAGATCATGGCTTCTGAAGATAAACAATTTAAGAACAGCTTGCAGGAAAATCAAATAAAGCCTTTCGAAGAAATGATGGTCGAGGAAGACCAAGAAATTCCTTTTCAAAAATTAGTTCGGCTTATCAAAGAGCTGGATCAGGGTGATGGAGTTGCTATAGAAAATCTCTTGGAAAAATCTTCATTAGATCATACAGAGCAATACATACAACAGATGCTGGAACGGGGAGATATCTTTCAAGTGCGACCAGGAAAAATAAAAGTGTTATAAAAAAAAATGTATGAAGAAATATAAATCTCATGCATTTTTCGCCCCAGAAAATCAGCTAAAGAAAAGGGGAGTGACATAAACTTCGATAATGCTGCCAACCATCAGCAAGCCTAAGCTAATAATTACCAAATCAAGCGCATCCAGCAAAACCCTATTTTCTTTTAAGTCATGCTTGATAAGGGCAATGGAAATAATGCCGCCGGCCAGCCCACCCACAAAATAAGCGGCAATCTCAAAGAAGCCATGCGTCATGTAACGTAAGAAGCCCAGCGCTGAACTGGTAAAATAAACAGACAAGGCGGGCAAGCCCACTAAAGCGGTAGCTTGCGCTAATTGATTTTTAATAAAAGATCCTATGGCTGCAGCAATGACTGAAGCATTCCACGTTAAAATAAAAAGCGCCCCTGTTCCATAGAGAAAAGAAAATATTAAGCAAAAGAAAAGAACTTTGAGATTATTCATAAGAATACGGGTAAAAAGGGTAAATTGCGTAATACTGCCCTGTACACTATTATTCACGTTCACAATGGCCCCTTTTTGCAGAGAAAAAACAGTTTCCACAATCTTTTCAGGAAGAAAAACATAAGAAAAAGCCAAGGCAGCCGTTATGCCTAAAAAGAGAACCATAAAAAAAATAAGCACTTTGGTATGCTCTTTAAGAAGAAAAAATTCTTTGGTGTACTTTAAATCTAACTCTTCTTCATGCTTGATAAGAAGATAAATCATAGGTAATAAAGCAAAAACAATCAAAAAAACCATTAAAATGCCTGCCACTTCTTTAAAGACCAAATAAGAAAAAAAAAGGCCGATGAGAGAATAGACAAAACCCGTAGCAAAAACCTGCCAAAGCTTCCTGCGAATAAAAAAAGGGTTAAAAAGGAGTTCTAAGACCATAGAAAATCTCATTCTTTAAAATTATTTAAATGTTCTTACTATTAAGAATATAAGTTTTGAAGAAAAACAAAGGAACACCCGTTGATTTCCTATGGAAAAATGTTTCTCAGAAAAGAAATGAGAAAAAGAAAAGCCAGAGTTGTTCATCTATTTGCTCAAACTAATGATTTTCTAGCTTTTTTTATGTAAAAAGATGAGAATAAATCTATTTTCATTTTAAAATAATCTAATTATTTTTCAAATTTTATCTAGTTTATATCATTTACTTTATTTATGATTATTGTTATTAATCATCATTATTATTATTTTCCATATAGAAAATAAATAAATAATAAAAACATGATAATTATTACAGAAGTAAAAAAAGAAAGTATAAAGATATAAAAATTGATAACAGAAAATTGATAACAGAAGATTGACAACAAAGAAAATGTTTATGTTTCAAAAACAAAAATCTATTCTTTTTCCCATTTTCTTAAATAATATTTAATAGTTAAATGTATACCTATAGATTACTATATTCAATGTTCCTATATCTTTATTAAGAAAAGAAATTATTTTTCTTTATAATTTTCCATAGGAAATGAGGGGGTCTGGCGATGAAAATAGGCACGTTTTTTGAAAATTTTTTGAAGAAACGCTCTTTATTTAGTAATAAAGCTGTTCTTTTTCCTTCCTATGCTCCTGAAGAAATAAAATATCGTGAAGAACAATTGGAACAGATAGCCAATATTCTGGCACCCTCTCTTCGTTTGGAAAAGCCTTCCAATCTTTTTATTTATGGGAAAACAGGGACGGGAAAGACCATTTCAGTTAAGCACATTTTTTATTCCTTACAAGAAACAGCGGCTAAAAACAAAGTGAATCTCCTCTGTATATATGTGAATTGCAAGCTAAAAAGGGTAGCGGATACAGAATATCGCCTCATTGCCCAGCTTCTTCGGGAATGTGGCAAAGAAGTGCCCGCAACTGGCCTGCCCACAGACGAGCTTTATAATCTTTTTTATACCGCCCTTGACGAAAAGCCACAAGTAGTTCTTGTGGCGTTGGATGAAATAGATCAATTAGCCAAAAAAATAGGTGATGAAATATTTTATAATCTCACGCGGATTAATGCGGAGCTGAAACAAGCGCAAATTAGCATTATTGGCATTTCCAATAGCCTCTTCTTTTCAGAAAATCTTGATCCACGGGTCAAAAGCAGCCTTTCTGAAGAAGAAATCATTTTTCCTTCATATAATGCTCTCCAAATTCAGAACATTCTGCGAGGGCGCGCCGCAGGAGCTTTTCGGGAACAAGTCATACAGCCAGGCGTTCTTGAAAAAGGAGCAGCGTATGCTGCCCGGGAACACGGCGATGTCCGCCGGGCCATTGATGTTCTTCGCATAGCCGGCGAGATCGCCGAAAGAGAAGCTTCTTCAGTCGTAGAAATGCAGCATCTGGATAAAGCGGAAAAGAAATTAGAGTCCGACCGCGTTTTTGCTGCTGCTTTGCAGCAGCCCCAGCAATTTCAGCTGGTTTTATATGCCATCCTCCTCATTGCTCCCCAGAAAAAAAACGTTTTTACGGGTGAGATTTATGAGGTTTATCAAACGTTATGCCATAAAAAAAATCTCAATGTTCTTACCCAGCGCCGGCTTTCCGACATTCTGGCCGAATTGGACATGCTGGGCATCATCACCGCTAAAATCATTTCGAAAGGCCGCTACGGCCGCACCAGAGAAATTTCCCTTTCTCTTGATGATACTATAATCATAACCTTACGGGAGCTCCTGGAAAAATCCCTTCATCTTGAATAGCGCTTTTTGTTTCCGTTTCCTCATTGTCTCGATTTGTCCCATGAACCCTGATGAAGACAAGCAAAAAAAGCTGCAAGCACTCATCACGCAGCTTCTCGAGCAAGGGATTTTGCTGAGCCCGGAGCTTCTCGCAGAAGAAAATAGAGACCAGCTTCTTGAAAAAATTCCTTCTTTTCTTGCTGAGAAAAGCTCTGCAGCCCAAAATTGTCCGCTTATCATCACTCCTGATACTTTTTCTCTAAAGCCAGGAACCGTTCCTGCTTCCCCCCTTTTTGTCCCATCAGCTTCGGAATTAACGCCTCCTCTTCCTGCCGTTTCTTCCGAACAAGCTTCCCGCCCAGCGCCTGCTTCATCACTAACTATTTCTATCTCCTATGAAAATATTCCTCAGAAATATGCACCGGCCCATTTTACGGCTCTCTTTCTTTCCCGCTACCGTTTTTTAGAAAACCTGCTGCGGGGGCGCCGGGAATTGCAAGGAGTCATAACTATTTGTCGGCTTCTGGAAAAAAAAGATAAAGATCGTATTTCCCTTATTGCCCTGGTGACGGAAATCAGTGAAACAAAGAAAGGGCATCTTCTCCTCACCGTCGAGGATCCGACGGGAAAGCTTACCATTCTTGTTTCCCAGGAAAATAAAGCGCTGATGGCTACAGCAAAAGAAATCGTTCCTGACGAAGTTCTGGGCATTCTGGGCACGGCCCAGAAAGACTTCTTTGTAGCAGAGGATTTTTTCTGGCCGGACCTGCCCCTGCAGACGGAGCTAAAGAAAAGTGATCAGGATCAATCAGTGGTTTTTCTCTCGGACATCCATGTTGGCTCCAAGCTGTTCCTGGAGAAAGAATTCAAAAAATTTCTCCAATGGCTTCGGGGAGATTTTGGCACGGCCGAGCAGCGGGAGATGTCCAAAAAAGTTGCCTATGTGGTCATTGCCGGCGATGTGGTCGATGGAGTGGGAATTTATCCCTCCCAGGAAGAAGAGCTGGCCATTACCGACATTCGCGAGCAGTATCGGCTTTTTGCGCAGCTGCTCACCGAAATTTCTCCGGACAAGCACATTGTTATCTGCCCGGGCAATCACGACATGGTCCATCTTGCCGAGCCCCAGCCGATCTTTTACAAAGATATTGCTCCAGAGCTCCATCAGCTTCCGCACGTAACCCTCGTCACGAATCCGGCCGTTATTACCATCGGGAAAACCCCCGCTTTTTCCGGCTTTGACATTTTGATGTACCATGGGTATAGCTTTGACTATTACGTTGCCCAAGTCGAAGCGCTGCGTAACAGGGGGGGCTATCGCCGGGCTGATCTCATCATGCAGTTTCTCCTGAAGCGTCGGCATTTAGCCCCCACGTTCGGCTCCACGCCCTACTTCCCTGGCCATAAAGAAGACCCCCTGCTTATCAGAAAAATTCCTGACTTCTTTGTTTCCGGGCATATTCATTATTCCTGTGTTGCTCATTATCGGGGTGTTACTCTCATCTCCGGAAGCTGCTGGCAGGGCAAGACCTCTTTCCAGGAAAAGCTGGGCCACGAGCCGGAGCCGGGAAGGGTGCCGGTGATCAATCTCCAAACGCGGGAGGTCAAGATTTTACGCTTTATTTGAAAGTGATTTAAAAAAGCAAAAGAGAAATCCAGAAAAATAAAAAACCCAATAAACTATGGAATCTACCCAAAAGCCTTTAGCGGCGTCTCCTGCTTTGGAGCACTATTTTCAGGAGATTCAACAGAAAGTTGATGAAAGTTATCGACGGGCAGCAGCCGCGCGGCAAAAAGGCCTGGATCCGGAAGAAGAGGTTCCCATTCCCCTCGCCAAGAACATGGCCGAACGTGTCGTGGGCCTCATTTCTGTCGTCGCTCCGCAGATTGCCACGACAGCGCTTCCGCAGCGCATCATCGATCTTGAAAAAGAATATGGCTTTCTCGACTGGCGGATTGGCCTGAAAATTGCTGAAGAAGTAGCAACGCAACAGTTTTGTTCTTTTTCCACGAAAGAAGAAGCCATGGAAGTGGGCATTCGTGTGGGATTTGCATACTTAACATTGGGCATTGTTTCCGCTCCTCTGGAGGGCTTCATCGGCCTGAAAATTAAAAAGCGGCGGGACGGAAAAGAGTACTTTGCCTTACAGTATGCTGGTCCCATTCGGGCAGCGGGCGGCACGGGGCAGTCTATCTCTGTCATCATTGCCGATTATGTACGCCTGAAGATGGGCTACGCATCCTACGACCCTGATGAGAAGGAAATCAATCGGTACATCACTGAAATTTCTGATTATCATGAGCGGGTCACGAATTTGCAATATCGCCCTTCAGAAGAAGAACTCAAATTTCTTCTCTCCCATCTTCCCGTGGAGATTGATGGCGATCCTACCGAGCAGATAACGGTTTCTAACTATAAAGACCTGCCACGCATTGCTACCAATTGCATCCGGGGCGGCATGGCGCTGGTGGTAGCCGAAGGCCTTTCCCAGAAAGCTCCCAAGATTTGGAAGAATGTAGCAAAGTGGGGCAGTGCGTTCGGTTTAGACTGGGGCTGGCTGAAAGAATTTCTTGCCGTGAAAGAGAAAGTGCATGCGCAAGATAGCTCTAAAACATCCGCTGCGGAAGTCGGAAAAAAGAAAGTGGTACCCAATACGACCTACCTCATGGATCTGGTGGCCGGCCGCCCCATTCTCACCCATCCTCTCGCAGCTGGTGGCTTCCGTTTGCGGTATGGGCGCAGCAGAACGTGTGGCATGTATGCGATCGGGTTGCATCCTGCCACGCTGGCAGTTCTCGACAAATACATTGCCATTGGCACCCAGCTGAAAGTTGAAAGGCCCAGAAAGAGCGCTTCCGTTACCGTTTGTGAGACTATCGAGGGGCCCATCGTTCGCCTGAAGAATGGTTCGGTCCTGGCTCTGCGGAGCGAAGAAGAAGCCCGCCCCGTTCTCGCTGATATCGACAGCATCCTTTTCTTGGGTGACATGCTTGTGAACTATGGGGATTTCTCGGACAGCGGCCATTCTTTGGTTCCCGTCGGTCATTGTCCAGAATGGTGGGCACTGGAAATGGAGAAAGCGCTGGCAATGCTTGCTCTGGCATCCTTGGCCGAAAAAGCTGAACATCTGTCTGTATCTGAAGCTCGCCTGCGGGAGCTTCTGGAAAAGCCTGTAACTCATGTTCCCTCCTGGCCGGAGGCTATGCAGCTGAGTGAGGCTCTTCAGATTCCGCTGCATCCGCAGTATACATTCTATTGGAAATTGCTTTCCGGGAAAGAATTGCTGCAGCTTCGCACCTATCTCTGTTCGGGAAAACTCAAAAAAGAAAATAGCACCATTCAAAAAATAATTCTTCCTTTTGACAAATCGAACGAAATGCACGTCCTTGCCAAAAATGCTCTGGAAAAGGCCGGCATTCCTCATATGATGATTACCGCTGATACGCTGCTTTTGCAAAAAGAAGAAGCTGAAATTTTGGCTGCCTGCCTGGGGCTGGAGCAAGAGGAAAATGCCAAACAGGAAGAAACGCTCCGCCGCGCTGCCGAAGAAAAGGACGGGCTGGAAATACTATCATTTTTCAGTCCCCTCAAGCTTCGGGACAAAGCAGGAACGTTCATCGGCGCCCGCATGGGCCGGCCAGAAAAAGCCAAGATGCGCCGGCTGACCGGTTCGCCGCAGTGCATGTTTCCTGTCGGTGAAGAAGGGGACCGCTTACGCAGCTTTCAGGCGGCGCTCAAAACCGGAAAAATCCGCAGCACCTTTCCCGCCTACTTTTGTGCTGCCTGCCAGAAAGAGATGATTTATCCCCGCTGTGAAGAGTGTGGGCAATCATGCCGGAAAGTCTCCCATTGCCGCTTCTGTGGGCCGATAGAGCAAGAAGCCTGCCGCCATGGTGCGGGTGCAGCCAAGCCCTATAAGCAAACAGAGCTGCCCATTCAATACTATTTCTCCAAAGCTTTGCAGCGGCTCGGGGAAAAAGTCTATCCCGATCTTATCAAAGGGATTCGGGGAACATCGAACAAGAATCATATCGTTGAGCACCTTGCCAAAGGCATTCTCCGGGCAAAGCATCATATTTACGTGAATAAAGATGGAACCACGCGTTTTGATTGTACTGAGTTACCGATAACTCATTTTAAGCCGAAGGAAATTGGCACTTCCCTCGAGAAACTCCGGGAGCTGGGGTATGAGAAAGATATTGCTGGAGAAGCATTGGTCGACGATAATCAAGTCCTTGAGCTCCGGCCGCAGGACGTCATCTTGCCAGGCTTTAACTCGCTCGAAGAATCTGCTTCACAGGTGCTCTTGCGGGTGGCTCAATTTATTGATGATCTTCTGGTACGTTTTTACCAGCTCGAGCCATTTTACAATCTGAAAAAGCCCCAGGATCTGGTCGGCCATTTGGTGGTCGGTTTAGCTCCTCATATTTCCGTCGGCCTGGTGGGAAGGATCATTGGCTTTTCCGAAACCCAGGGGCTCTTTGCGCACCCCATGTTCCATGCGGGGATGCGCAGGGATTGCGTCCACCCGAGTACCAGATTTGTTTATGGGAACTCTCACCAAAGTTCGTTCCTCCAGCGGGAAGCCCTTGGCCCTTTCGTGGAACAGCTCTTGGCTCAAGGAGCAAAAACCAAAGCTATCGATTCTTTCGGCACCACAAAAGTTGAGCTAGAAAGTCCTTTGTACACCTTTGGCATAGATCCACTGACTAAAAAAATGGTCAAAAAACGCATACGCCACTTCATTAAAGGGCCCGTTCCTCAACACTGGGTAAAAATAACCACTGCAAGCAACCGCTCGTATACCATGACGCCTACCCACGATTTCTTGCACTGCTCAAAAAACCAGTTCCTGTTTAAGAAAGCCAAAGATATTGTTGTCGGCGATAAAGTGCCCGTCCTCCGCAACTTGTCGTATCCTCTTCCTAAAATAAAAAAGCTCAACATTCTCTCTCTCCTCATAGAAAACGTTCCGGAGAAGGAACTTTCCAACTTGGTTGTAGAGCTTCCTCAGTTTTTTAAAAGAGTTGTGCGAAAAGTAGGAAGGAAAAAAGCACTGGAAGTGTTGGGAAAAAACAGTCGAAATTTACACCAATGGTATAAGCAAACACCTTTATCCGACATCAAAAAATTACTGTTCTCAGGAACAATACAGATGGAAAACCTAATCGTCAGAAAAGCTACTTTGCGAGTAAAATTTTCTCAGAGGGCGCACGGGCTCATCTTACCCGTCGATAAGCATCTTCTTTCTCTTCTCGGCTATTATGCTGCGGAAGGCTATTCTCGACGGACGAAATGGGTTTCTCAGGTTAGTTTTCGAGTTGCCGACCCCACCATACAAGAGGCCATCATCCAAGCCATCAAAAATGTTTTTCATCTCACGCCCAGTTGTGGAGAAGAATCATCCAAAATTACTATTGGCGACCAACTAGTATATCTCTTATTCCGGTACTGTTTAAAAACCGGCTCGCATGCGTACAATAAAAAAGTGCCAGATTTTGTTTTCCATGTCGGGGAAAAGAGTCTTGCTGCCTACCTCTCAGCATTTGTCGATGGCGATGGCACGGTAGTTTCGGAAAGAAACTTTGTGGTCTTGTACTCCGTCAATCGCACCTTGCTTGATGATCTGGCACTCCTTTTTTCCCGGTTTGGGATGTATGCTCGTTACCATACCACCAAATCCCGGCTTCCCGGAAGAAAAGTATTAGCCATCTATCAGCGCCTTCACAAAGAGCCGGTTCGGCATGTGCTGCACCACTTGGTCTTTACGGGAAAAGACGCAACTTTGGCAAAGAAAGTTCTTTCTCTCAAAGAGCCGAACAAGAAACGAAAATTATCTTCTCTGAAAGCCATCTCTACACCGCGGCGGACCGCCTTTGCGGGGAGACAATATCCATTAGAAAGCTCCGGAGATCTGCTCCTTGATTATGTCAAAAAAGTAGAATTTATTGAAGAGGAAGTTCCTTCCTACTGTTTGGAAGTAGAATGGAGTTCTGAACAAGAAAGAAACATTCTGTGGGGCGAACAAATAATCAATACCCGATGCGATGGCGATGAAGCGTGCGTGATGCTGCTCATGGATGCCCTGCTGAACTTCTCCCGGCAGTATCTTCCTGAAAAGAGAGGGGCAAAAACCATGGATGCTGCTTTGGTTTTAACATCTATATTGAACCCCGCCGAAGTTGATGACCAAGTCTTACAGATGGACGTGGGATGGAAATATCCACTGGAGCTGTACGAAGCGGCTTTGGAGATGAAATCTCCCAGCGAAGTCAAAAGCAATGGAAAGAAAGTCGAGCAGCTGGCCGATCGCTTAGGGAAGCCCGAACAGTATGAGGGCTGGGGATTCACGCATCCTGTTGATAACATCAACAAAGGCATTCAATGTTCCGCCTACAAGACTTTGCCGTCGATGGGAGAAAAGCTGCTGGGGCAGATGGAGCTGGCGCGGAAAATTCGTGCCGTGGACTTGGACGACGTCGCTCGGCTGGTGATCCAGAAACACTTCCTGCGGGACATCAAAGGCAATTTACGCAAATTTTCCACGCAGCAATTCCGCTGTGTGAAATGCAATGCCAAATACCGCCGGCCGCCCTTGCGCGGGAAATGTGTGCAGTGCGGCGGGAATTTACTGTTCACCATTACAGAAGGCTCTGTCGTAAAGTATCTGGGCCTTTCTCTGGCGCTCGCAGAGAAATACGACTTTTCGCCGTACTTAAAGCAGACGCTGGAGCTGCTGCGCATCAACATCGAGAAGATTTTTGGCAAAGCGAAAGAAAAGCAAGTGGGGCTGGGGAGCTTTTTGTGATAACAGTACTTACTTTAAAGTAATAATCATAGCAAAAAGTTTATAAATAAACTCCTGTTTTTATAGCTTCATGCCCCCAAATCTACCACGTTCGAAATTGGTTATCAAAGAATTAGAGGATCGCATCCAGCTATCTAGGGTTCCAGTTCCCTACGACGGCGGCGTGCCGCATGATATTAGCTGGGGCAAAGAGCAGCTTGTGGGCGCTGGAGATGGCGGTCGATATGATCAGCAAGAACAAATTCAGCGAACGCTCGATGAAGAATTTCAGCCGGCTTCCGGCCTTGTGTATGGAGCAAGCTTTTTGGCTCTGTACGACTTGAAGGATGTGGAAGGGCCAGAACAAGAGGCCGTGCAGCAACTCAAAGCACTATTCCGGGAGGAATTTACCGGTTCTCGTTTCTCTCTGACCAGCACCCACATCATAAATGGTTCTCATTCCCCTGTCGGCTATGTCTCTTATGCGCCCTCTTCTGTTAAGGTCAGATATATTAAGATTGATGTCCCCATCGGCGGCTTCGATACCTGGCCTACTTCCGAGATCTACATCGAAACCCGCCCACATTACAAGGTTTATATGCCGAATGATCCCGATATGAAGGTGATTCATAACAGGGGCTATCCTAACATGCAGGAGTATGCCGTTGATGATTTTTTTCGTCTTTCCGACTACTTTGTTAATGCAAGAGGTGGTACGGACGCTCTAAAAGCACTCTTTGGCTCGCAGAACGTTAAAAAGTTCAATGCTGCGGTCCAGTGGCTGACGGGAAAGTGGCCTTATCTCCGGAGGTTTGCTCTTCAGCCTCAAAAAGATACTGTGTGTGTCATGGCTCTTGGTTGCACGGAAGACAAATTTGTCGTTGATACTATGGGTTTTAGCGAAGAATATTTCGTCAAAGAAGGTGTCAGGCCCGCTCGTCGCGGTGCCCGCATTCGTCGTAGCGCGCGTTTTTAAGAGGGGTTTACGGCTTTTTGAAGATTACACGTTCGGTGTGGTTGATAGACATCACGTTATTCGTGTCCTTTACGGATGGAGCGCTTATGCCTCGCAGGGAAATACGTACACACTCCGAAAAATGATTTGGCAAAGAATGGAAGAAAAGCTCTCCGGCGAAATATCCACCAAAGAATTTTATCGGTATCGGAGAGAATTTGAGAAAGCTTGACACTCCCCCTCATCAAGAAGCGAGAAATTCCTGACCATCTCTAGCGTTCCAATAGCCATTTCCAAAGAGGAAGCATCAGTATGCCTTGCTCTTTTCTTTCCGTGTCCTTGGTCAGCAACAGCAGCTTTTTGGTCTTTGGGAATGCTTTTTTAAATTCCAAGAGAGCCTCTGTTTCCCGTTTTTCCAATTCATCGGTATAGGAAACATTGATGGCGGTGAGAGACTGGCCCCTATTTTTTATGACAAAATCAACTTCTCCTTTATTCTTCCAATAATAGGGATTTTCCTGTCTTCTTCTGAGTTCTATAAACACCATATTTTCAGCAAGTTTTCCTTCGTCTCTGGAAAAGGCAAAACTCACCGCATTCCGTAAGCCATTGTCAATGCAGTAGAGCTTGGAAGGGAGCGTTTTCTGTTCTTTAAATGAATCGGAAAAATGGTCTGCCGTGAAAAACAGGAAAGCCTCTTTGAAATGGGCCAGATAATCTTTAATGGTATCATAGGAAAGCTGCAAGGAATTTCTCAAAGCCCTTAAAGAGATTATTCCAGTAACATTGGTCATAAAATACAAAGCGAGGTCTTTGGTCTTTTGGCTATTGAGCGTATAGCGGTCAACAATGTCTTTGTACAAAATATCATCAAAATATTGTTCCAGAATTTTCATCTGGAAGTGTTTCTGTTTCAGGAGAATCTCTGGAAACCCCCCAAGAAAGAGATATTCTTTGAAATTTTTCATGAGGCGCATTTTTGTCGCTTCACTAATCACTCCTTTCTTGAGCCTCTCTTTCTGGAGAGCAATTTCTTTAAATGCCAGAAACTCTTCAAAGCTCAGAGGATACACTTCAAAAGTAAGATTTCTTCCCGTGAGGAGCGTTGCGTATTCCTTGCGCAGAAGATAGGAAGAGGAGCTGCTGAGTACGAATTTATCTTTGGTTTTGAGGTCGTATTTTTTCCTAATCCAAGACTCCCACCCTTTTTTCCGGTGAATCTCGTCAAAAAAAATGTATGCCTGTTCGTCCAGATTCATTTGTTCTCTGTACGTTTGGTAAATCTCATCAAGGCTTTTTTTCTCTAGTTTTTTATCCTCTAAATTTATTAAGAAGATTCGGCTTGCTTTGATTCCTTCCTGAAGAAGTTTCTGGGCCATCTGATACATGAGCGTGCTCTTGCCCGACCTTCGGATACCAGTGATAATGGTTACCTCCCGTATCTTTAAAGAACGAATCACCTCCTGATACTGGAGCCTTGGTTTCCCGGCCAATGCCTTCAGCAGTTCCTCATTGTTCTCCCACCAAGGATTCCATTCTACCAGCTGGCTAATTTCCATAAGTTACAGTAGAATGGAGCATCTTATTTATAAATGTTACGTTAGAATGTAACAAGTGTCTTTCTATATTTTTTTTCTATCTCCCCATACTGCACAGTTCTGGCCTTAACATGCACCGTTTATCGCTTTCCAGGCTCCCGTCGCTTCCCACAAAGGATTTTTACCGGCCTTGGTTGCTTTTACCGGCAGCCATTTAAACCATTTTTTAGGGGAATTCTGCAATAATTGTTCTACTACTTACTCCATCACCCCTTCCGCATGGGGCACCTTCTGCACATAAAGAACGCTTTGTTCGTCGACCAAGCCCAGCTCCACCCCCAGCTGCACCGCTTCTTTTCCTGTCAGATGCAGGTAGCGGGCTTCTGCAAGAAGCTTCTGCACTTCTTCTTTTTCCATCTCCACCCCTTGGTAGAAAGATTTCGCCAAATCGAGCTGCACATTTCCTTGGGTAAAAACCTTGCCGAAAACTGCTTTATCCGTTACCGCCAGCAGCAGCCCCCGCGGCGTTTCTTTTTTAGCCACAATAAAAGTCATAGAAGCATCTCTCTCCCCCCTTCTTTCCTCACAGCTTTTTCACGGGGCGCTTGGTGCCACACGCCTGGCAGCGTAGGAAAATTATTCCTTTCTCTTCAATCAATTGCGTGTCGGGCTTGCTGCATTCCGAGCAATACACAAAGTCGCTGGCATACTTCTTGATTTTGTTGTTAATGATCGAAGCCGGAATTTTGGCTCCAAAAATAGTTAATTCTCCAGAGAACTTTCCTGGAGTAGCGAGCTCTCGCAGCAGGTATTTAAGGAGGTGCTGAGGTTCTCGTCCCAAATCTTTGGCAATTTTTTTGATATTGCTTAAAATGGTCTTATTCCCTTCCAGATGGCCGCGCACTTTCTCCAGAACAAACCGTTCCGAGCCCCCCAGCTGTTCAGGCAGCTCTTCTTCCGCTTTCTTGAGGAGCGCTTCATAATTGTCCATAGTGCTTTTTCCGCCTTTTTCTTTATAAAGGTTGAGGAGAAAAAGGCGTATCACGGAGAAAGGTTTAAATAGATTTTATTCTTTATAAACTAATAATTCGTTTAAAAAGATAAAAAAAGAGGTGTCCGCATGCCAGCTTTAGAATTAGCCGAAGTCATTCTTGCCGTGATCATAGGAACGCTTTTCGCGATTGTGTATTCGTTGCGCGTCCTCATCCTCCTGGAACGCCGCGTAGCATCCATGGAATCAAACATTCAACGGCTGACCCAGCGCGTTCTTAAAGAAGAAACCATCATCGAAAAAGTTGTTGCCGGGCGCAAAGGTCGCCGCAGGAAATAAACATTTATTTGTTTGATACCCCACCGCTTGCGGTGGTTGGGTTTTTTATTTTCGAGAAGCCCCTTTTTGGGTTCGTGCTAAAGCTTTCTTGATTTTTTTTTTCCCTTTCGGTATTTTCTTCTTTGCCGGCTTGGTGCTTTTGGCTTTCTTTTTCTCCGCCTTTCTCTCCATTCTGCCTCTTCCTTCTTTTTTCTCTTCTTCCATCTCGCTCCGCAGCTCTTCTTGAATTTCCCCTATCTTTCTGCGGATTTCCTGAATCTTAGGCTCATTTTCATCCTGGCCAAGCAGCGAGCCACACTCCGGGCAATGAAACTCGAGCTCCAAGGCCTGGTCGAAAGTCAGGCGCGTGCAGCGCGACGGGCAGACGAAAAAAAGCTCTTTGCATTCGGCTTCCAAGCGCTCCTGCAGGCGGCTGAGCAGCTCTTTTTTCCATTTTTTGTGCTCAAACTTGATGTTTTCTGACAGCAGCTTCCAGTAATAAATGTACCAGCCTTTTTCTTTGTCTTTCTTGCGGTGAAAGCCCACCAGATTATAATTATAGAGAACATACAGCATCTTGCGGACAATCTTGATATCTTTCTTTATTTTCTTTGCAAGGTCAAACTCAGAAATGTTTTCTTTCTCTTTCAGCTGGCTCACGAGGCTCAGGCCTTCTTCACCGAGAATTCTGACGACAACATCGTCTATTTTTTTCTTGGTGAGGCGCATTTTAGGGGGAAAGAGCAGTTGCTTAACTCCTTTTTCGTTAAAAGGGATTTAAATCTTTCGGTCACAACCTTTTGCGTGCGCAAAAGCTTGACCAAAATTCTCTCAAGTAGGGCTTCACTTTGTTCAGCCCTACGAAAAACGGGGATGCACATATTTGACTGATGGGTTGTTGCTTTTTATGCAAGAATGAGTCCAGTGTATCAGTCACTTCCTCACACTTCCCACTGCCAGAAAAACCTTCTGGGGTCATTTTTGAGCTTCGTTTTCTACGCCCAGTGACACTCTTCAATTTACTTCTTTTTTCGTGGGAATTTCTCTTTTAATACTTTCAGAGCGTCCTCCCACAAAGTGTCATAATCTGCACTCTTTGAGATCAATTTCGTTGATCCATTTTTTTTATACCATGGATTTCCAGATTCCGCCTTACGAGTGCCATATCATTCTGAAGAGCCAATTTAACCGCCTCTTCTTTTACCATTTGTTGTTGTTCTTTACTCATATTATTTCCATGGCACTTTTTTTTACGTGCCGTATTTTTCCTCGCCTTTTTTTTCCTGATTCAAAAAAGCTTCCATGCTCAGGCCTTTTCGTTTCGCCAGCTCGGCGGAAACTGCCCGGCACGTTCCGGTGTCTTCCAGGTCCTCCAAAAGCACAAAATGCCACGGCTCATTTGGGAACTTAATGCCGATCCAGCTTTCTGCGCCAAAACGGGATGAAAAAATGCGCAATTGCTCTATTTCATCATGCGGGAAATATTTCTTTTGCTCTTTGGTTATTTTGCATTCGATAGCCACCCGCCGCAGGGCATTGCCGGCCAGGATGTCCGGGGCCGGATACTTTGAACTTCCCGAGCCGGCCACGCGGATGCAGCTCCAGCCCGCTTCATTAAAGAGCTTGACGAGCTCTCTTTCGGCGTTCGTCCCTTTAGCCTTGCTCAAAAATCGTTTTAGCTTCGGGCTTGCCGAAGCGCCAGGCTCTTCAGGCAATTCGTTTTTTATCACGCTTTTCTTCGCCTCTTTTTGGAACGCGTACTGTCAGGAAATCCTCTGCCACGCTGCTGTTGGAAAACTCCGCTTGGGCTTCCTGAAGCACTTTTTCTGCGTCTTTATAGCGCGGGCTGAGATGGGTAATGATTAACTTTTTTGCTTTGCTATTTTTGGCGATCTGTGCGGCTTCTTTGACCGTGAGGTGCAGGTATCTTTTGCTGCTCTCTCGCAATTCATGGAGGTGTGTTCCCTCTGAAATAAGGAGGTCTGCATCTTTAGCCAGATGTTCGGCGCCCGGGCAGCGGAGGGTGTCAGCAATATAACTTATTTTTCTGCCTTTCACCAGGGTCGTTACCATTTCTGGCTTGATTTTTTTTCCTTGCCAAGGGATCGTTTCTCCCCGCTGCAGCCTGCCGAGCACGGGACCCTGCAAGCCCAGTTTCTTGATTTTTTCGAGAATAAATTTTCGCTGGTCTTTCTCTCGGAAGCGGAAGCCCAGGCAGGGAATAGCATGGTGCAAAAGCTCTGCTTCTAAAGAGAAATCCTGCGCTTCAAAAAAGACTCCCGGCTCTATCTCGTGCACCTGCACGGGAACCAGCTCTTTGCTTGCAAATGATTGCAACAGGTGGGCAAAGTATTTTTTCGTTCCTTTTGGGCCATAGAGCTGCAGCGTTCCTTTATATTGGTCAGCGGCCATGGCGCTGAGCAATCCGGGCAGCCCGAAGACGTGGTCACCGTGCCAGTGGCTGATGAGAATTCTCGTGATTTTGGCGGGCTTGATGCCAGCAATGCGCATCTGGCGCTGCGTGCCCTCGCCGCAGTCAAAGAGGAGATTCTCTTCTTTAAAACGGAGCAGGAACGCAGAGTGATTCCGCTTCTTCGTCGGCTGCATGGATGACGTGCCCAGGAAAATGATTTCAATCATGGCCTTGCTCCTCCAGCAGGTGTTTTAGCTCGTTCAGGCTGCCAATTTTTGGAGTATAATCCCGGGCATTTTTCCAGTCGATAAGAATGCTCTGTATTCCCGCTTTTCCGGCCGCTTCCATATCGCTTTCGATACTATCGCCGATAAGCAGGCAGTCTTCGGCAGAGAGCTGCAGGGCTTCCAGCACTTTCTGGAGGAAAGCGGGATCGTTTTTGAGCAGCCCTACCTGGTGCGAAAGGAAAACGTGCGAAAAGTACGGGCGTAACATATACTTATCCAGCACTTTTTCGACGGAAAAGCTATCGGTATTGGAGATAAGGATGAGCATATACTTTTCTTGCAATTTTTGGAGTGTTTCCTGGACATCTGGGAAAGGTCGTGCCAGCATCCAATTCTTGTTCCACAAGCCGATCAGCTGGTCCAGCTGCTCTGCCGTGCCATCGAGAGAGAACTCTTTGCAGAGCTCCTGAAAGGCTTCCCGCAAGGAAGGAAAAGGCTTGGTCATCAAGGCCCGTTCCATGCGCAGCACGTATTCTGAAAAAGGCAGGTCGATCTGTAGCAGGTTCTTTACCTGTTTGGTGGGGCTCCAGACGCCATTTTCCACCAGCGTTCCCCAGAAATCGAAGAGCAGTGCTTTCATAGGTTCTCTAGGGGAATGCTATTTTTATATTTTGCTCTCTGGTTTTGAGAAAATTAAG
>DATDWF010000018.1:0-11767 GCA_035289745.1 Candidatus Nanoarchaeia archaeon
TGGAGCGTTTCCTGGCCCTCCGATAACGCCGGATTCGTACGGCGATTTTCCAGCCAGGAGATTCTTGAATCCATCAATAGTCGTCTGGCCGAAGCCGCCGAAAACCGTTCCATCGGGCTGCAGGCGTTTGGTGTATTCTGCGGCCTGCCGTTTAGCAATGTCTTCGAGATTGAAGCCGCGGCAAGCGATCAATGATTCTGCCAGAGCGACGGAAAGAGTAGTATCATCGGTATATTCTCCTCTCTTGAAATCTCTTGTCCAGTAGCGCAGCTTGCCAAACTCATCCTGCTGCACGAGATTGCCGTTCTCGTCTTTTACGAGCACGGGCGCCAGGAAATCGGTGATTCTGCCGGCGTATTTTTGTATCTGCTCTTTCTTCCAGCTCTCGACGGGCATGCCCAGCGCATCGCCGATGGCGCAGCCGAGCAACGTTGATTGGTAATGGTCTTTAAAGCTCATGGTTCACCTCTTTCTCCGTCAAGAATGATTTCGACTTCTCTGGCAACCCGCCGCGCTTTTTCTTTTTCTCCTAAAACTACAAAATCATCGACGGCAAAGCCGGAGATATTCTTTGGCGCATCTTTTTTCCACACCAAAGCGACGTGGGCATGTTCCGGAAGGTTTTCCAGGCCGTACGCAATTGCTTCCTTTCTTTCGGCGTCCGGCAGCTGCGGGCAGAGCAGGCCCAGCCAGACGCAAACATCGTCTACCCGGGCGTATAACCCGTCCATTTCTGATTTTGTGTCGACCGTTTTTTTCGTGCGAAGATACAGCTCCAGCGGCGTTCGGTAAGAGAATGCTAATTCCCGTCGTGCGGCCAAAGCCGGAACGTCAAATAAGAAGCCTTTGCCAAAATAGGGTGCTTCTAAAGTGACTTCGTACGAAAAGAACCACTTACGGTCTAAAACCTGTACCCGCGCCCGATAGGTAGTATGGATATCCTCTTTTGCCAATAACGTTTGCAGGGTCATTTCTGCGGTATGGCCATGACGGAGGTGTTTAATGGTGTCGTAGACTCTCAAGAACTGCTGGACGGCGGCATCTTCTAAAGAGAGTTCTGTCGTCGAAAGGAGGACATGCTGTTCCGATAATTCCTGTAAGATCTCCCGGCACCCGGCGGGCCGCAATTCTCCGTCCGTCTGCAGGCCAAATTCAAATAAAACAGAGGGAACATCGGCCTGGCTGGCCACGTACAACGTGCTGAAGTCCATCAGCGGAGAAAGGATGGTGGGATCTTTCTTTCCTCGTGCTAAGATGTCCCCACCCACATCAACCAAGACTAATCCATCATATCCTTCGTTTTTACAGAGTTCAGACAGGCTTTCAACCAGCGGCTCGGTTCCGCAGCGGAAACTGAGATTATATACAGAAGTAGGAAGGTGCTCCTGCTGGAGGGCTTCCGGAAGATGTGCATCAATAAACGCATCAAGGGACGAGAAAGGCACGGGATTGAGAGAAGGCCGATAGCGATTGGTATCTTTGGTGACTCTGTTTATCGGCTGTTCTTCTTTTCCCGCATACCGATGCCAGGCTCCCGGGCTACACACGCCGGCAAGATCAGCAGGTATGCTTTGCTCACGGAGATGGGCCACAACGAGAGTAGCACTGACAATATCATTCCCGCCGCCGGTTCCTATGATGAGCGGCTTTTGGTAAGGGATAGTGAGGTTCATATTTTTTCATACCTCTCCGTTCATTTTATCTGCAGCATCCTTGCAATCGGCTTTAAAGCTCTTATTCGTATCTCTTCCGGCACCAACACTTCCGGCTGCTCCGCTTCTAAGCATTGAACAATCTTATCAAGCGTAATCTTCGCCATGTGCTGGCAGGCGATGGCGCACGTCCTGACAAAATCTATCTGCGGGAATTCGTTCTGCAAGTTCGCCGCCATTTCGCACTCCGTGCCGAGATAGACACGCTGCAGCGACGGATGCTCCCGTACATAGCGTATCATATGCGACGTGCTGCCACAAAAATCGGCTTCTTTCCGGACTTCCGGCAGGCATTCCCAATGCACCAGCACGGCAGTTTCCGGATTCGTTTCTCCCGGCTGATGCTTGGGCAGCTGGTACTGTACGCGAATGTTCTGCACCATCTCTAAAGAAATTTTCTCATGTACTTCGCACGACCCATGCTGAGCATCATATTTTCCAGGGTAGATCAATTCCAGCGCACTGCCGGCTTCCCGCAATTCGTCCTGCAGGTTTTCTCCCATCAGCGAATCGGGAAGGAAAATGACTCTTTCTGTCCCAAACTCTTTTGCCGCGTGCTGCACCACCTGCAATCCATTCGATGACGTGCAGCAATAATCAGCTTCTGCTTTCGCATCCGCATAGGAGTTGATATAAATGACAATGGGCAATCCTGGAAACTGCTCTTTATATGCCCGCACCTCTGCGCCGCGAAAAGGATCAGCCAGACTGCAGCCCGCCTGCATATCGGCAATGAGCACTTTCTTCTCCGAATTGAGAATCTTAGCCGTTTCGGCCATGAAGCGTACCCCGTCGAAGAGGATGATCGGCTTGTCTGATTTCGCGGCATATTGCGCCAACTGCAAAGAATCGCCGCGCTCGCCTTCGCCGGACAGATTATAGACGAGCGGCGCCATGTAATTATGGCCGAGAACCAGCACGTTTTTCTGCTCTTTCAGCAGCAGGATGCGTTCAATTTTTTCGCGCTGTGCCAGAAAGTCGAGGTACTGGTCGCCGCTGCTTTTCAGAAAGGTTTGTTGGATAATGGTCAAGTCATGCATGCTTATTCCTCTTTTATATGGCGATATTCTTCCTCAGGCGTTTCGGAATGCCGGCCATCATTCTCTTTGGCAAGCCGCAACGTTTCCGCACCAAACTCCCGGCAGAAACGCTCCACCAGCCCCTTCTTCAGGAGATAATCACGGACTTGGTCTGGCACGAGCGATTGCCAGTCCTCTCCCCGGGCCATTTTTATGCGCACTTCCGTGGCACGCAGCCGGAACTGCTCTTCAGGCAGCAGCAGCCAGGCGGGACGAATGATTTGATAGTCTTCCTGCAACAAATCGCGCGCGTACGGATTTCCCGTCACAAAGTAGTCCAAACCTCCAAAGAGCTGCAAGACGGTCTCGCGCCATTTTTGCCCATTGCTGTATTCAGGGATGTGCCCAAAATCCGGCACGTGAACAATGGTATAATTATCGTATCTTAGGGAGAGATACGCCCGCACCAAGGCTTCTGATTCTTCAGCAGTAAAAGGATTTCGCACCGTGTACTTGTTGCTGCTGCCGATGCCGATAGTTACCGCATCCGCTTGGGAACACACTTTCTCCAGCATCATCGCCCCCCCATTATGCAGCGGCTTGAACCGCGCAATGAGGCCGATTCTTCCGTGCAGTGTCTCGGGTATTTCCTGCTCTGCCATCAGATATACCCCCGATGATGCAGGTATTCTGTCAAAATTTTTTCATGGTCAAAGACGAAGAGGCTTTTGAATCGCATCTCTATGATCTCCTGTGGGGTGTACAGCCGAACGGTTTTGGCATCATCGCCCGCTTTCGGTTCTCCGTAACCTTTGGCGATGAACACCACGCCAATGACATGGCCGCGAGGATCTCTTTCTGGATCAGAAAGCACCCGAAAGGGATTTTCCGGATGATCGATGATAACCTCTAAATTTGTTTCTTCTTTCGCTTCTTTGCGGGCATTTGCTGCGAGTGTTAGGCCGATCTCCTGAAATCCGCCCGGAAGCGCAATGCCTAACGGCGGATTCTTGCGCTCGATGAGCGGGATGTAGATGTTACCTTCTTTTCGATATTCGATGATAATGTCCGTCGCTATTTTCGGGCAGGGATAGTCTGCAACATTCAGCGGCATACACTCACCTCTTCTGGCTGATACGCCGGCTTATAGGACGATAACGCCAGCACTTCTGCTTTCAATCGTGCATATGCCCCTGTCGGCTGCCAGGGCAGCAGGCTTTCCCGGATGTCGTAGCCGTATGCCGATTTGCTGGTGATGATGATGGGTGGCGCTTGCACACGCTTGAATACGCTCTGCTGGATCAAAGGAACAAACCACTCCATATCTTCGATAAAAGCTTGGGGTGCATCAACGTTCCAGCGGCGCATAATCTGCTGGCCCCACCAGGGCGATTTCTGCAGCGCTTCCGCAACGTGCTGGTGCAGCGTTCCCTCTTTAAACCATCGCAGGAAATCTTCCGGCGTTTTCTTGCGATAGTCGGTCATCATGGCCAGCAGCGCATCATGATAGCCAAATTTCATGGGATCGACCTGCTCTTCTTCCAGCTCGGCAGACGGCGGGATCTGGCCTTTGGTAAAGCGGAATAGCTCGTCAGGAATAACAGCAGCAGGAATGACTTCCCGCTTGAAGACCTCAGCATTCAGATAGCGCGCCAGATCAAAAATCTCCGTCTTGAGCAAGTCGGCAAGAGGAGCAACTGCACCATTTACATCACCGTATAACGTGGCATAGCCGAGAGCCGTTTCCAATTTATTGCCGTTGTTGGTAAACAGTGCACCATACTGCGCCACGATGTTGGACAGCAGATTCGCCCCCCGGATCTTGGCTGCGATATTGCCTTTCTGCAAAGCGTTGAGCGGATGCGGCTCACCGTCGGGAGTATAGCGTTCCAGCAATTGTTCGTTGGCGGTTGCCAGCTCTTCGATAGGAATTTCCAGATAGGCAATGCCGAGCTGCTCCGCAACGGAACGGGCCGCATCTTTCGTTTTATCCGAGTTAAATCTCGTGGGCATGTTCACGCCCAGCACTTTATCTCTCCCGAAGGCCAGCGTCAGTATGGCTGCGACGACGGAACTATCCACGCCGCCGCTCAGGCCGATGACAAATCTCTGATGCTCTTCCCGGCCGCGGATATGTTTCAGATGGCGCAATCCTTCGATTATGGCCTCTAACTTCTGGGCGATGTACGGCTTTTCTGTGCGGGAAATAGCCTGGCCGTCGGCATCTTTCGTATCCATGACCAGCAGCTCTTCCTGATAGGGCTTTTCGGCCAGGAATATCGGCTGGCCCTGGCGATTGTAAACGGTTGAGCCGCCATCAAAAGTAATAATATTTTTTCCATCGTTCTGCGCGCCGGTGCAATTGACATAAAAGAAAGGAACGAAAGCATCGCCCGATTCTTGCTTCAGGAATTTCAGGCGGTTATCGCGGGCATGATGCTTGCCAAACGTCCAGGGCGAAGCCGAAATATTGATGATGTACTGCGCCCCGTTTTCAATCAGCATCTTCGTGATATTCTGGGCCCGGCCCTTGCGGCGGTAATCCTCGCACCACAAGTCTTCACACACGGCAAAGCCCACGGAAACCGGTTCACCATTTACGTCTATAAGATACGGCTGCAGCAGCTCTTCCAACGATACGTTGAAATCTTTAGCTACATCTTCGAGAGAAAAGAAATAACGCTCATCGTCGAAAAAACGATAGTTCGGCAGGAGTGTTTTGGACTGTACTCCGAGGGGCAAGATGCCGGCGTCTTTCGCGCGCGGGATCGGTTTCCCATTTTGGAAGAGGCGCACTGCATTGTATTTCCGGCTTCTTCCATCTTTGTTCGGATGGAACCCTTCCTGCCCTTGGTGCACAAAGAGATTTCCATAGGCAAGAGCAATCCCCTCACTAGCTTTGCGGAGAATGTCATCATATTCCATTAGGTCTGCACAGAAACGGTCTTCCAGGAATTTATCGCCGACCAGATAGCCGCTGAGGCACAGCTCCGGAAAGGCGAGCAGGTGCACACCGGCAGCTTTCGCTTCCCCGATCATGCGTAGCAGGGTTTTGATATTTTTCCGCGGCTGCCCCGGTACCACTTCCATCTGCGCCAGGGCGATTTTCATGAGACGCTCTGGTCACCTCCATCTGCTTGTTCCCACGCACGGGCCCAATATTCATCTTCTAGCATAGCAATTCTGATCATGTCATGATACACGCCTCCCCGATAATACTCTTGCCGCAAGATGCCTTCAATTCTAAACCCGCACTTTTCAATGAAGAGCCGATACGCTTTTTTATTCTGTTCCAAAAAGACACCCCACACTTTATGCACATGCAGGTCATTAAACGCTTTGTCCAAAAGAGCATCGACCATCTGGTGGGCATAGCCCCGCCCCCAGTTATCTTTGTTGCCAATAATGATGCTTAAGCGACCTTGCTTATTGCGGTCATCAAGCTCATGAAGCCCCACCTGGCCAATATATTCTCCACCAGAGAAAGCCGAATAGACTTTGTCCGTCGAGCTGGCAATCAGGCGTTCCAGATACTGCTGTTCCTCTTCTCGGCTGACAGGCTTTCCAAACCAGCCGAAGTTGCCGACAATTTCTGGGTCGTTTATCCACGTCATAATCTGTTCAAGGTCAGAAAGTTCCAAAAGGCGAAGAGAAACGTCGCTCATGAAGAATTCCTCCACTGGTCGAGATAGCCTGCAACATCTTTCACGGTCATGAGATGGACTCCCAACTGCTGCCAGTCCTGCAGCACCTCTTCCAAAGGTAGGTTCGGCAGCTCTTTGATAGCGTCCGTAATCACGTACACTTCTATGCCTCTTTGGCGCAATCCTTTCACCGCGAAGTCGACGCAGACGTTGGTCGCAACTCCATAAACAACGGCCCGCTGAGGCTTCAGTAGTTTTACGATGCTGTCCGTAAAGGGCGCTCCCTCCGGATCAAAAGCATCGAAGCGATCTTTGTAGATAATAATCTCTCTGCTGGTCAGCATGTCCCATTGCTCAGAGCTCTGGTCTTGCCAGGAGATAATGCACGGGTCGTCCGGCCGTGTGGCAGGAATGTATTCAGCGCCTTTCGTCCCCTGCAGGCAATGCGGCGGAAACGTCGTTTTGAAATCAGGTTGGTCGGAGAGCTCTGGCGATGTTGCCGTATGCCAGTCTGCAGTGTTGATGACGCGGATGTTTCTCTCGGCAGCGAGTCGCGTTAAATATTCCAAGTTTGGTTCGATCTGCTCGGCGTCTTGTACATACAATTTTCCGTCCGGCCGCATGAAATCGTACTGAGTGTCCACATTCCAAAAGATAAGGCCATTATTATCCTCATCATGGTAAAATTGTGTTAAATCATTCCCCAGCGCATCACAACAGGGTCTTTTGCCCACACTTCTTTTGCCTATACTTGTTTTATGAGTCATGGTTTTCACCTCGTTGGTATTTTTCTTTCAAATCGGTAACGAGCCGTTCCAGCCCCGGAGATATGCGCAGTTCATAGGGCGTCGCTTGCAGTTCTTTAGTGGGTGCGGGCATCTTCTCGACACTCGCTAAGGCATATTTTTTTATTTCTGGCAATGATTGTCTCGGCAAGACGCGTTTACCGTCTTTTACAACCCGTTGCAGGAGAGGCTCCCCTGCGACCGCTTCCCCTTCCAAAGCGAGAATGTCATAGAGGCATCTGCCGTCTGCATCCCGCACCCTATGGACTTGCTTCTTTCCCGGGAACGTTTGTTTCTCAGCGGAGAGCTTTATCTTCGAGCCGTCGCCATCTTCCACAAGCTTATAGACACCTGCAATGGCCGCGATGGGCTTGGCTGTAATCATATCCGTTCCTACCCCATAGCCGTCTATGCACGCGCTTTTTTTCCGGAGTTCCGCAATTTTATACTCATTGAGATCGTTGCTGGCCAGAATCTTCACATCCGATAAGCCCTCGCGATCAAACAAAGCACGAATCGCCTGAGAATCTGCTGCCAGATCACCGGAATCTAAGCGCACGCCGCCCAGCCGCTGCCCTCTAGCTGCTAATTCTTTAGCAACCATCACGGCGTTATTCGCGCCTTGCATCACATCATACGTGTCGATGAGCAGCGTCGCATTATGGGGAAACGTTTTCACATACGCCCGGAATGCTTCCAATTCCGTCGGAAAACTCATGACAAAACTATGGGCATGGGTTCCATTAACGGGAATGCCATATTCTTTTCCTGCTTTGACATTGCTTGTAGCAACCGCTCCGGCAATATAAGCCGCCCGAGCGCCTTTCATAGCCGCATCTTCTTCCTGCGCTCTGCGCAAGCCGAAATCAACGACTTTGGCATCGCCGGCAGCCAGGACTACGCGATTTGCTTTCGTGGCAATCATCGTCTGGAAATTAATGATGTTCAATAATGCTGATTCCAGGAACTGCGCCTGCGTTCTCTTTCCCGTGACGCGGAGCAGAGGCGTATTGGCAGTTACAGGTGTTCCTTCCGGCACGGCATAGATATCGCCTTGGAAACGGAACTCTTTCAGCCATTCAATGAAATCATCAGAAAAGAGCCTGATGCTTCGCAGATATTCCCGGTCTTCGTCAGTGAAATGTATATTGGCCGCATACTCAATCGCATCTTCAATCCCATTGGCAATAAAATACCCCCAATCCTGCGGCAGCTTGCGGATGAAAAGGTCAAACGTCGCATCATCATCTTTCTGGTTATCAACATATGCTGCCATCATGGTCAGCTGGTACAAGTCCGTGAGGAGGGTTTTGGAGGTCATGGGTGATGCGTTTGTTGTGCGGTTTAGGGTATTTTATAAATGTAGCTCTGCTTTTTAACCTTCATTTTGTGGAGACGGCATAAATGTATAATACGTCACGTCCACTGGCTCATACTCTCGTTCTACTGTCCACCCCGCAGAACGATATCGATTCAAGACTTCGGTAACAAGTGCACTTCTTACTCCGTCAAATAGCGATTCTGGAATAATAGCCATTCCGCGTTGATAATTCTCTTCCAGACACCGATCAATTTCTTTTTCCAGAGAGATAAGAAGTTCATTTTCTTTCATTTTTTCTTTCTCACTTTCTTCTATCCATTTCGCCAAGTCTTTCGGTCCGATTACCATACTTTTTCCTCCGCGCTTATTGTCCGCCGACACTATGTCTTTAAGCCTTTGCCTGCAAAAAATCTTCACGCCCGTTATCGCTGTATTCCCTCAATTTTGATGATCTCCTCTGTTGTTTTCAGCGTGCTGCCGCCCAAAACGGCATTGCCACAGGTGACTAAGCCATCTTCTTCATCGATGGAGGGAACGAAGACTAAGACATCAAACCCTTCTTTTTTCAAATCCTCTTCTGGCTTTTTATACGGAGCCCAGGAGTCGTATCCGCCGAGAGTTACTATGCCATTTTCACGGCAAGCATTATTATTATGGATGGGGGTGATCTTCACCATAAACTTTTCCCGGTCAAACAGGGAAGCAACCTTTCCGGCATCAATCTCAAAATCTGTGGAGTAGGCAAAATTTAAGCAATATTTTCTACTGACCGGCGCGGGCAATCGTTCCGCAATTCGTGCAAAATCATCTAAATGCAATTGCTGGTCTCCGAACATCTCCGTTCTTTGGGCTTCATTTGTCGAATTGATGCTAAACTGGAGCCCCGCCTGCCCATGATAAACATCATTTTTTATTCTGCACCATTCCTGGATCCTCTCTTCTAATTTTCCGAACTTTCGCGGCAGAGAGGTGGTTAAAACCGGATGCAAGACTTCAATCCTTAACCCCGTATCCTCCTGAATTTGTCTTTTATTGCCGTGAAGCCATCTTGAAAATTCAAAAACATTTTCATTAAATATAGGATCCCCCATTCTGGCGTAATGGAGATTGAGCCTTTCGGTATAGCTGACCTCGGGGAATAAGCTCAGGGCGTTATACAGCTGGTTCTGTAAATCTTCAAACGAAGCATTCCCGCGAAACGGCACATTGGGAACATCACAAAACGTGCATTTCATGGGGCAGCCATATTGGGTGCTCACTGTTACGACCCACTTATCACTAAGCGGCATACAATAGGTATTGGGAACCCCTTCGATTTCTTTTGTGTACCCTAAAAAATCGGCTTTGACATTTCTGGCTTTTCCATAATCACCGATGGATAACGTTTCTAACGGGCCTTTGGAGTAATCGCCGACAAAAAGATAGCCAGTAGGGATGGGAAATGTTCTGACGATGCCGTTTGGTGTTCTGCTCACATCTTGATTCATGGATAGCGCACCTCGTCGTTCTGCATAGGGAAGCAAAGAACCGCCGCAACACTTAAATATTGCCTCCCCCTGCGTGGGGAGCATATGCACGAAAAGCTCTTGGAAGACGCGGGACTGACGAAGAACGAGGCCAAAGCCTATCTGACGCTGCTGAAAATCGGGAAGTCCCCTTCCGGCAAGATTGTCAAAGAAGCGAAGATCGCCGGGGGAAAAGTCTATGAAACCCTCTACAAGCTCGTCGATAAAGGGCTGGTCGAAGTAGTCGTAGAACAGAATGTCAAGCAGTTTATTGCGGCAGATCCCCAGAGTATCCTGCTCTACTTGGAAGAGCAGAAAGAAAAGATAAGCGAACGGGCCAAAAGATTAGAACAGCTGGTGCCGGAACTGCAGAAAATCAAAGAGTTTACAGGAGTGGTAGAAAATGTCTATCTCGTGAAAGGCTTCCGGGGGATAAAACCGGTGGTGTATGATGCGCTCCAAAAAGCCTCGGGCGAAGTTCGGATCATGGGTGTACGCTCCTCGAAAGACAACGTGTTTAACACCTTCTGGCAGCACTGGCATCATGAACGAGTGCGCTTGAAAAAGCCCGCACGGATGATCTTTACCGATCGGGGGACGGACTATTGGAAATTCTTTGAAAAGCTCACGCTGACGAGGATTAGAAGTGTCACCGAACTGAGCCCCTCAGCTATTATGGTTATCGGCGAGAATAGCTTTATTTTCTCCTACGAGAAAGAATTCACCTGCATCCATATCCGCTCTGCAGCAATTGCCAAATCGTTTTCCAGCTTCTTTGAAGGGCTGTGGAAGATGGGGAAGGCGTAGTTCAAAAAAAAAGTAAGAATTCCTACCCAATATATCCCACTTCTTTCTTCTTCCCTTTGGCACCAGCCTGCGACGCTGCCACTTCAGAAAGCCATTCTTTGGTTTTCTTCATGGTTTCCCGCTCCGCATCGAGAATTTCCTTGCCCATTTTCTTCAAATCGATGCCAAAGCTGAATTTCTGCTCCAGAACCCGGATGACTTCTTTTGCCCCTTTGACCCCCAGATAGAGCGGATGGGCAAAAGTCTCTGCCAACAACGCCACGCCTTTGACGCCACGTTTCTTGCCTAAGCCGAGCAAAATGCCGGAAACGCCGACGATGGGCCCCACGACGCCGAAGATGTCTTTCTCGACGAGCAGCTCTTTTGTGGCATAGTGCTTGAACAATTCTGTATCATTGCTGGTGCAAAACACCCGGGGCTGTTCGGGAATAGCCTGCAAGCCAATGCCGCCGGTCGTAATAACTTCGGTGCAGCGATGCTTTTTGGCAAGGGTAAGAATTTCCTCGCAGAAACTAAAGCAGCTCTCCTCATCGATGGGCTGAATATCGCCTTGCAGCAGCAGTACGTCCCGCTTCTTGCTGCCGACAGGAAAAGTCTTGTAGTACATCTCGATCTTGGGCATCTCCACCAAATTTTTCTCATTCACAAAGACAGAATGCGGAAAGCGGTAGGAGAAGAACGAATACAGCTTCTTGGCACCCAGCTCTTCAATCAGGAAGTCAATGGCAATCTTTCCCACATTGCCGATGCCCGGCAAGCCTTCGATGAGAATCGGGTTTCGCAGTGCGGGCAGGCTCTTTTGGTGCTGCGTCACTTCCCAGGTGCTGGCCATGAGAGAACAGAAAGATGGGGGATTTAAAAAGGTTTAGGAAAGAGTGCGGGGGACGTGATTCGAACACGCGAACCCACTAAGGGACTAGCCCCTCAAGCTAGCGGATTTGGCCACTCTCCCACCCCCGCGTGAAGATGTAAAA
>DATDWF010000019.1:0-12005 GCA_035289745.1 Candidatus Nanoarchaeia archaeon
GGATCATCATCGGAATCGTATGAAAGCACTTGCAAGGGTGCTGGCGTTAAAGAAATGCGAACTTCGTTTCCTGCTCCAGACGCATTCTTGTAAGAAGTTCCCAGACGAGGGCAGATGGCGCTTGGCGCATAATCCGGATGCCAGGTGACAAAGCAGCGATGGTCCTGATAGTCTTCCCAAGAAAGAACTTCTGCCGCTTGGGGATTATACAAAAGGTTGCCATCCGTGTCCTGGAGGCGAACCGTGACGTTGGGAAAAGAAACACTGCCGTCTGCCGCTGCGCCTTCGGCGCGGAGCGTGGCGTTATCGATGCGAACGGCCTCTTCCTCGGGATGATCGTTTTCGCCATAGGAAGAATCCCTACAGAAGCCGCTTTCACAGAGCTCATTGCCCGGGCAGTCGCTATCGCTGCGGCAGCGCTGCTCCAATGAGCAGCCCGAACTCTTAGAAGCATTAAAGCAAGGTTCATCCAGATTGCCACAGGCTAAAGCTGCAGAAAAAGCAGCGGCCAGCATTGCGGGGATATATCGTGGTTTCATAATTACTTAAAAATAGTGACATCACTTTAAATATCTTTTGGTTCTTCTTTTGGGCATGAGCAAAAAAGGCGCTATTGGCTTGTCTGTAGAACTGCTGGTCATCATTATCCTGAGCTTGGTTATCTTAGGTGCAGGCATTGCTTTTTTATACCAGTTATTGGGCGGTGCCAGCGAGCTGAAGGCAGAGCTTGACACCAGAACACAGCAGGAACTGGAACGCTTGCTCGTCGATCAGGGCAAGCAGGTAGCGCTGCCCCGGCATACGGCAACCATTCTTCCCGGCGAATCGCATGTTTTCGGCTTAGGCATTCTGAACACGGGGGATGTGGGAGAAACGTTTACTCTTACGGTACTGCTTTCCAAAGCGCTCGACGAGAATGATGCAGTGCTGTATGATGATCCTGACGTTCTCAATGAAGCAGTGCGAACCGTTGCCGAAAGCTGGCTGCTGTACAATCAGGAAGAACTGCGCCTTGCAGAAAATGAGCACCGCACGGAAGGAATTCTCGTCGATATTCCCAACGATGCACCCAAAGGCACGTACATCTATGACGTCGAAGTTTCTGCTGGCGGGCGGCCATATGGCAACAAGCTGAAGTTTACGGTGGCTGTCAAATAATTGAGCCACTTCACGGCTGGCGGCAGAGTGTTTCTAGTACTCTTTCAACAGTCTGTTCCATGTCTCTTTCCACCCGTTCTACAATCTCTGGCTGTATGTCCAGCTCTTGCGTCAGAAATTCGTAACTCTGCGCTAAGCCGCTGTAGATAATGTCTGTGTTTCCCGCTTTGGCAAGCTGAATGCTCCGCAGCAGAGGGAAAGGCGCCAATGCAGGAAACGGCCCAAGGCCTTCAAACTCAGCAAAGAGGCAGCGGTTTTGGTAGTCGAAAAGCATGCGGTCTTCTGCAGCAACCAGAAAGCGGGAATTGGCAGCAGCAATAGCTTCTGCTGTCGTCATTTTTCCCACACCAGCTTCTCCAATAAGATACATCCCTCCTTCCTGTTCTCGATCGTAGAGCACGTCTCCAAACAAGCAGACATACGGCCCGTCAATCCCCCTCAGCTCTTTGGCCGTAAAGAGGCGGGGGTACTTTTCTCGGAAAAGAGGAATTCGTGCATCATCCGGGAAATCTTCAGGCGATAAAGTCAGTTGTTTCATGCTGATACCTTTTTTTCATGCAGAGACTACCGTAACATACTTTTTCTGGCGGATGGTAAGATACGGCTTTTGCAGCCGCCTTTTTAACTCTTTATCCTGCGTCAGGACGAGAGCGCCTTTTCTGGATTCCATAACGAGCGCATCGTCCACTTTTCCGGTGCTCTTCAGCACAGTAATTGTTTTGGCTTTTAGCAAAGCTATGGCCAAGCGTGCCGCTGGGGTGAATTTTCCTTTCTCTGTTGTCGCGAGGCTTTCCAGCTCTCGGTTCGTTCCTTGAAGAACAGCCAGCCGGTACGGAAAATCACAAGTTCGCTCAATCTCGGAAAAGAGATCAATGCGAAAAAGAGCGATGGCCAAGAGCGCGTTGGTGTCGATGATAACCGTTTTCATGGGGAGTGCTCTGGCCGTGCTTCGTGGTGTGCAATGATCTGCAGCGTCGCTATCCACCAAATTTTTGTGAGCAGCAGCAAAGCCAGAACCAGCAGGCCGCTGAGGATGATGAAGAGCGGCGCTTTTCCGGCCTCGATGAGTTTGAACGTGCCATAGCTGCTGCCGGCGATGAAGAATAGAAGCAATAAGAAAGCAGGCAGCGTGTACGGTGCTTTCTTCAGGGTGCATTTTCCTGCTTTTCTTAGCAGCTCTTTCCAGGGCAGATAGATGAAAGCGAGAGAAACCAGAAAGAAATAATAGAAAACCATCGGCAGGATGAACAGCGCTTTAGGAAGAACTGCGTTAGGCAAAAAGCTTTCTTTGAAGAGGAAGAGCTGGCTGCCCAAGAACAAGCCCAGGAAAAGTGTAGTGAGAAATATGTACTTTAGCCAGCGGGATCCTAAAAGCAGCAGATTCTTTTTTATTGCCGGCAGTGGGTTAATTAACTGCTGTGCACCCACCCAGAGTATGCTCGTGAAGCCTAAAAAAATCACCAGAGAAGTCCATAGCAACGCCAGCAGTGTCTCCTGCATAGCGTCATATGCAGCATACAGCGGAAGCGCATCTTCTAACGGAGGAACGCCGGCCTGCAGCTGTTCTGGATCAAGGTCGGCTTCCGCAACGAGTGTCGAAATCTCCTCGGCATGAGCAAGAATTTTCACCTGGTAGCGCAGGCCATTAAATGCCAGGACAAAGAAAAACAGTATCTGCAGCACCAGCAGGATGCTAAACAGCAGCCGGTGTTTCTTGATGGCGGTGATAGTCGCCGTGAGTCCTTGCTTATAGGCGTGCATGGGCTGGGAAAAAGGGAAGGAGATTTAAAAGGCTTTGCACGGCTGTTCATATGCATTCCTGGAAAGAAGATTTTATAAATGAAGAGACAACGAGTCATTTTAAGAAATGTTTTCCTCTTCCAAATTGGCTGTCGATTGCTCATTTTTACATGAGCCATCTCAAGCAACTTCTTTCTCGTCTCATCTTTCAAGTTTTATAAGAACAAGAAGAAGAAATTCCCGAAAATGATGAGAATCTCCAAAGAGTTTGCTGAGATACTGGGGTTATTATGTGCAGAAGGCTCTCATATTGTTTCTTTTTCTAGTTACTGGGGTAAAGAACGTGGTAAGCTCTATTATCGTAACAATAAGAAATCCGAAAGGATAGAGTTCTATAATAAAGACAAAAAGTTATTGCATCATTATGCAGATCTTCTTTGCAAAGAGTTCTGCATGAAGACTAAAGTAACTAAATTTGGTAAGATTAATATCGGAAAAAGAGAGATCATGACAAAAATTATTACTCAGACTCCTCTCGGTCATATGCGATGGCGGGTTCCTAAAGCTATCTCTTTAGGGACAAAAGCCGTTAAGATTGCTTTTTTGCGTGGTTATTTTGATGGAGATGGGACGGCTATAACTTGTCCAAGAATGTTTTCGACGAATCGGGCGGGCCTTCGGCAGGTCTCTCAGCTCTTATCAAGCCTTAATTTTAAACACACTTTGCAAGGACCGCACTATAAAGAGAAGAGAAAGCCAGCATATACTATTCAGATTAGTCGAAAAGATAAAGAAAGGTTTTTAAATCTGATAAGGCCCGTTTCAAAAAAGCTAGGTCTGCGGGGGTAACCAGAAGCAATGCTTTCTGTTCCTTAGAGCAAAGCCTGGCTAAATGCGCAGGACTTAAGTCCCACCCCTGACGGCTGTTAGGAAGGCATCCTGTGGGTTAGTCCCTTCGAGGGTTCAAACAACGAGGAAAACTCCTCTTGAGAACACATCCCTTCCCCCGCACTTTTTCTATTTTGCTTTTTCTTCTTCGACCACAACAACCTTTAAATAAAAACTTCTTTCTCTTGCTGCTCATGCCCCTGTAGCGCAGTGGTACTTGGCGTGTGCGCAAAAGCATACGCAGAGCGCAAGAGCGCGCGTCCTTGGTATGCAAAACAGAAAGGACGAGGTCCCGAGTTCAAATCTCGGCAGGGGCTGTTTTTATCTGATGGTTAGTCTGGTTGACCATAATGTTTATATGACTCAATATTTTTCTTCTCTCAGTATGATCAGTGGGGTTCTGAAGAAGGCTGCTTCTGCCGCATTTGTCTCTGTTCCTTTAGTTCTCGGTGGAATGGCGGCTACGGGCTGCCTGGACGAGCCTTTTCCCGATCAGCCTTTATTTGAGTCTTCTCCCCTGCAGAATACGCGCACGCTTTTCCAAGATTCCCTTCTGGAATTTGCGGTGCAGACAGATCCCCGCTATTTCTCCCTGCTTCAGGAGATCAGCCCATCATATCGGGATACGGCTAAGCCCAATGCGTTCGCTCTTTTTCCTGCAACGACGGACCATGTGTTTGATAGCACGGCTTTAGGCTGGTTTGTACGCAGCCTTCATGAGCATTACGATGTGCAGCTTTTTGCCGCCCATCAAAAGCAAGAGGCATACGCTGCTCTTGCAGACCTTGCTTCTACTGACCCTTTTTCCATCAACTTTCTCACCCTGTTTGGCCATGGAACACCCCGAACCCTCGCTCTCGGGGGGCCCATCTGCCGTCTGGGGGAGTGTCAACGTGATGAATCACATGCTTTCAATGTCTCTGATAGGGAATTCTGTTCCTATTTAGATGATGTTTTGGCATCGGACGCCGTAATCTTTCTCGGCTCCTGTGCCACCGGGTACGGGGAGGAGGATGCGGAAAATTTTGCTAACTTTATTATGGCCTGTGCTCCCGGAAGAACCGTTTACGCCGGAACCGCTCCTTTCTCTGCGCAGGGAATACGGGTCAATAGCTGGTACCCGTTCGATGCAACGCTCATGGGGGGGTGGGGGATGTCTTTCACTCGCTTTGGTTTTATCCCTCTCACTGACATCACGTACACGAACAAAGGCCACGAAGAATAGCTTTCATAACGCTTATTAACATTCTCTTTTTCTGCTGTTCATCTTGCTCCAAACTATTGCTCGTGAAATAAAAGCATCTTTACAATCCTCTTCTGCTGACGATGCTCTTCTCTTCGACGGTAAACAGTTCCCGGTACGGTGGGAGCAGTTCATCTCTCTTGAACAGCCCGATTCACAAAAAGCTATTGCTTTTGTCGATGGCGGCCAGGCGGAGATCCTTTCTGCAGGAAATTTTTGCTTGTCCTTTCTTCGCATCGCTGCAGTTGTTTTTGCCGGGCAGAAAAAAAAACGGCCACTCCTTTCAGAATTTTATCTTTTCACCAAAAGTATTTTTCACGAGAATGAGATCTGGTATCAAAGCAAATTATTCCCGCTGGATGCATCGCCCTTGCTTACTTCCGAGCAGCTCTTGGTTTCTTCCAGAGACGCGTTGCTAGCGACGGGAAAGGAGCGTGCTTCCATCACGGTGGTAAGTTCCCTGGCCCGGCGCTTTGCCGAGCTGGCTCTCGTACGGAAAGCCGTAGCAGACACGGACATCGTCGTTCTCGACGGCACGTTGGAAGCAACTTATCCGCGGGAGGAAGCTTTGCTGCAGCAGCTCAGCCCTGCCGTCTGCGCACTGGCCAAAACGTCGGCGCTCTTCACAAAAAATGGCCACAATCCCACCCTGCTGCTGAACAAGCTTGGCCCATCGGGCTGCTGGCAGTATGCTGTTGCGGAAAGCGAACAGATGGGCTTTGTGAAGCTGCATGAAAAAAGCAAGCACGTTTTCCGCTATGAAGGAAAGCAGGAGCATCTTCCTTTTTTGCTCGAACAGTCCCGTGATGCGGTTTTTCTCGGCTATCCTTATGGCCTGATCTTAGCAGATAAACTGGCTCGCGTCAGCAATCAGGAAAAGCAGCGGCTGCGCATGCAATTGCTGCTGCGCAAAGAGAATAGAGAGTTATTGGACGCGATGCAAGCGACTAATGCGCACGAGATTCTGGACGCGCTGGGGTGATATTGGTATTTGTTTTTTCATCCATTGAGAAAACGCCGCCTCGGCCGTTCGCTCGGTCGGTTCTGGCTTCTGAAGTCGTCCAAAGCTTGAGTTTGTCATTGATAGAACCGAACACTGAATTCTCATAAACGAAGGTAGTTCACAAGAAAAGCCAACGAGCTTTTCTGTGCCCAGATAAAGTCGTTGCTTTATCTTGGGCCTCGCTCACCTCTTGGCCGGGTCGGCGGCGTTTTCTTTCCCTCACGAAACGTTTATAAAATAACCGCCGTTTTTCAGCCTATGGTTAAGCGCACCGGCTCACGGCAGCGAAAAAGCCGCTATAAATTGCAGCGGCATTTCCGCCAGAGAGGAAAGATTCCCCTCAGCCAGTATTTCCAGCAGCTGCAGGACGGCGATTCTGTCGGTCTCGTCCTGAATTCAGCAGTGCTTCATGGCTATTTTTTTCCCCGCTTCCATGGGATGACCGGCGTGGTCTGCGGAAAACGGGGGAAGTGCTATGAAGTCCGGATTACGGACGGCGGAAAAGAGAAATCCCTCTTTGTCCATCCCATCCATCTCAAGAAACAGTAAATAAGAAACATCAAAAGAAAAATAAGCAGCAAACTAAAGAACAAAAACAAGAGTGCCCATGGTCAGCCCCCAATTCATTGAAGAAAAGCCGCTTTCCCTCGTCGAGGTACGCAGCGCGTTAGAAGCCATTGAAAAGCGGGACACGGAACTGAACTTTCTGTCGAACAAGACCAAAGAATATGTTACTACGTTTGTCCGCCTTACTGCGGAGCAGCAAGAGCAGCTGGAAGAGAAGCTGCACGGCCTGGAATTGACCCGCTTAAAAACCGAGCATATCAAGAAGATTCTGGATTTTGTGCCGGGGACGGTCAACGAGCTGAAAATTGTCTTGCAGGCGTATCCGCTGACGATGCCGAAGAAAGACCAAGAAAGCATCATCGCTGCGGTAAATGACATTCTCAAAGAGCAAAAAGCGGCTGCAACCTAAAACGGTTGCTCTACCAGCGTAATTTTTATTAAGCACAGTAGCTTTACTTATGAAATTGAAAGGAATACCCCAAAAAAATGGAAGAAACAGAAAAAACCAAAGGCCCCGACCGCGAGGAGCGGGCTATTGTCCTGGACCATCTGGAGCACGGCTATCCTCTCGAAGAGAGTGCGCTCAAGACGCCCATAGCGCAAGCATTGGGAGTAGAGCATATCACGCTTCTGGAACTCATCCCCAAGAGGGGCATATTTCTGCAGCCGCATCAGGACGTGTACATCGGTGAAGGCAAGCGAGAAGAGATTCATCATATCAAAGGCCGGATCCCTTTTTCAAAATTAACCATGACTGCACAGAAAGAATTGCCCCATGCGCTGGAAACGCTCATCAGCCGGGATGAGCAGCGGTTTATCGCTTTTTTTAACAAAGCCCAGCCGCTCAGCATGCGCATGCACCAGCTGGAGCTCCTGCCTGGGCTGGGGAAGAAGCATATGGTGGAAATTCTGGAAGCTCGCAAAGAGAAGCTTTTTGCAGACTTCAATGATTTGAAGACCCGGGTTAAACTACTGCCTAATCCGCGGCAGGTCGTCATAAAAAGAATTCTGTCGGAACTGGAAGGGAAAGAGAAATATCAGATATTTGTGCGATGAGCCGAAGCGATGGCATTCATCTATCCCCAGGCAGATAATCCTCCACCAAGTCGATGAGCGTTCTTAACGGAACTTCTTCACCAGTGCTGCTGTACCGAGGCTGCTCTTCGTCGGGGAGCAGAATCATCCCTTGCTCTCTCAGCAAGCCTGCATCAAACGCTTCTTTTTCTGCCGGGGAAATCACGTTATTATGGTCAGTATCAGCATAGCGAATTAAAGCAGTTTCGTATGCTGTTTCAAACCTGTTCCGCAGGCCAATGGTTGCCTCATAGGCAATCCCCCCATAGAGCAAAAGAGGAACTCCCAGAAAAGTCCCGATGATGATGTTTCCAAAGAGATTATCTTTTCCCATACTCCACATATCCGCAATGCCCGCACACCGCGCGGTCTTTATGCGCCCCTAAGAACATCCCCGGGCCGCATTTGGGGCAGAAGCGGTTCTTGCGGACGAGTTTGTCACCCGAAACGTCATACACTTTCTGAATCTTCCAGCCGGGCTTCTTGGCTTTCGGCCCTTTGCCTTTCCCTTCCGCTTTCTTTGCCCCGCTTTGCTTGGTTGCCATGCTTATACCTCGGCCTTAGCCGTTTTTGCAGCAGCTGCCGCTTCAGCCGCTTTCTTTTTCTCTTCTGCTAACACTTTCCGTTCCTGGCTGGTGAGCTCTTCAAAGCGCGTTCTCGCTTCCAGGGACTGATATGCCACTGCTTCTGCCAGCGCTTCCTGCTTACCGAAGGTAGTGGTTATTTTCTTTACGACGACATTTGGAACATCAGTGGAAAGTGCTTTAGCTATCGCAGCAGCAACATCTATATTTTTCGGCGTCGCTCCCTCGAAGAGCAATTTTGCCTGCACTTCTGTCCGCTGCAGGAGCGAATTTTCTTTTTTTGTGGCAATAGTAAGTTTCATGGTCTGTTCCTGTTGGTGTATCGTTTATTTTTTTTGGCTGTTTTTTTTGTTTCTCTTTTCGCCTATTTTTATGTTTTCTCGTGTGCTTTTGTTGTTTGTTCTTTTGCTTATCGTACTTTTATAGCATACTCACCTTTCACCGTAACGCCCACTTTCTGCGCAATCAGGGAGTTCTGCGGGTCCGCAATGTACAGGCGCCCCTGCCAGCTGGTCGTGAAAGTATTCCCTTTGCACAACGGGCAGGCATCGCCTTCGACAAAGATCTTGCATTGTTTGCACGCTTTCTTTTTGCTCATTTGTTTGATACCCCGCAACTTTGGGTGATTTAGTTACATTTTCTTGCCACAGCATAGCGGGGTATTAAACATTAAAAATACCCCACCGCTTGCGGTGGCTGGGATTTTTATTTTTCTTTCCCTTTCTCCTTTCCTTTCTCTTCCTCAGTATTTACGGGTGCTGCATCTTTCTCTTTCTGCTGCTCCAGCAATTCCAGCTTGCCTAAGCCCTCTTGGCGCATGCTCAGGCCGATCTTGGGCCGGTTCATATCTTTAAAGCTGACAGCAATGATGCGCGCCAGGCAGTTGTCATTCACTTTGAGGACCTGGCCGGATTTTTTTCCTTGGAGGACTTTTTCTTTGCTGAACGATACGAAATCGTCCATGCTCTGCGAGATGTGTACCATGCCTTCAGTAGGCCCCATCTCCAGAAAAGCGCCAAAATCTGTTATGTCGCGTACTTTTCCAAAGACCAACTCGTTCTGCTCCGGCTTGTAGGTCAGCAGCTCAAATTCCGTCTCAAAATAGCCTGCTCCATCGCCGGGAATGATGACTCCTTCTTTCGCTGAGCCCAGGGAAAGGACCGTGATGACAAAGCCCAATTCTTTGGACACATAATTATCATATGCTCCTCGTATGTTCTTGAGGATAGCTTCTGCCTGCGGCAGGTCAAACATGCTGGGTGGAACCCGGATGTGGTCTTTTACTTTGACGGTATAGAACATTTTTTAATACTCCGCACTCGTTTTTCTCGAGAGATTTATAAAGCTTTTGCCGGAGAATTTTCTTTAGGGTTCCGGCTCGCCCCAGCGCAATCCCAGGCCCCAGACGAAATCGACATCCAGCTCGTCATTGAGCCGGTATTGCATGAAGCCCGTAACGGGTGCAGGCTCAAAAAGATAGAGGTCTAGCGTATGGGTCCAGGTCAGGAAGAAATTAGCATCGATGCCAAAACCCGGGACTCCCAGGCGTGGATATTCTTCGCCATTGACTTGAAGATCAATTGTCGAAAAGCGGAAAATGGGAATTACTTCCACGCCGATGCCAAAAGTGGTTTCATACAACGCATCAATCTCTTTTGGTTCTGATTCTGGTGACTGTGCAATTGCCCGGTGGAGCAGATACCGCAGCTCGGGCAACAAGCGAACTTCACTCGTGTCCTGGACTTGCTGATAGCTGATGAAAGCTCCGGGAAGAAGGCTATAATCAGTGGAAGTTCGCCGCTCAATTTCTGCAACAGCTTCTATGCCCAAGCCATAGCGAAAATCATCACTTGCTGCGAACGTATTCACACCTTGGGCATCCTGCCGATCCGGCGTAAAGCCGATGGTTTCGTAGTACGTCGTCCTGTTCGGGCCGGCACAACCAGCAGCCAGAGCCGCAGCCAGAACACTGGCACTAAGAACTTGCTCAAGTTTGTTTGCCATAAGAGCAACGCAAAACGTATTTCTGAGGTTAAAAAGAGCCCGAATTATAAAAGGCTTATGCAGGGATTTGGCATTTTTGCTTCTTTTTTCGGTTAGCCTACAAAACTACGTTAAAGCCGTAATGGTCAGGCGGACTGCTGCTACAACCTCTTCTAACGGCACTCTTTGATAATAATGGAAAAAAGGGATTTCCCGGCCATGGTGTTCTTCCGTATAATTCGTAGTCCAAGGGATGTGGAAGAAGACAAAAGGTGTAGAAAGATTGTTTTCCCAGATGTAGTGATTTACTCGATAGATGAGATCATTGCAGACGAAAGTTCCGGCATTGTCTGAAAGGCGCACGGGAAGCCCGGCTTGCTCCAAGAGCTGTGCCAGTGCCGGCTCGTCAAAGGAGCTCTGTATATACTCAGATGAGGAAGCAATACGCTCTTCCCGGGGACGGTACCCCGCATTGTCAGCGACATAACTATTCATGATATTCCTGCTCTGCTGCTCAAGGGTTATGTATTGATCTCCTTTTAGCCCCAAGCTGAGCACGAGTGCCGGTGTTTCCCGTTCAATGTAGCGAATGACTTGTTCTGCTGCCGTGCGAAAAGTGACCGAGAGGATCATAGTGTCAACTGCTTCCTCTTTAGCGACGGCTTCTATGACCTCTGTGGTGGGGTTGTACGGAGTCCCTGCAAAAGGCTCAAAGCCCGTCAGCAGTACAGGGCGTTCCGGAAAGCAGAAAGGAAGCGCAGTGCTGAGCGTGAGCGCTTGCTGGAGGAAAGAGCGGCGGGTGATTCTATTGCTTTGCTGCTTTTTGTTGGGCATGGTTTATGAAGAATCTTTGATGCATTGCTCAATTTTTTTTCGTTTCATGCCAGAGGTTCTAACCGACCCCCTAAAACGAGCCCGTTGTATATGTTTTCCAGCATCCCCCTGCTCAGATTCTTTAAATCTTTCTCAAAAAAGAGCTGAATGGGATGCCCGATTTTTATATTGAAGCGTTCGAGATCCAGCTTTTTGTAGTCTGCCTGGACAAAGAGGTCAACATCACTGCTTTCATGGTACGTCCCTTTTTGCACACTGCCGAAGAGGACAATGGCCTTTGGTTTCAGCGACTGGTTGAGCCATTCGACTACGCCGCTTTCGAGTATTTTTTTAACCAACACTTCGCTTTTCTCGTGGCGGTACAATAGAGAAAGCCTATTTGCTTCGTAATGGGGATATGTTCCTTCTTCTTTTTTCTTAAGAACTACTTTTCTGCGGACTAGGTCTTTCAAGTATTTCAGGACGGTCTTGGTGTCAAGATTCGTTCTTCTTGCCAACTCCCGTACCCCGAACTGTGTCATGGGGTAATAGAAAAATTGTTGTTGGACTGCCTCTTGCATACTGTGGGATATTTTTCCTACATTTATAAGTGTTTCTATCGGCATTTAAATGTTCTCATAACCAGTGAGAACTATTTCTCATTGCCAATGAGAGCTAAGAAACTGCTCGTCCCCTGCCCAAGCAGTGCTTTATTCTGTTTTAGAACTGACTGGAACTCTTCCTTCCCGTTTTTGGAACTTTTCTTCCAATGGCACGCTCGAAAAGCACCGCAATATATATAAATCTAAGAAATTTCCTCTCTTCAGCAAAAAGAGCGTGAATTATGGGAAAAAAGAAGCATTCTATAAACCATCGGGTAGGTGGGCATCTCTTTACCGTAAGCATTTCTCTGCTGGTGGTTATCGCTTTAGTGAGCGTGCTTTTTGCGCTG
>DATDWF010000020.1:0-6006 GCA_035289745.1 Candidatus Nanoarchaeia archaeon
AAAAAACCATACAAAACCTTTTTAAATAAGCGCCCATCCTACAGCTTATTCGAGAGATGCGCCGGTCGTTATGGCTTGCGCATGCTGGAGAAGCATTTTCTCCGATTATACTCTCTCCAATACGCAGAGGAAAACAAACAATCCAACATGGCACGCATGCATTCACGGCGGAAAGGAAAATCCGGCAGTAAACGCCCTTTGAAGCAGGTAGCTTCCTGGGCGCCGTACAAAGAGAAAGAAGTAGAAAAGCTGGTCGTGAAATTTGCCAAAGCCGGCAAAGCGCCCTCGGAAATCGGCCTGGTCTTACGGGATACGTACGGCGTGCAGAGCGTCCAAGCCCTTACCTATAAGAAAATAACCACTATTCTCGACGAAAACAAGCTTCTCAAGGCTTTGCCGGAAGACCTCCTCAGCCTCATCAAAAAGCTCATTGCCATCAAGCAGCATCAGGAAAAGAACCGGCAGGACAAGACAGCCTTACGAGGGATGCAGCTTACTGATTCCAAAATCATGCGGCTGATCAAATACTACAAGCAGAGCGGCAAGCTCGCAGAAAGCTGGAAGCTGGACAGGGATAAGCTGAAGATGTATGTGGGGTAAGGTAGTTTCTTTTTCTTAACTATCCTCTTTTTATCTTGTTCCCCAAGTTGTTTTGTCCAAAGTAAGAAGAGCATACAGCCACAAAGGAGACAAGACGAGCACATTACAAAGTGCGAAAAGAAGAAGGTCTGGTAATCGGCGATAATTCTCTAAAAGTAGAGGAATATCCGAAATTATTGTTACCAGTATAAGAACCCCAAAGATAATAAAGATATAAAACCAATATCCGACCAATAAAGAAGAAAGTAAACTAGTTGCTAACAAGACGGTAAAAACGAAAGGAAGCACAAGCCGAGAGAACGTTAAAGCCAAGAGATAAGGGTTCTTAGAAAAAGCTAATAGAAAAAAGCTCTCTCGTATCCCTGAACGTCGCCATCGTACCTGTTGCTTAAAATACTTTTTCCACGTTTCGCAACTGGCCGTCCGTGCTTTCGCCACTGCCACATACACCGATCTATACCCTCCCCGTAAAAGAAGATTCGTCATCAACCTGTCTTCACCAAAAGTAATCGGGTTCCCCAAGAATGTTTTATTGAGATATTCTTTTACAAAGGGCATAAAAACACTTTTCCGCAATGCCAAGAGTTGACCAGAAGCTACCGGGTTAAACCCTAAATTACCCCAACTCCGACTCCCTATTTGGTTTTGGCAGTAATACATCATTGATTGAATCCTATTCAGAACTGTCTTACGAGGATTAAATAGGCGAACATTACCAGCAATTATTGCTATCATTTTATCTTGCAGTGGGGTGATGAGACTCTGTACAACTTTCTCATTTTCTAGAACCACATCAGAATCTATTTCGACAATTACGTCGTATTTTGCTCGTTCTATAAGCCGGACTTGCGTGTGCTTTTTACCTCTATTTTTCTCGCTTCTAAAAACTTTCACGTTTTTATAAAGTTCTGGATATTTGCTAAGAAGTATTTTTATTGCAGTTTTAGAACCATCGTCTCCGATGAGCACTTCTTTTTCCCCATTCTGCTGAACAGCCATATCCACAACCTTTCGAAACAGCGTTGGGTCTTCATCTTTTACGGGGATAATAATCGAATACGGCTCAGGAGAGAGAACATACTTTTTTGGAGGATTAACATCCGCATAAAACCAGGCAACAAAACGATAAAGCAAAAAGAGAGTGGCTGCAACGACATAGATACGAGTTAAGAGGTTCCAGAAATGATAGTGAAAGAGAAGATATACCGGAAAAACAAAGAAAAAAAGAAGAGCACTAATACGAAAGAGCCGATAAATACGTTTGTCAGGAAAGGGGGACATTTTTTAGCGCCATTAGAGCAAGAGATATGCATAAATCACCGACGACACCCAAAACACGACAACAAAAAAGCTAAGGGCCCATTTTAAACACTGTTTTATGGACATTTTAATATAGAGGAGCGATAACTGCAGGGATAATTCTCCGCTCATCTCTCAGTTCTTTTAACTGTTTTCGGAGATTGGTAAACCAGCGTGTTGAGGTTATGTCTTCAGATTCGGCGTTTATTCTTGGTTGAGTATTATCAAAAATTGATATTTTTGTTGTCAATGGCAAGCTACCAGTCGTCCGCTTTTCTATAGAATTAACTGGAGAAGCTTCAACAACACCAAGAACCACATATGAAGCCGTAGTGAGCAGTGTTAATAGAGCAACAATGATGAAGAGTTTTTCAAAAACCATTTTGGTTCCTCCAACTACAGTTTCCACTCAAGAATAGCAACCCGTTCTTAAACCTTTCGGTACTTTTCCGGTAGTCTTCAAGAACCACACATTAAATTCTCGCAGCCTCTTCTTAACCAGCATGAAGAAAACGCTCGTTCCTGATTACGGCTGGGTGCTCAAAGGAAGCCAACGAAGAAAAATCCTCCTGGTGATGGATAAGCCCAAGACGCCTACGCTGGTGAAAGAACAGACCGGCATCAAAGTCAGCAATGTTTCTGACGTCCTGCGGGCCATGAGCAAAAGAAAGTTAGCCCACTGCCTGAATCCGAAAGAAAAACAAGGCAGGCTGTACGAGCTTACGGCGACGGGAAGAGTTCTCCGCGATGAATTGCGGGAAATCAACAAAGGGCGGGAAGCACTTCGACCCTAACCATGAATGGTAAGGTTTGAACCGGAGCGCTTCCCGCCCTTTGGGATACAAGAAATGAAGCAATGACTTCATTTCTGTACCGACAACTGGTTGTCTTGTACCAAAAATCCAGAGTATAGAAACTCCCGACCGATTCATCTCCAATACTAAAGTCAGGAGTTTTCTGGATTTTTGAGTACAAAGAGAAAAGAGCCGTAAGCTTCTCGCTGAAAATAAAAAAAAGAAGCTAAGAACAAAAAACATTCACAGCTTCGTCCGGATGCTCTCAATATGCCCGGCAATCTCAGTCCCTTTCTTCGTGAGCTCCAGCAATTTCAAGCGGCCTTCTTTCTTGAAGTTAATCAATTCCGCTTTCTGCATCTCCTGCAGGATCTTCACCACGTGAGAATACGTGCAGTCAATGTGCTTCGCCAGCACCGAGGCATAAACATTGCTTTCAGCATTTTTCAGCTCGACCAGCATCATCGCCGGCTTTTCCCGAAAAAAGACATCAAAGATAACTTTATTTTTCTTGGTCAAAATTTCCACCCCCTACTTTATCGTAGTCGCAAAAGCGTGTTGCTCAATAGTCATATTTAAACATTTATTGACTGGAAACAGTATGATGGAGTCGCTATTTAAATGTTTTGAAACTACGATAAAGGAGAAAGAGTATCAGAAGAGGGAAAAAGTTGTGTGGCGCCGTCAGAGTGGCGTGCAACCTAAGCAATTACTCCGTTTAATCATAGCGACAGAGAAAGAGAAATGTTTTTTAACAGGGGTGCTTCGTCGTGCCCATGCTTTCTCCGGAGCTCTTAGCATTCTTTCCCCACGACCAGGTGCGGGGAGGGCAGGATCAGCTGCTTCTCGACGTGGATCAGGCCTGCAGCCAGGGGAAAATCCTGCTGGCCCATGCGCCAACGGGCCTGGGAAAAACAGCGAGTGCCTTGGCAGTAGCCGTCAAAGAAGCGCTCAAACAGAAAAAAAAAATATTCTTTCTGACCAACCGGCATACACAGCATCATATTGCCGTTGAAACTTTGCAGCTCATCAAAGCCAAGATACAAAAAGAGATGACGGTTGTCGACCTTATCGGCAAGCAGTGGATGTGCCACCAGAATGTTGGCAAGCTGCATGGCAGCAGTTTTACAGAATATTGCCGAACGCTTGTCCAACGGGGAGAATGTGAATATTATAGCCGGGTCTGGAACAATAAAGATGCACTCACGCCGGAAGCCAAGCTGCTGCTGGGAGAGCTGCCCCGGCGCGGGCCGCTCCATAACGAAGAGCTCATGGCCGTCAGCGCAGACTGCCGCATGTGCAGCTATGAGATCTCTCTGGAATTAGCCAAAAAAGCAACCGTCATCATCGGTGATTATTATTATCTCTTCAATCCGCCAGTGCGCAATGCCTTGCTGACAAAAATTCAGAAAGAGTTCAAAGACATCATCCTGATCGTCGATGAGGCGCATAATTTGCCGAGCAGAGTGACGGACATGCTCAGCATGCAGCTCAGCACTATCATGCTGCAGAATGCCATCCGCGAAGCCAAGAAATTTTTGTTCAATGATCTGGTGCCCAAGCTGCAAGCGTTGCAAGAGGTTCTGAATACTTTAGCAGTTTTCACCACAGAAGCATCGTCATTTGGAAAGAGCACGGCCTATGCAGCAGAAAAAGAACGCCTCGTTACGAAAGAGCAATTTGCCGCAGCAGTGCGCAAACAGCTGGATTATGAAGAGTTCAGCAATGCTCTGGAAATGGCTGCCGAGGATATCCGTGCCAAAGAGCAGCGCAGCTATCTCGGCGGCATCGCTGCCTTTTTAGATAGCTGGCTGGGCAGCGATAGCGGATTTGCCCGCATTTTGAGCGAGGAAAAAGGCTATCAGGAGCCGCTACGCACCCTGCGGTACATCTGCCTTGATCCGGCTCTCGTCACGAAAGACGTTTTTGCGGGAGTGCATGCAGCGATTTTGATGAGCGGGACACTGCAGCCGACTTCCATGTATCGGGATGTGCTGGGCATAGAAGCGAGCAGGAGCATGGGAAAAACCTATGCGTCGCCATTTCCGCCGGAGAATAAGCTCTCCATCGTCGTTCCGGAAACGACGACGCGCTATGAAGTCCGTGGTACGGCCATGTACAAAGCCATCGCGGAGAAGAGTGCATCTTTGCTGCGCTGCATTCCGGGCAATGTTGCTTTATTCTTTACCTCGTACAGCCTGCGTGATCTGATTGGGCAATTCATCCAGACAGAAAAAAAGCTATTTTGGGAAAAGCCGGACATGAGCAAAGAAGAAAAAGAGCTGCTGCTCAAGCAATTCAAAGCAAGCAAGCTGATGGGAGGCTTGCTTCTCGGAGTTATCGGCGCCAATTTTGCCGAAGGCATTGATTTCCCGGGCGATATGCTGAACGGCGTGATTGTTGTCGGCTTACCATTAGCCCGGCCGGATCTGCAGACGAAAGAATCCATCCGCTATTATGACGAAAAGTTCGGCAAAGGCTGGGATTATGGCTACCTTTATCCGGCGATGGCCAAGTGCATCCAGAGCGCGGGAAGATGCATTCGCAGTGAAACGGATCGCGGCGTTATCATCTTTCTGGATGAGCGCTTTGCCTGGCAGCGGTATCATTCCTGTTTGCCTCAGGAAAGGCTTATTGTCAGCAAGCAAGGCGAGCCGCTTCTCAATAAGTTCTTTAATCGGGCTGCAGTTTAGGGAGAGATATTTTTGATGGTTCTGGGCAGAAAAAAAGCTTGTTGTTTGATTACTAGTATACAAAACAGTAATATTTATATATTGGTATCCATCTATATAACAAGAACAACTAATGGCGCGGGCTCCGGTCAAGAGCTTCTATCACACCCCTCTCGGAGCCGCGTTCATTTCTTTCGATTGAGTATGGGGATAGGAATGTTTTATGGCTGTTAAGCGAGGCCGACCGAAGCAGGCGAGAGTAACATTATCTTATCAAATTACGAGTCTGCGTAAGGAAAGTGCAACGAGGTGCGAAGCAAGTTTTTGCGCTACTGAGATGCGGAGAAAAGCAACGGCTTTTCTTGCACGCCAGAAACTTCGGTTTCTGAGCGCTTTAGGGGTTGCCGTAGTTCGCACAGAAAAGAAACTACTTTTCTGGCGCATGAAATCCGGAAACTACCCGATTTCAGCGCAGAAATAAAGTAGTTTCTTTATTTCTTGCGTGCCGGAGAAATCGTTGTTTCTCCGTGCATTTTCTAATGGATTTTAAGATAATTTACTGAGAAGCAGAGTAGCGTTACGTGTGGGGGAATCGGAAAAGTTTTTAGATTAAGTGGTTGTTTATCTCTTTTAATTTATCT
>DATDWF010000021.1:0-4409 GCA_035289745.1 Candidatus Nanoarchaeia archaeon
AAGACGTTCCAGCCGAGGGGGATACGGGTGCAGTTTGCTGTTCTAATGCAGCAAGCCGGGCTAAACGGGCATCATATTGCATTACATGTTTATCAATCTTAGCAAAACTGTCTGCAATTTCCCGATTAATCTGAGCCAGACGTTCTTCAGCTTCTTCAGGGCTCCTGATCCTAATAGGAGTTTGAAGAACTGTCTCTGCAGCCTTTCGGCCAAGCGTTTCAAGAGTATCGTTAAGAGTGGTAGTCATCAGGATAACGTTTACAGTTACCACTTAAAAGTGCAGCTTATTTAAAAATCTTTTGGTGGGTTGCTAACTAAAAGTAGTAATACACCCAAGCGCACAGAACGCTACCTGCTCATTCTCCCGCCACAGTACCAAAATTTTCACCCCAAGAATCTTGTCACAATCTGATACACGATCCCCAGCGAGAACAGCAGAATAAGGAATCCCCCCAGCACGTAATGCTTCCGTAAAGAATATTCCGGCTGCCTATCACCCAGCACTTTGGCTTTCCAGTACATCAGCGTAATCAAAATGCCATCCATCCCGCCCGCCAAAGCGCCCGTAACGCCCAGCACGGCAATAAACGTCGTCAGCTTGAAGAGCACCATCAGCAAGGGCAGGGAAAAAGTCAGCAGCAACGCTACGGTTCGGGAAAAGCGATAATCATATTGATAGACTTCCACCAAAGCGGTGCTTAATGTCAAAAAAGAGGTGAACATGGACAGCACCGCCAGCAGATTCGCAAAGAGCCCCAGCAAGGGATGCGTGTACAGCTGCAAAGCGATCGTGGCAATGCGCTGGTTGGGCTCCAGCAGCTCAAAATTGGCCAAGCCTACTGTTCCAACGACGAAGAATGTAAAGAGGATATATAAGAAGATGGGGATGATGGACGCTGTAATGATGACTTTCTTCATCAGTTTTTTCTTCTCGCCCAGCACTTCCTGCACTACCGGAATCGCCGGCGAGCCCATGAACGCAAAGAGGATAACACCATACGGCAGGAACAAGAACGGAATGTTAGCAACACTGAAATTGCTCTGCTGGATGCTGGGGAGAGAAAGGATGCCAATCAGAACGATGACGCCGAGCAGCAGCAAGATCAGGAAGAGCTCCGCCCGTCCTGTTGCCCGGATGCCTTTAATGACAATGGCTACGCCGACGATAAAGAAAATAAGCGTGAACAGAAGTGGTGCTCCGGCTTTGATGATGGCATGCAGTGCTGCCCCCTCACCGATAAGATACGCCGTCAAAGCCCCATAGATAGAAATGAGCATCGACAAAGTCATGAACAATCGTCCGGGTTTTCCCAGATATTTCTCTGCATAGCCGGTCAGCTGATGCTGCTCTTTCGTCCTGAGCACCATCTCTCCGGCGAAGAGATTAAGAAAAACAAAAGCCACGCCGAGAACCAGCATGAGAAAAAATCCATACAGCACGCCCGCTTTCGCTACGACATAGGGAATGCCCAGAATGCCGGCGCCGATAATCGTACCGAGTAAAGTAGCAACCCCCATCCAGAAGATGCTCTTCTCCGAGAGCTGCCGCTTCTCCCCTCTTTTTTGGAACATGGGTTATAGAAGGAAAAGAGAGTATATAATAGTTTTGAGAAATAGGAAATGGGGACGCTGGGATTTTCTAGAAGCAAACATTGAATAATTGATTGCTTGCGCTTTGAACCCAGATCAACCGGTGGCACCTGTTATCGCGTTGTCATCGCCCTAGAGGCTCAATGCTCCACAGCTGGAGCCGATGGTACTAGCCAGGTTATACTACGCCCCCGCGCCAAGGAAGAACGGAAAACGCTTCTTAAACTTTTTGCCGCTGTTTTGCCGTTTCCTCAGCTAAAAATTTATAAAGGGCGCTCTTCCCCAGAACGCTAGCATGAAAATTCCTAAGACCATGAAGCGCTTCTGCCCCACCTGCAGGAAGCACACCGAGCAGAAAGTCAGCCAGAACAAGAAGCGCAATCCCAGCTCCCTGAAACGCGGATCAAAATATCGGGCACGAAAGCGCGGCGCAGCACGAGGCACGGGAAATTTAGGAAGATATTCCAAGCCGGCCGTCACTAAATTCAAGCGGGCAGGAGCCAAGAACACCAAGAAGACGGACTTCCGGTACACCTGCACCGTCTGCAAGAAAACCAGCTCGCAACGATATGGCATTCGCGCCAAGCGGGTAGAATTAGTATAAATGGAGCGCATCGAATATGGAAACCACACCCAAAAGCAAGTTTGTAAAAGTCCGCTGCTCGAAATGCAAAAACGAGCAGATCATCTTTGGCAACGCCAGCAGCATCGTCCGCTGCTTAGTGTGCGACAAAGAGCTGGCGTACCCGACCGGCGGGAAGTCCCGAATTTCTGCGCGGGTATTGGAAGTGCTGGAATAAACACTGTTTTTTTGCTTTCTTGCCGTAAAGATTTTTAAAGAATGCCGTGAAGAACAGAAAATATGCTCTACTCCCAAAAAGGCTTCCCGGAACAGGATGAGATTCTGCTCTGCAAAGTCACCAAGATGTTTCCCAATTCTGTCTTCGTCGATCTGCTGGAGTATGAAAACAAGCAGGGCATGATCCACATTTCGGAAATCGCCCCGGGAAGGATCCGCAATCTGCGCGAGTATGTGGCACCCGACCGGCAGATTGTCTGCAAAGTGCTGCGGATTGACCGGGAAAAAGGGCATATCGACCTCAGCTTGCGCCGGGTGAATTCTTCGGAGCGGCGGGGAAAGCTCGACGAAATCAAGCAGGAGCTCAAAGCGGAACAGCTACTCAAGAATCTGGCCAAGAAATTTGGCAAGCCCGTCGAAGAGCTGTACAAAAAGCTGCAGGAGAGTATCTTGCAGGAATACGCGTACCTCCATCCCTGCTTTAAAGAAGTGGCGACGGGGGGAGCAGACCTGGAGAAGCTGGGCGTCGAGAAAAAGCTGGCGCAGGAATTAACGGCAGCCATTCTCGAAAAATTTAAGCCGCCCAAAGTGCTGCTGCAAGGCGAAATCACTCTGCACAGCTACGCCAGCGATGGGGTGGAACGGGTCAAGACATTGCTCACGGACATTGAGAAAAGCTCGCCGACTATCGGCATCTTTTACTTGGGAGGCGGGCGCTTCAAGCTCACGATTGAGGACGTCGATTACAAAGCCGCAGAGAAAATGCTGGCTCGGGTGCAGGAACGGCTGGAAAAATTTAATGACAAATCTTCGACGGCAGTTTTTGAAAGGGAGAAGAAAGAGTAAAGATGGCGACTCCCCACATCCGGAAATGCGCGTCTTGTGGCAAGTACACGCTGAAAGAGCACTGCCCGGCGTGTGGCAGTTCTACGATGCAGCCAAAGCCGCCAAAGTTCTCTCCGGAAGATAAGTATGGGGGATATCGGAGAACCGTTAAGAAAGAAGAGTTGAAAGGGAAAGGGCTGTATTGATAACGGAGAAAAAGAGCTTTTGATAAAGCGGGTAGTATGGGAGAGCAACAACCACCAAAGATAAAACTGGAAGAACTTCACCTAGAAATTATTAATCAAGCACACTGCATTAGTGATTTCACATCGTACGAGCAAGAGCTTGTTGATTTTCTCATTGAAGATGCTTTGGATAATCAGAAAAAACAAATCTCAGTAACGTACCTGTGGTTTTTAAAGCCAACAAAAGAGCTCATTGCATATGTAACGGTATTGGCTGATGCGATTAACCTTCAGGGTGAAATGAAAGAATATTTTAAGCAAAAAGGCATTCTCTATAAATCGCTTCCTGCTTTAAAGATTGGCAGACTATGTGTTTCCGACCACTATCTCCGGAGAGGCATTGGAACTTTGATGATTGAATTTGTTTTGGTATTGGCTCAAAAAATGAGTAAAGAAATTGGATTACGATTTATAACTACTGATGCCAAAAAGAATCCTGATCCTAAGCGAGACTCCATTCATTTCTATAAGAAGTTCGGATTTGAAGTCTTAAAGCAAAGAGAAAAAGGGACAATTCCCCTGTACAAAGACCTAATTAAGGAATGATTCAAAATATTTCCGATGTCTATTTACACTGGCGTATAATTTTTGATCTATCTCGGAAAGTGGAGATATTTCTCTCTTAGCCATGAGTTCCAAAAATTGTATTGCTTCTTTTCCTCGTAAAGTGGGTGTCGCTCTGATGGGTTTTGCCATAAAGCAGAGAAAGCTGGCATATATTTAAGATTAACGGGCGATCTTTAATTAGTCGATAGCCGGGGGCAGTTAGTGTTTTAACTTTTTAGAGACGAAACATTTATAAAGAACCTCTCTTTTTGACATTTAAAATGAATCGAAGAAATTTTTTAGGAACCGGATTGGGAGGACTAAGTCTTCTGGCTTTGAAGCCAGCCGAGGCACTAGCTCAAGTAGAGCAACATCCGCTGGAAACACAGATTGAGGAATATATT
>DATDWF010000022.1:0-14316 GCA_035289745.1 Candidatus Nanoarchaeia archaeon
TGCTTTTGATGAGGATAATCGCTGCTTTCACCTCATCAACCGCCAGATGGCTCACTTTCAATATAAATTTATTGTTTTTATATCTCTCTTTGACGAACAATGGAGAGGCTTTCGCCGTGCCCCATTCGCCTAAAAACCGCAGGAGGGCTTCTTCCACTGCAGCCTTTACTTCCGGAAAGGAAAACTCTTTCTCCGCAAGAATCTCAAAGACAATATAGCGTTTCTTGGGCTTTAAGGTGGGAAGGAGAGGCATGGGCGATGAAGAGCTATGATATTTATAAACATTTGGAGGATGCTCTTTCCCATTTATCTCTTGAACCCTTTCTCCAACTGCTCCCTCACCTGCACCATATGCAACGAATGCTCCTGCTGCATCCCTGCGGGAAGGTTCTGAAACAACTCCTGCGCCTGCTGATACTGCTGCTTTCTCTCGCCAAACGTTCCCGACGCCGCTTGAGCAACCGCCTCGCCGAGCTTCCTCTGCGTGCTCAGATGCTCTTCGATGGCCTGCCGCAACTCGATGACGGACGAATAAAACTTCTGCTTCTCGGACTCGTGCAGGCGCATATACTGCTGATAGATCTCCTGATAACGCTGCTTTAATTCATCAAGAGAAGCGCTGCCGGCCCGTTCCTTGGCCTGCTGGATCTTCTTTTCCAAAGCTGCGGGCTTGGACCACAACGCCAGGGCAATAAAAACAACATCAATGACCAGAACCAGCAAGAACAGGATGAGGCTGTACGTCTTCATCTGCGGCGTAGCAGCCAGCAGATAAAACAGGAACGCCCCGAGCAATAAAGCAGCCAAGAGCAACGCCAGAACTTGTGCTTTTCCCGATGGGTTATTGAAGAGCATAGGCTTGCTTCAGTTCTCCTTTTTTCTTTCCAACTCGATTATCTTCCTAATCTCTTTTTCCAAAAAGGGGATATCATCTTTCACCGCCAGCCAAATCTTGTCAAGAACGACACCGAAATAGGCATGTATAAGAACATCTCGCGCTCCCGCAATTTCTTTCCATTGTACATAGGGGTATTTCTGTTTCAACCCGGGGGGGAGATGTTTTACTGCCTCGCCTATCAGCTCAATGCGCCGAATCGTTGCATCCTGAATATCTTTATCTTCTTCAAATTCTTTCTTCGTAAGATCTTGGGTCGAACGTTTAATAAGTTCAATCGCCTCAAGGATATCGTTCAAATACAGAAAAAAGTTTCTTTTCATAGCACCCGAATCTCTTCTTTTAAGATAACTCTTTTTAGCAGCGGCTTAATGGCTTTATACTCAACAAGATCAATTTTTTTTTTGAGACGGCTTTCCAAGGCTAATTTAAGGCCAACAAAGTCAAAGAGGCTCATACTTCTCTTAGTCTCTACCAACAAGTCCACGTCGCTCTTCTTCTTTTGCTCACCTCGTGCATAAGAGCCAAAAATGCCTGCTTTAACAACCCCTCTTCTTCGTAAAAGAGGAGCAACTATTTTTTTTATTTTTTGCAGTTCCGAAGCTTTTGGTTTTAAATGTGCCATTGCTATTTTTCTGGTAAAAGGAAGCAAGAGAGTATTTTATTTAAAAGTATCCCTCGCTTTTCGGCACACCCCAAAAGATATTCTATGGCACAAAAGCTTTCGGATTTCTCTCCTAAAAAGGCTAAGAAAGCAGTGGGCTTTACCGAGCTCATTTACATAATAGTGCTGTCAATTTTTCCTGGAGCTTCGCGATAGGAACGCGCTCCTGCTTTGTCGTGTCCCGATCCCGAATCGTTACGGCATAGTCATCCAAGCTCTCAAAATCAACCGTCAGGCAGAAAGGAATGCCAATCTCATCGGCTCGCGCATAGCGTCTGCCGATGCTGCCAGACTCGTCATAAAAGCACGAGTGGCATGTCCGCAGCTGCTCGAAAACCGTGCGTGCTTTTTTCACCAGCTCCGGCTTGTTCTTCACCAGCGGAAAAATGCCGCAGAAGTAAGGCGAGAGACGCGGCGGCAATTTCAATACGACGTTACCGCGCTGCTTGTCGTCGTGATAGGCTTCGAAGAGCAGGGCCAAAAAGATTCTCTCCATGCCAAACGTCGGCTCGATAACCGCAGGAATGACACTCTTCTTCGTCGTTTCATCATAAAGCTCCAGCTTTTTCTGGCTGTGCTTCGCGTGCTGCGTGAGGTCGTACTGGCCGCGGTTGGCGTTGCCGGCAATTTCTTTCCAGCCGAAAGGAAACTCATATTCGGCATCAAAAGTTGCAGAGGAATAATGTGAGAGTTCTGTTTTCAGATGCTCGCGGATGCGCAGCTTTTCAGCAGGGAAGCCCAAACTCAGCAGCCAACGCAGCTGCTCGGCAAGCAGAGAGGCATGCCATTCGTTCAGCAATTTCCGCTGCAGCATTTCACCGATGGTCGTTTTTACTGCAGTGCTCTTTTCCGGGCTCTTCTCCGTCCCTCTCTTTCTCTCTTGATGCTTCTCTTGCGGCTTCTCCTGCGCAGCCGCATCCAGCAAAAGAACGCTCTGCTTGCGCTGCGCTGCCGTCAGCAGCGGACAGCTTTTCTGTTCGGGATGATAAAAATATTCGATCTCGGCGATGTGGAATTCCCGGGAACGGAACAGGAAATCCCGGGGTGCGATCTCATTGCGGAAGCATCTTCCCGTCTGCGCAATGCCAAAAGGCAGCTGCATTCTCGCGGTTTCCGCTATGAGTTTAAAATCCATGAACATGGCCTGGGCCATCTCTCCCCGGAGATACGCCACGCCTTTTTGTGACGTATCGGCACCCACTTTTGTTTCAAACAGTAGATTAAAGCCCTTGAGCTCTTCGAATTCTTCTCCGCGATAGGTCAGCTTATGCTTCTGCAGCAGCTCGTTGACTTGTGCAGCCGTCCAGCCTTCAACATTCATCCCCAGCTGTTCCTGGATGAAATGGTCGGCGCGCATTCTGGTCTTGGTTTTCTTGGTGATAAGAACCAGATCACCAAAGGACTCAAGATGGCCGGAAGCCACCCAGGTTTGGGGATGGGAAATAATGCTGGCATCCAAGCCGACGATATCTTCCCGCGAGCGGACAAAATACTGCCACCAAGCGGCTTTCAGCGCATTGAACATTTCGACGCCTAACGGCCCTAGGTCCCAGAAGCCGGCAAAGCCGCCGTAGATCTCGGAAGAGGGAAACACGAAGCCTTTCTTCTTGCAGAACGTGGCCATCTCTTCGATAGTTAAAGGCATGTGTTGCAGAAGAGGGAGTTGGTTTATTAAGGTTTTGTCAGCCCAAGTACGCTCAAAGGTACGCCTTTGGCGCACTAACAAAATCGTTGTTTTGTTGTGTGCGCTGGGCGAACGTGCGTCAAAGGAGGTTTCCCGTCAGTCAACCCCATGATCAACTTTTTATCCACCCAACTTCTTCTTCATTCAATAGAAACTCTTTCACTACCACTTCCGGCGCAGCCGCTTTCAGAATCTGCTGCAGATACGGCATCTGCTGCAGGATCTGCTTCTTCGACGCATGCAGCTTGGTCGTGAGCTTCTCGGCAATGGCTTTCTTCTTGGCCTGCTTCTGGTTGGCCTGCCAGATCTGCAGCAAACGCATCGTCGGCTGGTAAGGAACAAAAGCCGGGTTCTTCTCATCTTTGGCCAAAGAAATTCCTGCGGTGAGCAGATTGTTTACGTAGACCAAAAAACGCCAGTGCTGCTGCTTGCGGATTCTACCGCGAAAAATGTCGGCGCGAGAGAGGGCTTCGTATGCTTTCGCTAAGGCGTGTGGAGAAAGATATTCTTTTGAAACATTGGCATCCAGCCACAGGAAAATCTCGTCAAGATCAACAGCAACATCATCAAGGGCCGACAAAGCAGTTTCTGCAGACGATGATTTGAAGATGGTTTTTAAAGTGGCGAGAATCGTCTGGGTTCGCTTTCTGTCTGCCAGCGTGCTCACGGCGTCAAAAGTGATTTTTCCACTCACGCCACCGGTTTGCAAATCGAGCAGCGCACTGCGCAAGTCTCCATCTGCCTGCCTTGCCAAAGCCGAGAGGGCTTTCTCTTCATAACTAAGCTTTTCCAGCTGTGCAATCCGCTGTAAGTGTTGGAGTATTGCTGGATACGGCAGCTTGGGGAACTCAATGGCCAAGCAGCTTTTCCGCAACGGCTTCAGTTTCTGCTCGTAGAGATCGTTCGCGGTGAGAACGACGGGAAACACCGATTTTTCAATGGCGCTCAGCAAGGCCGGAATCCCGCCGCGATCCTGCACGCCAGAAATATTGTCGACTTCATCGATCAGGATTATTTTTGGCCGCATGAATAATGACTGCTGGCCCAGTACAGCATTGAGAAAAGAAGAGAGCGCCTCTGCATTTCTGAGATCGGAAGAGTTCAGCTCAAACACGTCAGCATGGAGCTCCTGCGCTACGGCGTACACGGCAGACGTTTTTCCCGTGCCGATGGGGCCATGGAGCAAAGCCGCTTTCTGCTTCTGCTGGCGATACTGCTGAACAAACATCTTGAGCGCGGTAACAGCCTTTTCCTGGCCGACAATTTCGGTACAATTTTTTGGCGCGTAGGTGACGGTGAAGAGGGCCATGAAAAAAGAGCGGAAAGTTCCGTTCATCGCGGAGAGAGCAGTATATTTAAATACCTTTTTCCTTTTTCCGCTCATATGCTTTTTTTCATTATCCAAGCGCTTTATTACTTCTTGCCCGCATACGTTGCCAATATGGCTCCTGTTTTGTTCAAGTGGCTGCCTATAGGCGATAAGCCCATTCACCAAAAAATATTCGGGAGCCATAAAACCTGGCGGGGGCTCATCATCGCTCCCGTGATGGGAATGCTCATCTTCTGGCTGCAGAAGCTGGCTTATGAAAGTGGCTTTCAGGATTTGGCAATTATTGATTACAGCGATTTTTCCCTTGTTCTCGGCTTCCTGCTGGGGGGCGGAGCAATTCTGGGCGATTTGGTAAAGAGCTTCTTCAAGCGCCGCCACGGCATCAAAGCAGGACAGAGCTGGAAGCCCTGGGACCAGCTGGATTTTGTTTTCGGCGCTTTGGCCCTCTCCTTTTTTGTATATGTGCCGCCGGCGGAAGCTGTTTTAGTTCTTCTCGTATTCAGTCCGATACTGCATATGCTGGTGAGTTATATCGGCTTTCTGGCAAAACTAAAAAAAGAAAAGTTCTAGACCCGTTTATGACCTTGTTTTTCTTTCCAAGCACCAGCGCAGCTGCACGGCCAAAGAATACAACGCCACTACTCCGGCACTTAAGTACGCAGGGATGGGCTGCTGTATGGCCAGAAAGAAGAGCACCATAGTTCTGGCAAAGAGCACCGGCGCCGTGAGTTTGGAAAAGAGGTACACCAGCTGCGCAGCAAGGAACAGAAGAATAACAATGACGACAAAATAGTCCTGCAGTTCCCCGGCAATGCGGACCAGCAGCAGGAGCGTTATCAGCTGGTCACTGGCATAATCCATATATTTCCCGAAACGCGACGGCTTCGCTACACGAGCCACCATGCCGTCCAAGGCATCAGCGAGAAGATGCAGGACAGCGAAGAGCACAAAGAGGAAGTGATTCTGGAAAAGGAAGAAGACAGCAGCCAAGCCGAGAAGAAAAGAGGCCAGAGTTACGACCGAAGCTGGAATTCCCGCCTGAACCAGCGGCTCAGCTATCCAGGAGAGCTTCTTAGACCGATAGCGCCGCCAGCAGTCCATGGCGTTCTGCACAAAATTCGTGAAAGAGTCGAGCATGAGTTCTTGAAAAGAAAAAGGTATAGATATACTTTTTGCTCGGATTACGCTCTTTTCCCTTTTTTTCTCGTCGAGAAAGAAGCCATTTCCCGTCGACAAAACTGCCCCAGACAGAAACGTTTAAATACTTTGAATCTTTCCTTTTTTCAAAAAATAGAGAGGTGTGAGAATCATGTCAGAAGTCGTTAAGCATGTTGGAGTGAAGAAAGCGTCGGGGTACTTGTATTTCCTCGACAAGCATGGAGATGTGGCCCGTGCAGCCATGAGCCGTGCTGGCCGCACGAAAGGCAAAGCGAAAATTCAGGTTGTAGCTCGCGTGGGCGTGAAGAGAGTAGCTGGCTATTTGTATTTCATTGACGGCAAAGGAAATGTCTGCCGAGCCAAGATGGCACGGGGACGAAAAGCTGGCAAGAAGAAAGCGGCCAAGAAGGGCATGAAGAGAAAGCCTGCCCACCGAAAAGCAGCCCGAAAGAGAAAGAGATAAACTCTTTCTTCTTTTCTTTTTTTTTCTGAATCTTATTCCGTAAAGCTTATCTTCTGGAGGAGGTTCAGCTTCCTATGAAAATTGATTCATTTATCGACAGCGATCGGAAATCTTTGGAGGAAATAGCTCGTTTGGCGTATGTGGTCTATGACCAAGGATCCCCGGTGCTTTCGGCACAGGGATACTTGCCGGCGGTTCCGCCACTTCCGGCGCCATATGACCAAGACCTGATAGTCATCCCCTGCTGCCGTGACGTGAACGAAGAGTTTCAGAACTGCCTTTCTCCCCTCACCACCAAGTATACAGTTCGAGAGGATGCTTTTTATCATGTCGGTGAGAAGAGGGACATTATTGGCTTTCTGTGCACGTTCCAATTCTTTGAACAGAATGGAACGGGCAAAGAACGGATATGGTTTGCATTCCTGGATCCCGCCTATGCATCCAGTGAGAATGTGGACGTGGAGTTGTTGTTGGCGGTGAGGAAAAAAGTTTAATCTGTTCACCGACGATAAGACCTTTCTTCTCTTAAACCCCCATCTTTGACTTCAATTATCTTTATATAGCTTCTTTCCTCTAAGCATTTAACGTGGCCAATTCTTCCCGTGAAAACCGCCTGAATGAGCTTTCTGCCAAAGAATGGCTGCGCTTTACCAAGACCTGGTTTGTGTACAATCCGCCGCCACGGAAGAAGAAAGAGATGCTCCATCCTGCCAAGTACCCCGAAGGGCTGATTGAGGAGTTCATCCGCTTCTTCACCAAGCCCGGCCAGCTCGTCTTTGATCCATTTCTGGGAACGGGAAGCACCCTGATTGCAGCCCATAACGCTGGCAGGAATGGCATTGGTATTGAGCTGCTGGAAAAGTATGCTGCCATTGCCCGGGAGCGCGTACGAGGGCTGGATGAGCAGTTGCAGCTTTCTGCAGGGGGCACGAAAGTTCATTGCCAGCAGCAGGTAATTCAAAGTGATGCCACGCAGCTGACAAAAATCTGGGAGACCCATAAGCTTCCACCGGTTGATTTCGTGATCACCTCTCCACCATACGGGCCGATGCTCAATAAGAAAGGCCTGGTCTCTAAAGAAAGGGAAGAGAAAGGCCTGGACGTAAAGTACAGCGATGAAGCTGCCGACTTGGGCAATATCGCTTCTTTTGATGAGTTTGTCCAGCGGCTGGTAGACATTTTTGTAGCCTTGAAGCTGCAGATGAATGCCGGGGCGCATCTGGTCATCATTCTCAAGAACTATCTGGACAAAGGGACCTATAGAACTCTCGCTTGGGACGTGGGAAAAGCCTTAAGCACGCATTTCCAGTTGCGAGGGGAGCGGCTCTGGTGTCAAGACAACAAAACGCTCTATCCATATGGTTATAGGTACAGCTTTGTGCCCAATGTGCACCACCATTATTGCTTGATTTTGAGGAAAGAACCCGACGAGGGAGAAAAAAAGCAAGGGAAGAACGAAGAAAAACCGCAAAGAACAATCCGAAAACTACCAACCCCAAAACCGTAACCTATATAAGCACTCCTCTTTCTGTTTAGTAAAGAAATAACAATCTTAACCAGTCGAGGTGAAAACCATGAACAAAAAATTATGTGCAATTATGGCTGCAGCAGTTCTGGTGCTTTCCCTATTAGCATTGGGAAGCGCCACGGGACCAAGCAGCACCGATAAAGTCCGCCTGTATATCCAGGCTACAACCGATGATGCGCAAGCGGATCTCCATGCTTTGGACGTGCGCCATGAATTTGCTGATGGCGTCGTGTCCGTGGAAGTGTCTCCACAAGCCGCGGAACAATTAGAAAATAATCCCCGCTTTACGGTGCTGGGGCAAGCGACACAATGGCATGTGGATGCAAAACCAGGAAGCGGAACCGCAACCAGACAGTATACCCCATCTGATCAAACCCCGTGGGGCATGCAGGCAGTATATAATGATCCGGCCCTAACCGCTACGAGCGGCGGCGCTGGAGTAACGGTCGCCGTTCTCGATACGGGAGCCAAGAAAGATCACTTTGACCTCAAGAATCGGATCGTGCAATGCAAAGACTTCACCCGGGGCGGCGTTAGGAATGGCTGTAATGACGTGTACGGCCACGGCACGCATGTCGCGGGAACCATTGCCGCTGATGGCGGCAGCGATGGCAGAGGCATTTATGGCGTCGCGCCGGAAGCCAGCTTGTACGCCTATAAAGTCTGCGGTAATAGCGGCTTGTGCTGGAGCGACGATGTGGCAGCAGCCATTGCGCATGCGGCAGATCAGGGAGCCAACATTGTCTCCATGAGCCTGGGCGGCAGTGCTCTGGCTTCAGTAGAACGGAATGCGATTGACTATGCCGTTGCCAGTGACGTTTTAGTAATCGCTGCAGCCGGCAATAGCGGTCCCAATCTCAACACTATTGGGTATCCGGGCGCGTATGTGAAAGTTGTAGCCGTAGCAGCGCTGAACAGCTTGCTCAGCGTGGCAGACTTTTCCAGCCGGGGCGTCAATGACGGTGATTTCATTGTTGAAGAGCGGGAAGTGGAGATTGCCATGCCCGGCGTTGCTGTTGAATCGACGTGGAATGATGGCGGCTACCGCACCATTAGCGGAACGAGCATGGCGACGCCACATGCCAGCGGCTTAGCAGCACGGCATTGGCAGGGTTCTGCTGCTGCCACGCGAACCTGGCTGCAATCGCAAGCAGCGCTGTGGGACATTACTTCCGGTCAGTATGCGGCCGTGGGCGATGACCCGGCGAGCGGCTTGGGCTTTGCGACGGTAGGATAAGCCTCTGCAGAGGCTTTTCTTTCTTTTTTTTATTATACTTTTTCTTCTCCATCAATGTTGTTCACAATGTTTAAATAAATCGTACGCCTCTTTGCTTGATGAAGGAGGAAAAAATCGTGAAATACACACAAGAGCACATTAATTGGAAGTTGACAGCTGACCCTACACAGCCATATCAAACTGAAGTTCGGGGCACTGTTCTGCGGGTTCGCCTCAATGACTTTCCCGATGAGAGCTTATACACGCTGCTCGTCAATGGCACAGCAGTTCAGACATTGGAAGAATGGCCCAGCACCTGGGAGAGGGAGCGGCTGCCATATACGCCGGAAAAAGTAGCCAGCGTCGATGATATGCTGTATATGGTAAAAATAGTTGCCGCCGAGGACACGGAAGACAGCTTACCATCAGAGGATTAAGCCCTCTGGAGTTAATATTTTAAGACAAATAGCTTTTACGAGATGATTCTCCCCTAAAAAACTTCAAACTTCTGTTCAAAACGTTTAAATAATTAGCTCCCTTCTATCCCTACATTATGTTTATCATATCACCTCTCAACGACATTAGAGAAGCAGACACCGCTCCCTATCCCGCTGTTCCAGATGCAGCAGCAGTAGGAAACGAAGAGCTGCGCATGGCCTATTGGGAAATGCTACGGGAGTATGTTGACCTGAAAGCGCTGCGCCTGCCCAGAGACCAGCCGATTTCCATTCTGGAATTGCGCTGCGGCGAAGCCTTGGAAGCTCCGACGCTCTGCGCGTATCTGGGCGGCTGCAAAGACCGCTTTGACCTGAATGACCGGGTCCGCTATACGGGCTTTCATGACGATGGCAATCTTCTCGACCTTATCCGCCCCGATTTTGAGAAGCTGTGCAGGAAGAAGCTGCCCCAGCCGCTGAACATTTTTTCTTTTGCCACCTGTTTTCCAGAAAGACGGGCTCCCGTCAATGATGTTCTCGTGCTGAACCACTTCGACAAAGAAGAGTTCCCCTACAGCGAGTGGAAGAGCGGATTACAGCTCGGGCTGCAATATATCCGGAAAAACGGCATCGTCATCGCCACAGCAAATTGGACGGGCCATGCACCGGACTTGCGGCATATTTTGAGCGATAAGTGCCACTTTTTGTGTGATAAAAAAAACAAGCATGCGCCACTTCCCGACGTGTATAATCATATCATTGTAGCACAGAAAGTGAAGTGGTGAGCAGGTATTAAAAAATGAACATTTACTTCTGCGGGTCGATTTGCGGAGGGCGGGCGGATGCTGAGATATACACGCAGCTTATTGCCCACTTGCAAACATACGGTACGGTGCTGACGGAACATGTGGGAGATGAAGCAATTATTAATCAGCGTGATCAAAAGCTGCCTGATCAAGAGATTCACGACCGCGACCTGGAGTGGCTGCTCTCTTCTGACGTCGTGATTGCAGAAGTCACCCAGCCGAGCTTGGGCGTCGGCTATGAATTGGGAAGAGCTGTTGAGCATGAAAAAGAGGTGCTCTGCCTCTATCGCCCGCAAGAAGGAAAACGGCTTTCGCCGATGATTGCCGGCTGCGCAGCAGTTCAGCTGCGGGAGTATCACACGCTGGAAGAAGCTAAAACACATATCGCGGCTTTTCTGGAAGAACGTTCACAGGATGACCCGCGTCAGGAGATAAACGGTCTTCTGAGAACACCATGGTTCAGAGAACCGAGGCTTGTGTCCAAATGATCAGAGATTGCAGAAAAACTTGGGGCATGGCTTTACCGCAGCGAATGGCGGCAATGGAACGGCTTTCAGAACATATCGGAGAGCGAGTCGATGTAGGGTACGTTCAGCAACGGTCCACAAAGCCGCAACGGAGCGCAGGCGTATTGGAGTACGTGGAGCCATATGTTCGTATCAAAGTCACGGAGGATGGAAACTCTGTAAAAGGGAATACCAGTATTCCTTTTCTGGGTATACCTGATGCCATTGTCTCTATTGCCCAGGAAAATGGGGCAGTGCTGTACGAGAACCCCCACATTTATCCGAAGTACAATCCATTTTATGCGGAGGATAATCTCGAAACATTTCATTACGAGCAGGCCCAGGCATATGCGGGACTGGTGATGGTGTTGAGTTTTGGGAAACATACATCTCGTCGAAATATTTAAAATAAACCAGCCTTTTTGTTCTCAACAAGCCCCTGTAGTGTAGTCCGGTTTGGTTATCGATGATAATCAAGGGCAAACTATCATACTGCCCTCTCGGAACCTTTTGCGCTCGCTACGCTCGGCAAAAGTTTCATCAAAATTCGTTCAAGTGGGACTTCGCTTTGCTCAGCCCCACGACCTACGGATGTTGAGAGATGCACGCCAGAAAGTTTGGAGACAGGCAGTGACCCGGGTTCAAATCCCGGCGGGGGCATATACCTCAAATTCTAAGTCCCACCCCAAAAATGGGGGTTTTGAAAGCGGGGCATGAGCCTCAAAAGCAACTGCCCCGCTTTTAGGGCTTCCATACGCTTAAATAGGACTTCTGTGAGGGTGGAGGTAACCAAATGGCAGAAGATGATATGTATGGAAATAAAGCAAAATACGAGCGTATTATTGCGAATTTGGAAAGCTTTGTTCAGAAGCCTTCCGGCACAGGAAAGTACTGCTGTAAAAGCCCAAAGAATCTGAAATACTTCGAACAGCTTATTCAGCATTTCGAAATGCAGGATTTAAGCTTCATCAGGCGCCTGAGAGTTCTTCAGGTCTTAAAACTTATAACCTCTGTTGTAGAAAAAGACCTCGTTGAATGTGACCGAGACGACATTAACAAAGTAGTAGCATTTAGCCATACTACCCACCTAACTGCAGAAAGCAAACGGGACTTCATTAAAGATCTTAAGCGAATCTGGAGAGTGCTATTTCCCGAAAGAGACCATCAAGGACGGGTTGACGAAACTTTAACACCGTATGCCGTGCGGCATCTTTCCAGAAAAGTTGATCGCAGCAAGGTTAAACTGCGTAACGACCGTTTAACCCAGGAACAGTTTATGAACATTCTGAATTTCTTCTCTCAAGATCCGCAAATCCAGGCATACCTTATGCTGGCATTGGAATCTTTGGGCCGACCGCAAGAAATCCTCTACACAAAAGTAAAAGACTACGAATTTTATGATAATTGGGCAAAAGTTTGGATTAGAGAACATGGAAAAGAGGGACCAGGGTTCTTGCAGTGCATAGATGCTTATCCTTATGTAGTAGAATGGTACCATAAACATCCCCTGAAAGATAAACCAGAGGCCTTCTTTTTTATGAAGCTCGGGAAACGAGAACGATTTGAACAGTTAAAAAATACGAATATTAACAAACGCCTGAAGTATGCTTGTAAAGAACTCGGAATCGATAAAACCGTTACGTGTTACAGCTTAAAACGAAATGGCGTGTCCTTTAGGCGTGAGCGCGGAGATACGGACATGCAGATCCAACACGCTGCCCGTTGGACTTCTACGAAACAGCTTCAGGTGTATGATATGACGAACCAAGACGATGCTCTACGTCTTGAACTGAAAAAAAGGGGGCTGGGCGATAGTCGAGCGATACCGCAGCAGCATACCAAAGTATGCCTGTTCTGCTCTCATGCGAATGGATTTACGTCAGACTTCTGTGTTAACTGTAAGCGGCCGCTAGACCGTAAGAAAGTGGAAGAAATGGCTAAAATGCACGAGAAAATGCAGCATAACGAAGTCTTGCAGAGATTTGAGAGGATAGAACGACTGTTCGAAACTCTGCTACCAACCGTAGCCGCTCAATGAAGCCAATCGGCTTCATCTTTTTCTTTTATTTGGGTTAAAAATCCCTCTCGGATTAATCCGGTAGCGGTCTTCCCCGTTCGTTTTGACTCTAAGGTAAGCAAAAGTTCTTCCTGTCTAGAAATTTTAATGGTAAAATTTCTTTTCCTAATTGTATCGTTCTTCCAGCCGATGGTTTTCATTCTTTTGAAGGTCTACGAGTTTTTGTTCGACTTTTTTGAGAATAAAGTCTATCTCTTTGTACATCTGTGCTTTTATGCGCACTAGGGCATCAATTTTTTGTTGATCTTTCATTGTTCAGGATAGACAAAAACAAGGAGGGGCGGATTTTCCTGCTTACGGTATGCTTCTATGATACGGTCTATGGTAAGGTCGTAATCAGGCCAGAATTCAAGCGTGTAACGCCAGTGCTGGTCTTTCTTTAACTGGGGAAATTCTTCGACAATTCGCTTCTTTAAACGAATGATGGTAAAAGCGTGCGAACGGGCATCATAGATGAGGCGGCCTTGCACGACTACTGGTCTCAGTATAGGCGTAATTGCTTTCATCAATTATCGAGTAAAAAGAAAAACTATTTATTTTTCACCCTCACCAAAAAGGATGGTAAAATGATGAGAATTTTCTCAACCTAACCAGATATACGCCGACTACCAAAAGCCTTAAAAAGTTACGGACATTCTGGCTTAAACATGGTATCTGGTACTTGGATTGGCTTGGGGATTGTAGCATTTCTCGTGCTCCTCTTGATTTACGTTTATAATAGCCTCATTCGGCTCCGGATAAGAGTACATAATGCCTGGAGCCAAATTGAAGTACAGTTAAAACGGCGTTATGACCTTATTCCTAATTTAGTGAATACGGTAAAAGGATATATGAAACATGAGCGAAGAGTGCTTGAAAATGTGACTAAAATGAGGGCTGCACTAGTTCGGTGGTCCTTGGCGCAGAAAGCTGCCGCTTCAAATCAAATAACCGAAGCCTTGAAGTCTATCTTTGCCGTCGCCGAAAATTATCCGCAACTGAAAGCCAACGAAAACTTCAAGCATTTGCAGGAAGAGCTTTCGGGAACGGAATCAAAAGTTGCTTATGCCCGGCAATTTTATAACGATTCAGTTATGCAGTACAATGAGGCACTGCAAGTGTTTCCCAAGAATATTTTTGCTAAACTCTTTAACTTTCAGCCCAGAGAATTCTTTGAGACCAAAGGGAAAGAACGAGAAGCCGTGAAAGTTACCTTTTAAATGGGAATTTACGAAGAAATTAGTAAAAATAAGCGAAAATCCTTCTTGTTAATTTTTGTCTTTTTCGTGCTGGTTATAGCTCTCGGCCTGGCTTTGGGCGTCTGGTGGGGGAACCAGTATTTTGGCATTATTTTGGCCGTGGTTATCGGGTTCATTTATTTTTTAATAAGCTATTTTTCCGGCACCAAAATGATCCTCACTATGACCCGTGCCCAAGAGGCTACGAAGCCAAAATATACAACTTTGATTAATACCGTAGAAGGCTTGACCATTGCGGCTGGACTGCCCCAGCCACCTAAAATATATGTGATTCAGGATAGCGCTTTAAACGCTTTTGCTTCCGGAAGGGATCC
>DATDWF010000023.1:0-3025 GCA_035289745.1 Candidatus Nanoarchaeia archaeon
TGTACGCTCTGCAGCGTTTTTTCGATGTACGCCGCCTCATTATGCGCAGGAATGATGACCGAAATTTCCGGCTCTTTTTCTCGCTGTAGCGGTGTCATATTCTTCTCGCTCAGAGTGTCAGGTAATTAGCAGCCCACAGCATACCGGGGCTGGCTGCATAGTACCAGCTGCGGTACAGCTTTCCGTCTGGCGCAAATACTTCATAGAAATTTTTGTGCTGTTCAATGAGCTTCTGGTATGCCTGTTTGTACTTCTCTGTTTTTTCTGCATCAATGGCTTTTACCAGCTTCACGTAGAGCGGCCCCAGATGCATCCACATGGCATTGCCTTCGTAATTCGGCAGGGCGAGTTTTTCCTGCCAGCGGAATTCTATGCTGCTCTTTCGTGCGGTGTATTTTAAAGGGAAGGGCTGATCCAGCTCTGCTTCTTGCATGGCCTGCACACCAGAGCGGAGCTTCTCTTCGTCTTTAATGAGGCCGCTGAGGAACGGAAAGATGTTCGCGTCTCCTGCGACAAAAGATTTTTTCTGGAGGTCATCACTGAAAAAGCGGCCGTTCCAAAAATGGCGCAGCAGCAGTTCCGGGTAATGGTAAGCGGCAAAAGGATTCACCAGTTTCATACTCTTTAAGTCTTGGGCCAGCATCCCAACCATGCAATTGTCATAGCAGGAGCTTTTTCTGATCGCCAAGTCTTTCAGCGAAGAAAGCTCGAGTTCCGGCCGGATCATCCCGGTGTTGTGGTTGAGAAGCTCCTGATAATACGTTTGGATCTCCCGGTTTAGAAACGCTCGGTGATCCTGATACGGGAAGCGGGCCAGCTTCAGGCTGTGGATGAACCAGGGCAACGAATCAGCAGCGATGGTCGGAAAGTCATACGGCTTGCCTTGCGGAGTTATGGTTGTCGTTATTTTTCTGGCCCATTTGAAGCGGTGCAGCGCATAGCGCAACGTCGCCTGCACTTCTTCTTTGTAGCCGAGCTTTAATAATGAAGCAGTACAGAAGCCGAAATCCCGCGTCCAGAATTGCGGGAAATTCCCTTCTCTCGTTGATGTCTGAAAGAAGCGGCCGTTCCAGCAGTCTTTTACGATCTGCCCGCAGATCTGTGCCGCATCGCCTTCATACTGTTTGGGTGAAAAACGATTCTTCAGGCTGGAAAAGGCAATACGGCTGCCTTCGGTGAGGTAGATGAGCGGGGAGGGCATAAATTCTTAGGACTCTTTTGAATTTAAAAATCTAATGGCTGTTATTTGCGTACAATGAGGAGACGGGCCGGGGAGGAATTTCAAGGAGGTAAGCTATGCTACTCTGCGTGGTGGGCTGCCGAATGTAGTGAGGCATGCCCGCCCAACTTGCATAGATTGCTTGCCGTTTGAACCCCCGACACCAAGCTTAGGAAGCTTGTGCCCTATCCAGACTAGGCGACCGGCCCGCTTTTTCTTTTGGAGATGAGAATCTTTATAATATTTACTCTTTAACTTCTTTGTATCTGTCGGAAGCGAGGAAGAATCTTATGGAAACCATTAATTTCCCCAAGCCAAAACTGCATCTCTTTGTCTGCGTCAACGACCGGACGGGAATGCCGGGCAACCAAACGCCCAGCTGCGGCCCGCGGATCAAGCCGGAAGACGTGAAAAAAGTCAAAGAGTGGATCCGTGCGCAGGGATTGACTTCTCGCGTGTATTGCACCAAAGCGCAGTGCCTGGGATTTTGTAACGCGGAAAGCAGTGTGGCAGTGCTCTATCCAAAAGGCAGATTTGTCAAAGGGATTCAGAGTGCTGAGGATTTGAAAGAGCTTATACGCGAAGAGTTGCAAGGAGAGGACTGAGCGTTTTTCTATGCCGAATAGGCAAGTTTCTAATTTTATTCCTAAATGTTTATATACTCGGCACTTATCAGATAAGGGAAAGATAATGATTGTTGTTTAGAACCATGCGAAGAAAGCCATGGATGACGACGGGATTACGGAGGAAGAGCTTAAATCCTGTTTAGAGCATGGTCAGTTGGAAATAAAACAATTTGTGTCTGGCGAGTTCCGCTCTGGTAAACGGTTGGAGTTAAAAGATAAAACAGTCATGGTCATTTATACGCAGAGAAAAGAAGTCACTCGAGTAATAACCTGTTATATCATTCAGAGGAAAAGATGGCAAAGCCGATGAAAGAAAACGTACCGTATTGTGTACACTGTGATAAAGAGATGCACGAAGTACTTTTGCCAAAGTACGAGTACGAAGGGGGGATGATGCTTCATAATGTTCTGGCTTTCCGATGCAATACCTGTGGGCAGGTCTTTTTTACAGAAAAGCAGGCTAAGGACATGAAATCGAGGACTCACGATTTGAAAGAATACACGTTTGGCTTTGAAAGAAAAGTGATTCTAAGTGGAAGAAGCTTGGTAGTAAGCATTCCCCATGAATTAGCAGACCATTTAAGCATCAGGCAAGGGCAAAAGCTAAAAATCTATCCCGTGGCGAACGAAGGGTTATTGATAAGAAAAATTTAAACGCTCCAGATTATAAGTGTTCTTTATTCAGGGAATGTAGAGAATCCTTCTGAACACCCTTTAAACAGCTTTATCCTTGTCGTGAATAATGCCAGTGGTAGAGAATAGTACTCAACAGACACTCACACCCCTCTCTCACTTCGCCCCCTTCTTTCAAGATAACTTCGCTGACTGAATTTAATGCATATTCCAAAGTCTCTTGCGGCCAGAGATCAGCAGGGTTTGGCTCACGGTCTTTGGGCGGCAAAGCATTCACCGCAAACATGGCTTTCACTCTGATGTTTACTGGCAGTTCCCGGTCCTTGATAATGTCAAAAAGGCTTTGTACCACTGCTTTGGCGCTCGGGATGCCTAAAGAATACGCCCAATCGACCACATAATCACAATCGTTCTCTGAGAAATACTGCGTAAGGACATCTCGACAAAGCCCGGGGTCAACCCCTTGCAAAGCAGCATAAAAATCGATTGTCCGTGACTCTAATGCTTCCCGCAGTTTTAATGCTCTCTCGGTGTCTGAGGGGGATCT
>DATDWF010000024.1:0-31734 GCA_035289745.1 Candidatus Nanoarchaeia archaeon
AGGATGCAAGTCCTAATGCAAATACTAATGATAGATCATTCACAATTAATTTTAAGGTTGCTAATCAACCAGATATGACTCCTCCAACTGTTACTGGATTTAGTCCAGAGCCAGGACAGAATTATGTTAAATTTGGTGATACTGATACAGAAATTACTGTTTATGTTAATGAAGAGACTTTATTAGGTAATCAGGGGGGATGTAGGTGGAGTAAATTTCCACAAGTTCCTTTTGATCAGATGGATAATTATTTATCTTGCAGTTCTGGTGGATTGGTTCATGCAACAGAATGTAATGGAATTTTAAAAGATGTTCAATTGGGACAGAATGATTATTATTTTAAATGTTCAGATAGAGATGGAAATAATAATATACAAGATTGGCCAAATGGTGTTGATTTTGGTGGATTTAATTCTTATGTTGTTTATGGAACAGAGAATTTAACTATAGGGTTAATTGAATGTATTCAGGGGGATGGTTCTAGTTGTGGTGATAAAATATATGGTGATACTTTTACTTTGAAAGTAAGTACTTTTGGTGGTGGTGGTGATGCTGGTAAATCAATATGTAAATATAATTTAAACAATATAGGTTATACTGAATTTGTAAATACTGATAGTTCTCAGAGTAATCAGCCGTTTGGTCCTGGTTTATTAGAGGGTATTTATGACTTTAATATAAAATGCACTGATTTTGTTGGAAATGAGGATATTAAACCTTTTAAGGTTGAGGTTTTTGTTGATAGGATTAAGCCATTAATGGAGCATGTATATCAAGAAGGGAATAATATTATTGTTGAGACTGATGAGGATGCTAATTGCAAATATGGTTTAAATGAGAGAACTATTTTTGATGAAGCTATGCCTTTTAGTTTTTCAGGGGGTAAAATACATAGTTTAAGTTTAGATAGTAATGGATTATATTTTGTTTTATGTGAGGATATATTTTATAATAGAATGGATAAGGCTGTTGTTGAGGTTATTTAATTTTGAAAATAGGTGAACTGTAAAGTAAACGTCTAGAGTTTTGAACAAAAAGTTAACTGTCAGCTTATTTTCTTTAATTTTAGCTCCCAATTTCTGTTCTTCTTTCCATTTTAGTTCTTCTATGATATTAGGAGGATAACTAAAACCCACTTAGCATATTCCACATCTCCAACTTTTCTAGAAAATTGTTTTTGGAATTTCATAATCTAAAGTATGTCTTGTTATATTTGTATATTTAAGTACTTAATATAATAGAAAAACGAATTTATATGAAGTTTATAAATAAACCAGTACTTTTATGATAAAATGACCGGTGTAACAATTAAGAAGCTGGGAAAACAACCGTTGGATTTTGGAACTTTGTATAGTTATGTCCCTCCTGAAAACACTGAAAGAAGGGGTAGAAGTAGAATCTTTATCTTTGACAATGGTAGAGAGTTTGTTGAAAGAAAATTAGGTGGGTTAGAAGGGATTGTCAAATTTGAAGAAGAACATTTCCCCGATGATTTTGAGTACGATGTTGTTGGAAAAACTGCTAAAGGCTTCCGAGCTTTGCTTCCTATCGGCGAAGATTCTGGAATACAAGAAGTGGAAATGTATGTTTTTGTTAAAGGACATCCCTATCAAAGTTTAGTTACATTACGACGAATTGAACAAGCTTTACCAAAAAGCGAAAGATATGAATTGGTTCCGTTACGAAAACATTTTGGGACTGATAGTACAATCGTGACTGAATTAATTTTAGATCCTGCTTTTGAATTTGATGGGATTTATTTGTTTTCAGAAGACTCTTTGGAAAGAGTAAGAGAATCTGGTGGGGAAAGCTGGTTCGAGAATCATCTGCAAAATTGTAGTTGGTCAGCCCATATAGGCTGAACTTACTCCTATCTGAGAGACTGAGGGGGTTAAAGGCTGAGGGAAGTACTTCCATTTGCTGAAGCAGCTCTTGTTGCACTTTATAGAGACTTAGAACAAACCGGAAGAAAACTGAGAATCTCTCATCATGTTGATCCAAGACCATCTAATGTTTTCTTTAGAGGAATGAATGATGAAAGATTCCAATTCACATTAATAGACTAGTATCATTGCGGTTCAGATGAATTGAGACACCATCAGAGAAAATATGGGGGGCCTCCAATTCTAAGGATGAGTTCATAGTCAGGGCGAGCACTTCTTTTCTAGTTTTATCATCAGTAACGCAAGCATTTCAAGTTTAGTATCAAAGGAACAGAAAAAATTGTAGTTAACGTATGGGGTTTTGAGAAGTTGCCGCCACTAATTTCGTTATCAAATCTGTGATGATTTGGGTGAGCCCAGAACTGAGGGACGAACCTCAAAGTCCTTGTTAGGCGAGGTCGAACGAAGTGAGAAGCGCAGTGCCCCCGAAGGAGTTTTTTTCCGCTCAGGCTCATTGGCAGACGTAGTTTTGAAGAGTGAATAATGATGAGGTTACTGCAAAGCAGAGTAAAGTCTAGGAGAATCGGGGGCAAATCGTTTAAGAAAGTATTTAAAGTAACAGTTACTTTTAAGCTTTAGGATGGTAGAAAAAGAGGCTCAAAAAGGACTGATAGTATTTCAAGATAGAAATATCAGAAGACTTTGGCTTGATAACGAATGGTTTTATTCAGTTACTGATATTATTGCAGTTCTTACCGATAGCCAAGATGAATTGGCCTATTGGAGAAAACTTAAACAGAGAGAATCCCAACTCGTGACAATTTGTCACGGTTTCAAATTGCCGGCTAAAGATGGGAAATTCCGTCGTTAATGCCTCTATACAGGATACGGGCGGGACGTATGCGGAAAACCGCTCCGCCAGCCTGGAGATTTATGCGCTGACGGCCATGCTTATGAGCCCGAATGCTTTAACCTGGGCAACGTTGGAGTTAGGAACAACAAACCAAACGGCTACAAATGATCCTCTCATTATTAACAACACCGGAAATGTAGACATCGGAGCGGGAGGAATAACCATCACCGGCTATGACTTGCAAGGGGCCAGTATCACGACGGACTTTATCCGGGCCCAGAACTTTTCCATCCACCACCTCAATGGAACAGCAGATTGCAGTGGCCCCACCTGCTTGGAATGTGCGGGAACGGCGCTGGTCAATAACACGGCAACGGCCATCTCGATTGCCAACCTCACGGCAGGAAACAACAGCATTAATGCCTTAGATGCCGCGAGCGGGCAGGAAGCTCTGTTCATCTGCTTAAAGACCGTCCCTTCAGAAATCGCCCGGCAGACGTACAATACCTCAGGCGCAGCCACCAGCTCGTGGGTAATTGCCGTGGGCTAAGCTGCAGAGCAGGGGAGAAGCTGCCGATGTAGAATAAGACAGTATTTTTGTTAGGGGAAGCACAGGATATATGCCCCAAAAAAATTCTCCACTAAACAATCACTGTATAGTCCCCCGCCTTCTCTATCTCCCGCTTCACTTTTTTCATATCAAAGCCCAGCTCATGCTCCACTACCAGTTTGCCACTCTTGAAGTCAAGCGTGCACGACTTCACACCGGCAATCTCCGCACAAACATCTTCAATAAGCACTTTGCACGATTGGCAATGCATGCCTTTTACAGTTAGTGTGGTTTTCATAATTTCACCCCCATTCTCTCTCCATTTTTTGTTCTCAAATTTCATGCTTGTACTTCAAACACGCCCGGCCCAGCCATGCCCATGCCGCAGCTAAACGTAAGCTTTCCTTCCTGCTGCGGCGTGAAGCTGATCGTAGTAATCTGGCTGCGTGATAATTGCTTCGTAATGCCTAAGCGCGGCACGCTGATGATCTGCGCGCAGCCCTGCGCTCCTCGCCCATCGATATTCCATTCGACGGGAATTCCTTTTTTTAGCACAAAAGCTGCCGGAAAATAGTCCAAGCCGCGGACTTCCATATGAATGACTTGCTGGTCATCCAGAATAGTATTGCCGCCGATAGCCGAAGGATCGGTAGAATCCGGCAAGCCGACCGTCGCTCCCATGATATTCAAGCCGGGAATAATATTAGAAACACCCAGGATAATGACCAGCACTGCTGAAAAAGTCATAAAGTGCCGTTGGATATTCTTTTTTGCAAAGCTGGAAAAAGCGCCGATGCCCGCTAATGACGGCAACGTTCCCAAAGAAAAAGCCAGCATCGTTAATGCCCCAACAAAAAAACTGCCTTTTCCCAAGACATACAGTTGCAGCGCCTGGGTAAAGCCGCAGGGCAGGAAGAACGTCGAAGCGCCAAAAAAGAAAGAAACTTTTGGACTTGCTGCATGCTGCTGGGTGCTAGCATCGTAGAGCTTATGGGCAAAGACCTTGGGCATTTTCAGCTGGAGCTTGTTGAGCCAGGGAAAGATGCCTAACAACTGGATACCGACAACGACCATCAGGACACTCGCGCCAATCGTGAGTATCCCCGTAACATTTGGAGGGAGGCTGATAGCTGAACCGAGCAGCCCGATAAGCCCGCCGAGAAGCGTGTACGAGGCGATTCTCCCGACGTTAAAGAATAGGTGCGGCTTAAATTTCTGCCACCCTTTCAGATTGGGATATTTTTCATTATGCTTTGCTGCAACCGCGAGGAGCAGGCCGCCAGCAATCGCCAAACAGGTGGATGTGGCAGCGACCAAGCCAATCACAAAAATAAACCCATAGCTCATGGTGTCGCTGATGCCTAAGCCTTTTGGCAATATGTCGAGCTGGCGCAGCAGGAGATATGCCCCAACAATGATAAGGAAAGCGGCTCCAATTTCCAGATGCCGGCGCTTCACGGCGAAGGTGGAAGAGGACGGGCGGGATGAACTCGTCTCGTTATTGTTGGTTGCCGGAATATATGCTATCGTATAGTCCGTTCCCCGTAATGCCTCCTGAAGTTTTTCCAGAGGAACGTCCGCTACGCTCTTTATTCTCACTTCTTCCTTTGCCCGATTCACGTGTACTCGCTCTACTCCTTCCACTTTGCGCAGCTTGCGCTCGATAAGCACTTCGCAGCTGGAGCAGGTCATGCCTTTGACGGAAAGAGTCATGGTTTTCATGAACTGCCTAAAAACAGAAACTGCTTATTAATCTTATCTGAAATTAGTTTCAACATCGCGCTTTTAAGGTGTTTCTGCTCCGCAAATCCCATGGGGCTGAAACAGAGAGTTGTAGGAATTACTGGGAGTATTTCCGGAGTCACCAGCATTTTAGGCTCCTGGCAAGTCTGCCATACTATCTGTTTAGGGCTCATTGGAGCATTAAGCCTCATCGGCATAACAATAAGTGGCATGCCGCTCTTTTTCCTCACCACCATCGCCACCCCCGTCTGGACCGTAGCGGCGTTCCTGTTGGCAGTTACCTTCTATTTGCACGTCCGGAAAAAATGCCTGCCGCATTCCTTGCTGCTCTTTAACACGGGTATCCTCATCGCTGGCATTCCGTTCGCCTCGCTGAGCCAAAGCCGCCCCTTTTTCTGGGCTATGGGGGGACTCATCGCTGCGGGGGGAGTAGCGCTCTTTATCCGACAAAAAATGACAAAAAATAAATCAGGGGAAAAAACATGGTAAACCATAATGCCTTATGGACAACGATAATCGTACTGTTCGCTGCCGGAGCACTGGTGTATGGTGTTCTGAGCTATGCAGGCAGCCCCCTCTTCTCAAGCCAAGCGTCTTCAGCTGCAGCCAATTCTCCCGCGCCAGGAGAGGTAACGGTCGATGTTACTCTTCTCTCCCAAGAAAACGGGCAAGCTGCTTTTTCAATTGCTTTGAACACGCACTCCGTCGATTTAAGCCAGTTTAACCTCGAAGAATTAATGACGCTCGAATACGACAAGAAAGTCTTCAGGCCTTTATCTGCGCCGGCCGTAAGTGGCCACCATGCTTCTGGCACCGTGCTTTTCGAAATGAAAGAAAAGACAAATAACTTCCTCGTCCGGGTACGAGGAATTCCGCCGGAGCCAGACCGGGAGTTTCAGTTCTCTTGAGCGTTTTTTCCAGGCTTACTTTTTTTTCTTACCGCTTCTTCTCCGTCACAAAGTGAATTCCCGTGACGATAAACAGCAAAGCCAAGAGGGTTACTGCCCAGCCGCCCATCATGCTGGCGCCGCTGAAGCCCATCATCCCCATCATGCCGCCGAAGCCCAGTCCGCCTCCGGGGTAGAGCAACGCCAACGCGCCACCGACAATTTGAATCCATCCGAGCACTTGTTTGTCCATTCGTTTCACCTCAATATTCTTTTGTTTAGTGTTAAAACGATATAGCAAGAAGTATTCTGAAGTTTATTAACATTCCTTTTTCTCTTGCCGCCATTTCCCTCACCAATTCCGGCAGCAGGCAATGATTTTTTCAACAAGAGTTTTGAACTTCCGGTTTTGGCGATAAACATACAGCACGACGAAAATCAACCACAAACTGCCCAGCACCAGCAGAAGCGTTCGTGTAACTGGAGAGAGGGTAAGCATCGTATAAGCAAGGACAATAAGTGTCAATAGGAAGGGCAAGCGAAACAGCTTGAGCGGCTCGGCAACTTTCTTCTCAGCGAGATAAAACACCCCCAACGTCGACTGCCCCAGCAGCAGAGCAATAATCACCGTATTGTCAAAGCTTCCTGCAAAATAAAGTACCAGCAGCAAAGCCCACGTCAAGAATACTGCACCACACAAAGCGCAAAATTGCTTTTTGGTGATAGCCTGCACAAGCAACAAAAGCAAAAAAAAGCCGAGAATCGGGAGCAACGAAAACAGAAGTGCTTCCATCTTACATCACCAACTGCAGCAGAACACCAAAAACAAGTAATAAGCCGATAGTAAGCAGGACGCCCTGAAACGGAATTATTTTTTCGTTCCGCAGGACACTTACTTTCTTGCTCAGCCAGGGTGCTATGCCAACTATAACGCCGCCTAAAGCACTCGTGAACCAGCTCAGATTAAGGACATATGTCCTGTTCAGCATTGAGCCGTAATCCCCCGTCCAAGAGATATAGAGAGGATAAATCCTTTCTAACAGAGGAAGAAGAGGAACCACCGTCAGCAAAAAGGAAAGGACAACAATCGCTGCAAGCTGAAAAGGAATGATCCTTTTCTTTATTTTCTTTCCCACCCACCAGCCCGTGGAAACGGCAAAAGCGCCCACAAACAGCGCAATGATAGCTTTGTCGATGCCCAGATACGCAGCGCCGCCCGCAGCCGCAGCGACCCCCATCGTACAGAGGGGGCAATGGGCGAGGGCGCTGCGTATCTGTGCTACAAACAGTCCTCCCAGCAGCAGGAACCAGCGCGCTTTCATGAGTTAAAACGGGCAAATTTTTAAAGATCAGATAAACCACGACGGATGCATGACATACAGCATGACCACAGTAAAAGCGACAAAGGCGCTCAGCATCACTTTACGCTGGTGCCGCTCATACCATACAGCTAATGACATGCTGGCTTCTCCTCCCCCGCTTTTCTCTCTTTATTCTCTCCAGAAGGTTTATCATGCATCCCTCTCATCATCCAGTAATGCGTGAGCGGGCAGAGCAGCAGGAAAATCCAGACCAAAGCACTCCGCTGCAGCCCAAAAAAGGAAGCCCCGACAACTAGCAGTATCGGTATAAGGCAACAGAGCACCATAACCAAGCCATGGTGCTTATGCAGTTTTTCTTTCCAAGAGTTCATGGTTGTTTTCCCTTCCCATCATTCACCTTACCAGTTCTATCTTCTTTGAGTTCTCTTAAATTCTCATAAACTCCGTCACACTGCCATCATTTTGGAGTGCATAGACGACAAACGGCCCTTCTTTCGAACCGGGCATCCCCGGGCTGCCATAGGGCATGCCCGGCAGGGCTATGCCTTTAATGTCGGGCTTTTCGCTCATCAGCTTTTCAATGGCTTCAATCGGCATATGCCCTTCGACGACATAACCACCGATGACCGAAGTATGGCAGCTTTCCATGGTTGAAGGAACAGCATAGCGGGATTTTATGGGGGCCATATCATCAACACTAACCATTTCCACATTCAGGCCTTTCTGGTTCATATATTTGACAAAGAGCCCGCAGCAGCCGCAGCTTTGGGACTTGTAGATCGTTACGGGTTCGCCTGCCAAGGAGCTTTTGGTGGAACAGCCGGCCACGAGGAGAATCCCGGCGATTAAAAAAATAAAAAGAAAAAGCCTGAAGCGTTTGAGCTTCAGAAACCTTTTCCTGGCGAAAGCTGCCACTCTAGCAGCCTCCCACCATCGCTGGCGCACTTCTGGTGCTCGCAGCCGCTGCGGGCGAAGAGCCACTGCTTCTCGCTGCTACCGCTGCTCCCGTTCCACCAACAACTTGGTCTTCCAGCCCATTTATCTGGAAGGTCTGCACTCCTGAAAAAATCAACAGCCCGACTACTAAAGCCAGGAGCAAATAGTTTACCTTCTGGTGCTTCACGGTTTGGCTGCCATGCTTCAGTTCTTCATTGAAGCTGCTGTGCTTCGATTCTTCTCTTGATATACAACATTCTTCCTTCATAGTTAACAACCTCCTACCATTCCGATACCTGCTGTTGAACTACTACTTTTACTGGCTCTTGCAGGAATTATTCCATGCATTTCGTAGTTCATTTTCTCATCTTCCGTCCAGCTGGATAGGCCTAGCGGCCCTGCTTCAGCTAATCCGACGCTGCCGGTTGCCAGCCCGGTTATGTTTTTATTGATTGTAGCAAGCTGAAAGGCCTGCACGACTACGAGTATCAGCACGGCGCTGACGAGGATTGCTGGTGCCCCAATTTTCATTTTTAACACCCCCCAACCATGCCGCCAGCTTTTCCTGCGCCTTGCTCAATCCCCCGGTACTTGTTGCTGGCCAGGTTGATGAAATTGAGTTCGATACCATTGCTGGCAAGGATCTGGGCTTTCAGTTCTATCTGCCCCGGGAAGAAGAGCGCTTTCCACTTGCCGGCCTCTTCCTGAATCTGCTCATCGGTAAATTCACTAGCATGCTTGGTAAGCAGATACTTCGCCAGACCGCGCATCGCATAGCTGTGCGCACAGCCGCAGGCCGGCTGGCCGTCGGCAAAGATGACTGCTTTCGCTCCGCAGCAATATTCGCAGGAAATGCCTTTGTTTATCATATACAAAGCATTGATATAACGCTGCTTTTGCGCTTCATTGAGAATAATAGTCTGGTCTAACATCCCCAGTTTTCTGATCGTGGCATCTGCCTTTTCCGGATCAGCAGCAGAGACATCATCGAAGCTAATGCCTAATTCTTTGCCATAAATGGCGGGGATTCCTTTCGGCAGAATATTCGAAGTGCTTCCCGAGTTGCCAGAAACGGCCGCTCCGGTGAGGCTACCGATATTCCCTTCTCCGCCAATCTGCAGCTTGCTTAACGCCGAGAGCCGGAGCGCATTGAAGCCCACGATAAATACCATGGCCACCAGCAGCCCCAGCAGCAGCTTATTCATTGTTTCCTTGTTGGACAAATCCATGTTTTCACCTTCGCTGATTTTTTTGCACTAATTTTTGCTGTGCTTATGGCCAAGCTTGGAGAAGAAACAGCTTAAGAAAGTACGCAAGAAACTAGTTGCAAGAAGGAAGTTAGACCATCACGAAATTCCTATTAAGAAGAAAAAAAAGAGGCCCACCCACGGCGAACCTCCTCAAAAAGCCTTAATCGCACGTCTTTATTCCCAGCATATACTGCAGCCAGCAGAAGCCCATTAAGCTTTCCACTAACGCCAGCCAGCCGAGGGCCAATAACGCCCAATTCAGCCACACGTACGGATACGTTGGTGCCAGTGGGCCAATCCACCAAAAGGCCAGCAAAAACCGCAGGATGCGGTCGACTTTCCCTAGATTTGCTTTCATTTTTTTCTCACCTCTTTTTTTATGTCTGATTCATTGGATTGCAATTTTCAGGAAAAGCTTTCTTCTGCGGCGTTGTCAATAATATTTTTCAGCTCTTTCTCTGCCTCTTCAGCTTCTTTTCTGCTTACTTCCGGAAAGAATTGCGAAATGATAGTTGGCTTCATCCCGACGATTTTGACTCTTCCTCCGTCTTCCAGCACATTTATCTTACACGGCATGCAGAGGGAGATCAATCGGTTCTTCTTCAAGAACTGATGGGCGTATTTCCCAGAACAAATCTCGATTATTTTAAGGGGTTCCTGCTCCAGCCCTTTGGCAGCTAACCGCTCTTTCACATCATAAACCTGAAACAAAGACCAGCCTTTTTGCTCGACGGCTTTCAGAACAGAGACTACTGCTTCTGCAAAGCTCTTTTTAGTTTCAACGATATATGCAAAATCAGCAACGTTCATTTTTCACCACCTCTTTTTTTAAACACGCCATAGAGGAACTGTTGGAGAGCTCCCGCCGGAGTAGTATGTTCTTCTTCAATGCTTCGGATATGTTCAAAATCGCAGAACAATTTCTTCATTGAACCGATTGAGTATTGTTTTACCTCTAATCCGCTACATCTTTTTGGCCCATTTTCTGAAAATGTTGAAACAATCAAGTAACCGCTCGGTTTTAATAATCGCCCTACTCTTTCTACATATCTACTAATATCCTCTTCTTTTGTTAAGAAATGGAGAACAGCTCGGTCATGCCAAATATCATATCTATCGTTTGTCTCAAATTTCCTTAAATCAGACTCTATCCATTTAACACTATTGGCTTTATCCCTCAATCTTTTCTTTGCTCTATTTAATGCCATTGAGGAAACGTCTAACACCGTTATGTTTCTAAAACCAAGAGCAAGTAAGTTATCTACAAGCATTGAATCTCCCGCTCCCACATCAATAATTCTGGCATTTTTATCCAGATTTGTTTCAGTTATGAGGCGGAGCGAAGTGGTCGGCTTTTCCTGATGCCAGCTCACTTCATTCGGCTCTTTTGTTTGATAAATATTCTCCCAATGTTCTTTTGCATCGTATGTCATTTTCTTACTTTATCTCCTTTTTCATGCTTTCAAATTCTTTTTTTGAGATTTCTCCAGAAGCATATCTTCTCTTTAGGATTGTTAACGAATCTGGCTCAGTTTTATTGGATTGACTCGCATTGATTAGAGTAATTATGAGCCAAATAATTAGTCCCCAGAAAAGCAACATGAAAATAAATCCAAAGCCCATTCCAAAACCCATCATACCATAACTACCCATCCCAGAACTTCCTATGAGAAAGGATACAACAATTACAGCAATGAGAATCCATAACAAGGTGTTTTTATCTTTTTCCATGATTATCACTCCCTTAGCTCCTTTTTCATTTCCTCAAATTGCTTTTTATTTATCTCTCCTTTGGCATATCTTTTCTTTAAAATATTAATTGGAGTTTCAGACTCTTTCCCTTTTTTCGTAAACTTATAAATAAGCCAAATTATTAAGGCGATTACTCCTATTAAAAAAATCAGCCGGAGCATATTCCAAAAGCTATTATAACCATAGTATAATGGATAGTTACCCATCATATTATTTCCTATCATGTTCATCATGCCTCCTGAACCCATCATTCCGCCAACATCCTCTTTGCAATAAAGCTTTTTAGCCATTTGAATATGCATCTGCTTTAAACTTTCAGAACCTTTACCACCCATCATTTCGTCCATAAGTTCGTGGGCTTCTCCGGGATGCATTTGTTCCATATAATAATCGCCGATCGCTTCGAGCTGTTCCTCTGTCAGCTCGTTACAGCGAACTTCCAAGCCTAGGAGCTGCTTTATTTCCGCAAAATTATGCCCATGAGCGGCGACTAAACCAAAATTCAGCAGGAGGATTATGCTGATAGCAAAAGCTATTTTTTCCATGTTTCGCTCCACAATATACTAAAAGCAATTAATTTTCGTACAATTAATTGCTTTTGTATATACCAAAGCATGAAATAATGTTCGATTATTTCGTGCTTTGAGTATATAACGCAGGAATATCGACTCACTGTCATTTTGCTTTTCTCTTTAAAATCTTTTGGGGTCAAGAGGAACGAAGGCGTCTCTTCCCATCCCCACCTTTCGTCCCGGAAACAATATATATCGTATTTCCGTTATACGTCTCCCGCTCCACCCTGCCGAGTATACGCTCCAAATCCGCCGGGATATCTTTCGTATAATCCCAGCAGGCTCCCCGGTTGTATATCCAGGCAAGGAGGGGATTGAAAGCCCCCCCCACTCCGGACGGCAGCGCGGCATCCAGAAGTGAAATATTCCGGTTATCTTTCAGGACGGCCACCGCCCTTTCGAGAGCCTGTTCATGATGAGGGATAGCGCTTATGCCTAACGTTGAAAGCACGCCATCAACCTGGCACTCCAGCGACAATTCGGCAGCATCCCCCCGGAGCAGCTTAATATTCTGCCAATTATTTCTCTTGGCCTTTTCCCGAGCCGCCGATAGCATTTGCGGGGAATAATCAAAGCCAATGATTCTTCCCGTCCGGCCTACGCATCCTTCCAAATACGGAAAATTCAATCCAGTCCCACACGCCAAGTCCAGAACTACGTCCCCACCACCCAGATGCAATCGCTCTATGGCCCGTTTTCTGAGCTGGCTTTCTTTTCCCAGAAACGTCAGAAGACAACTTGCCTTGTACCACAAAGGATGCCGGCCCCAGAACCGATAGGGGGCTTGTACTGCCTCGGGCTCTACTGGTTTATTCATCTCAGCACCACAATGTTGGTCATCCCCCGCCGTTTCCGCTCCAATACACCTTTGCCTTCCATCTTGTCGAGTATCCGGCTGATTTTCACTTTGCTCAATCCTGTTTCTTTGATCAGGTCGCTCTGGTACATGGAGCCTTGGTTGAGCTTTATTTTATTATACAAATTCAGTTCTTCTTCAGCAAGTTTACTGACATCAGCCTGCCGTGCAGCAGCACTTTCTTTCTGTTCCTGCTGCTCTTTCTTGATGGGAAGCAGCAGCAAGTACAGCCCCGCTCCCAGGACTAGGAACGAAACGGCAAATGCCGCCAGCACCAGCCACGAAGTGTAACTATCATGTGCCGGGCATTCTTCCATATCCAGCGTCGGCGATGCTTCCACCACACTGCACAAAAACGCTTCTTCTTTATCCGTATTGATTTTCACGATGATTAAAACGAACAAAAGGATAATCGCAAAAGCAACGAGCAATGAGCCGATGCTTTTATGGTTAGGGCTGCTCATGGTTAAACCTCTTGGCTTTCTTTAATTGCAGTGATTTCCTGCGCAAGAGCAAAGCATTCGTCACGACACTAACGGAGCTCAGTGCCATGGCTCCTCCCGCGAGGATGGGGCTGAGCAGCCAGCCGGTGAACGGATACAGCACGCCCGCAGCAATGGGAATCCCCAAAATATTGTAGATAAGCGCCCAGAACATGTTCTGCTTGACTTTGCTCATCGTCAGCCGGCTCAATTTTATGGCCCGGGGAACATCCAGCAGGCTGTTCTTCATCAGCACAATGTTGCCCGTTTCCATCGCTACATCGGTACCGGAGCCCATGGCAATGCCGATATCGGCCTGCGCTATCGCCGGTGCATCATTGATGCCATCGCCGACCATGGCCACCTTGCCTTTGCGCTGCAGTTCTTTCACATACGACACTTTTTCTTCCGGCAAGACTTCGGCAAAGAATTTCTCGATGCCTACTTTCTTGGCAATGGCCTGCGCCGTCCGCTTGTTGTCACCGGTGATCATGTAGGTCGTGATGCCCATCTCTTTCAAGATGGCAACAGCCGCCGGTGAATCTTCTTTGATCTCGTCTGCAACCGCAATGAGCCCCAGCACTTTCTTCCCTGAAGCCAGCGTCATGACCGTCTTTCCCTCTTCTTCAAGGGATTCCAGTTTTGGCAGCAGAGCCACCATAGAAATTTTCCGCTCTTTCATCAGCTTCAAGTTTCCCAGATAATATTCCCGGGCACCCAACCGGCCTTTGACGCCCCGGCCTACTAAAGCTTGGAAGCTGGATACTTTTTTCAGCGAGTAGCTCTTGGCTCTTTGTACAATCGCTTCTGCCAACGGATGCTCGGAATTCTTCTCCAGGCTGCCGGCCAGGGTCAACACTTCTTTTTCTGTTATTCCTTTCGCTGGAACGATGTTCGTCACTTCCGGCTTGCCTTTCGTGATCGTGCCCGTCTTGTCAAAGACGATAAAGCGTAATTTGTGCGCTGCTTCCAGAATGTCGCCGCCTTTGATGAGAATGCCGTGTAGCGCTCCTTTGCCCGTGCCGACCATGATGGATGTCGGCGTCGCTAAGCCCAGCGCACAGGGGCAGGCGATGACCAGAACGGCAACGGCGGTAATCAACGCAAATTCCAAAGAAGCGCTAGCCACAAGATACCAAATAAGAAAAGTGACAATGGCCAGGCCGATAACAATGGGCACAAAGTACGCTGAAACATTGTCCGCAAAGCGCTGGATCGGCGCTTTCCGAGATTGGGCATCTTCAATCAGCCGGACAATTCTCGCCAGCGTGGTTTCCGTGCCAACTTTCGTAGCCGTAAAGCGGAAAGCGCCTTGTTTGTTTATCGTTGAGCCAATGACCGCATCACCTTTTTTCTTTTCCACAGGCATGCTTTCTCCCGTCACTAAACTCTCATCAATGGCGGAATAGCCTTCGATAATAATTCCATCAACAGGAATTTTTTCTCCGGGTTTCACGAGAACAATGTCGCCAACAAGGACCTGTTCGATAGGAATCTTCAGCTCTTTTCCTTTCCGGATAACGGTAGCCGTTTTTGCTCCCAGCTTCACCAACTTGGCAATGGCCTGGCTGGTCTTGCCTTTGGCGACAGCTTCCAGATATTTTCCCAGCAAGACTAAAGTGATAAGAATGGCGGAAATCTCAAAATACTGGTGCGCTTCCGAGCTGAAGAGAAGGGCATACACCGAGTAAAAATAGGCAGCACTGGTGCCGATCGCAATCAAGGAATCCATATTGGCGGATTTGTTTTTCAGCGCCGCCCAGGTTCCCTGATAAAACGGCCAGCCGATATAGAATTGAACGGGAGTTGCTAGAATCCAGAGCAGATATTCCCGATACGGCAGGAATGAGAAAAACATGCTGATAAGAAATGCCGGGAAAGAAAGAGCGGAGCTGATGAGAACTTTCCTCTTTAATGCCTGGATTTCTTGCAGCCGCAACTTTTCCTCGCGGGCATAGTTCCCTTCTTTGAGGATTTCTGCACCATAGCCTTTCTTTTTCACGGCCTCAACAAGCATCGCTTCCTGGACGTGAGCGGGATCAAAAGTAACGGTTCCTTTTTCCGTCGAATAATTCACCACCGCAGATGTGACGCCCGGAACTTTCTGCAAAGCTTTCGTCAATATCGTACTACAGCTGGCACAGTGCATGCCGGAAATCTTCAGTGTGGTTCTCTCAACTTTTTTGGTTGCCATTTTTACTTTACCCCCTCCATTTTCACTCCCCGCGTCAGCACCGCGAACAGAAAGCTCCGCTGCTGCATGATCTGCTGCAAGCCGGCTTCCTGAAAAAGCTTGCGCATCTCTCTTCGGCTATTTATCTTGACGCAGCCCGGCTCCAGCTTTTGGAAGAGCCAGTGCAGGGGCCGAAGAAAGAAGTTAATATCGACGATAAAGACGTTTCCCTGTTTTTTAGCGACGCGTTTCATCTCGGCTAAAGCTTTCTTCTGGTTGGCATAATGATGGAAAGCTTCCGTAGAAATAACATAATCAAATTGATTATCTTTGAAAAGCAAACGATGCACATCCGCTTTTTGCAAATGCACGCTCTTCCCCAGCTTCCGGCGAGCGGCGGCAAGCATCCCGGAAGAGATGTCTGCCCCATAAAGTGCATATCCTTTCTTTCCGTCTGACACTCTTCTCTGCAATTCGCGGAGGAGCCCCCCGGTGCCGCAGCTCACATCGAGAACTTTTCCCGGCTTTGCTATCTGCCGCAAGGCTGGCTGGTAGAATCTCCGCATCCAGAACTGGAACAGCGGCCCGTCGTACGATTTTGCCCAGCAATCAAAAAAGGCTTCGTTCTCTTTCACGTTCCGGTTCTCAGCAATGGTCTGTTTCATGATGCCTCACTTAGGAAGTTTTACCAATCGCATCTTTAATAAGCTCGATATTGCAACTATGATGCTCTTTGCACCATTTTTCGCACGCTTCGGCTTTCTTTTTCTCGGCGTAGAGCATGCGACATTCGGCGCAGGCAAAAGCTTTATTTTTTTTCTTGACCATCAGCGCTCTCCATGCAGCACGTGCAAACAGTACTGCTCCATGTGCTTATCAATAAGGGCTAAGATCTTCGTGATGGACTTCTGATTGACCCGATAATAGCGATGCTTTCCCCGCTGCTCGACAAAGACCATCCCGCAGCGCTCCAAGCGCTTGAGGTTGTGCGATACCATGGTCTGCTCAAAGCCCGTGGCATTGCAGATTTCGGTCACATTCTTGGTTCCATGGCGCAGCAGATTGATGATCCGCAGCCGGTTAGGATTCGCCAACGAGCCGAAAAAGAGCTTGTACGTTTCGTTCTGGTGCTTCATCACATGAAAAAAATATCATGTGATATATAAATCTTGTGATGAACGGGATAAAACATAATCTTTATAAGTTTATATTAATTTATCGATTATTATTAATGATTTAATTGATAATCTGATGAAAACTAAACGATTAATTAATTCTTTTTTCATAGTCGCCATAGTGGTGATTATACTATTTTTTACTGATAGTATATTTAGTAATTTAGACCAAGACTATTTTAAAAAACATCAAGAAGAATTGACTATCGCGGAAATAGTTGACACTCCCGATGGCGAGGGAACTAATTATTCTTATGCTGATACACCCTATTCAAAATTAGCGCATTTTTCGTTTTGGCTGTATTTTTTGATTCCACCTTTGTTAGTCATGTTTCTTAGTGGCAGATATTTGCTCAAAGAGAAAAAATATCTGCTTAGTCTGCTTCTGCCGTTTTCCTTTATCCTCTTGACTTTTATATTGCAGGCAAAGAACATCTATAATGCTGTGGGCTGGGAAAAAGATTTTGGAATAATGATGGTTTCTTTGTATGTGGCAGCAGCTTTCGTATTAACCTTAATTATCAATTCTATCATCCTGTTTAAGATTAGAAAATCTAAAAAAAAGAGAAAACCATATAAGTAACAAAAAAGAGGTACCTACCATGAAAAAAATATTTGGCTTGTTTTTAATGAGTTTGCTGCTCTTGCCTGTCGTGCTTGCTCAGCAGCCGGAAGATCCAGGCGTGACGCCCGATTCATTTCTCTGGGGTTTAGATAATGCTATAGACCAACTCACGCTGCTCTTGACCTTCGATAAAGCAGAAAAAGCCAGAAAAGGGCTGGAAATTGCTCGGGAACGGCTCTTGGAAGTCAAGCAGATGATTGAAGAGAATAAAGCCGAAGCTGCCCAAAAAGCTGAAGAAGCCCATGGGAAACAACTCTTGAAAGTAAAAGAAAATGTTGCCGCTTTGGCAAGAGATAACTCCGGAGAAGAGCTCGATGCCGTCCTGGACATTGAGAAAGAGCTGGAAGAGCATGGCGAAGCGGTCGAGCAAGCTTTTGGAGAGCTCAAAGTCAAAATTGAAGTGAAAGGAGAACTTACTGTAGAACAAAGAGAGCGGCTTGATGCCTTCTTGAATAGCCTGAAATCACAAACCGGAGACGTGGAAGTGCGGATCAAAGAGAAAAAAGACCAGATAAAAATCCGCATCAAGCAGGAAACCGGGAAATCTGATGAAGAAGTTGAAGCTGATATTGAGGAGCAAGAACAAGAAAAAGGCCTCATGAAGCAGGAAAAAGCTCAAGAGGCGATAGCAGATGCGCAGGAAGAAATTGCTGAGCTCAGAGAGGAACTGGGCGGAGCGAATGCCACCACGAGTGTCTTACAGCTCTTAGAAGAATCAGAAGCAAAGCTGGCGAAAGCTCAGGAAGCTTTTGCTGAAGAAAAGTTCGGAGAAGCCTTTGGGCAAGCCACGGCAGCTGAGCAGCTGGCCAGAAATGCCCTGCGGCAGATGGAAAGCAAAGAAGAGTCGGAACGGGAGATAGAAGTCAAGATAAAAGATGGCGGGGCGGAAATCGAAGTGCAGGTTGATGAGACCGAGTGGGAATTCACCGTAAACTCGACGGACTTGGACGTCATCATCGCCGAAATTGCAGCGAAGACCGGCTTAACGGCGGAAGAGATAACGGCCATCATGGAAGTGAAAGAGGAACGGGAAGGGGCAGAGAAGAGAAAACCTGAGGATCGAGAGAGGGGGAAGTCAGGTAAAAATGCTACCGACTCCGACAGCGATGACAATGAAGGGGAAAACGAGACGTCCGACAATTCTGACGAGAATAGCGGTTCAGATGAAGAAGAGGAGTAAATCCTCTTTCTTATTTTTTGGTTAATACAATTCTAGGGAAAGATTTCGAATTTTAGAAAAATGTTTGATATTCCTTGTTAAAACTGATTCGTTGTGGACCTGGGCAACTCCGGCTTACTCTTTGGTGATGTAAAATCTGATGGTGTTTTCTTTCCTGAAAAATAGCCTTTTCAAGCAGATCAGCATGTTCTTTGCCAAGCACACCATAAAAAGAAGCCAACTCTTTTTTGCCGGCGAGTTTTACAATAATTTCGCTAAAGCTTTCTGTGCTCTCTTTTCGCGAGTGTAAGATAGTATACGCTTCTTCAGTTATGGAAATTGTTTTTGTCGACATCCGTGTATGTATGTGTATGCACTTTAAACATATTTCGATGAAAAAAGATGAAATTCCCAGACCAAGAAAAATGGTTATTGTTTCTCTTCACAACAACAGCAAGCTATTCAAGAAAACCAGCAAGGTTATCCCTGCCGAAATTAAGCAGTAAAAGCAATAGTCTTTGATGACTTTAAACTGAATAAACACCAGAAAGAGCGAGAATAAGAAGCTGGCTGCGGTCGCAAAAGGAAAAACGGTAAAGATGAGTGTTGCCCAATTGGCATTAAAAAGTGAGGCAAGAGTCCCTACAATTAGCCCCAGAAAAAACAACAGCCCAATAACCTCATTCCGGACCAAGAAGATACGCGACCATTTGCTTTCCGTGACGACACTGCAATCATGGTCCAGCGGGCAGACGAACGGCTTTTTCTGATAGTGCTTCCAGACGAGGAAGCCGGCATTGACCAGCCCGCTAATAGAAAGAACCAGAAAAGATGCTATGAACTGAAAATTGTCGCTGACGATTGGTATCACCTTTTTGAAATTTAATCGCTTTTCTCTGTATCAGATATCTGTCACCGCTTTTCCGAATTTATCTTTTGTTTAATTCATCTTTCTTTGGCGTGCATAAACAGCAAAGCCACTGCTGCAAAGAGGATGGCCACATCACGGAAGATAATATCCAGCAGCGTAATATTGGTTACAATAATCGCCACGAGCGTCACGCCCCCCAAAATTGCGGCGTAAAATGCTTTTTTCCCAGATAACAGCCACAGCGCCAGAGCCATCTGATAGAGAGAATATGCAAAAAGGAGGATGGATGCCGGCATAAATCCCCGTAACCACGCCGGAAAAAAGCCGATCCAGTTCAGCGGCTGCAGGAAGGAAGCGATAGCAGCATAGAAGAAGACCGTCGCTAAGCCGACGCGGAGGAAAAAAGAAGCCAGGTCCAGATGGTCGCAGGTTTTGATAGTTTTTCCTTTTTTGGCCATGCTTATCCGATTAGACTTTTACATCTTTTCAGAGTATTAATACTTTTTCGACTACGATAAAGTAGTTTTTACAATGAGAACTGTTCATTTTTTCCGGTATTTCCGCCGCAGCAGCCACCGCATGCCCAGGAAAGCCAAGACCAGTACGAAAGCGCCCAGCCAGTAGGGACTGGAGTGGAGCAGCAGCTTTCCAATCGACGGCTTTTCTGGAACGATCGTGAACGGATAGCCGGCGATGGCCTCGCCTCCATCATAGCGAAGAATGGCCACAAACAGGTAATTACCGGTAGGAATGTCCGCAGGAAGGGCTGCTTCTTTCAGGAAAGTGATCTCGTTCTCCACGACTTTAGTTTCATATTCCTGATAGAGCACGTTCTGCTGTGCATCCCAGATGTTGTATTCCAGCTGCACGGGAACGAGATCCAAGCGGGTGATATTTATCAAACGGATTTCGGCAAGGAGCTCTTCCCCTGGCAAGATGCTCCGGTATTTCTGGGGGATGAAAACTGTTACATCAAAGAGCGTGCCGGGGATATGCAGCGGCTGGGTTATTTCAAGTGTAGGAATAGCCGGCAAAGGAGCAGGAACAGCAACTGCGGGTGCAGGGGGGGGAACAGTCAGATAAACAGCTTCACCCGACCCGGCACCGCCCGCGGCAGCTCCCGCCGGTGCTTCAGCGGCAGCAGAAGTAGCGGTGAACGACCGGGTAGCACCGCTTTTTTCTGTGCCGAAGTACACCACGAGCTTAAAGTACAGCGTTCCCATCTGCGTAATGCCGCTGAGCATCAGCTGCGTGTTAAAATCCGCGCCAGCGGCAATCAGCTTGGCTGCGGAAGCATATCCTAGATCATCCCCGCCGCCGCATTGGTTGGATTGCTCCACAACGATACAATATTCATACCGATATTCAAAGGCGGCTGTTCCTTCGTTGGTGATAGTGATGTCAGCAATAATCGTGGGGATAGTGGCATCTGCTATGGCATTGATGATGACTTGCGCAGGAGCGCTTTCCAACTCCCAGTAATCGCTGAGCTGGATGTTCCGGGCATTGCTGGTTACATTGACCTGCGTTTCCCAGACGCCCGCAGTGTGCCCGGTGGTCGTGGTAAAATTGTAGGCAAATACCCCTCGTGAAATGAAATCCATAGCGACGCTTTGCACGATGATGTTCCGCAAAGAATCATAGAGGGTGACGACAGGCGTGGCGTCGGGTGCTTTGGGGCTGCCCTGGAAGTCAAAGGTCCAGACGCGGGTGCGATAGCTGCTCCCCGCTGCAACTTCGCCTAAATCTGAAAGCATCACCTGCGTTTGATTATTGATGTTGCCGAGAATAGTGGCGACAGTCTGGTTTATGAAAGCGGCAGTCTGATTGAGGCCCTCCAGGCTCTGGTTCAGATTTCTCTCTTGGTCTGGCGTGAGGCCGCGGCGCGGGAAGATGCTGACTTGAACAGTGCTGGCAAATCCCAGGCTTTCATTAGACACGATTATGCCGTAGCTGTCGGTAACCGTCGGCACAAACGAGAAGATATATCGCCCAAACCGGCGAGTATTATTGGCAATCCCGGCAAAAGCTGGCCCTTCGTTGGAATTGGTCACATTGTAATTAAATTCGTACCTATTCACAGAAGTCCCATTGGCATAGCGGGAGGTGAATGAGCAATACACAGTTTCATTCACTTCCGCCCCCTGAGAACAGCTGAGCTGTTCGAGAGTGACGGGATCATTGACCACCAGGCTACTCACTGAAAAAGTGGTGCTCTCCGAAGCATTAATATTATTAGAGGTATCATTCGCGATGATGCGAACCGTATACGCCCCCACGTCTCTGGTGACATTAAAAGTACCATTATAGAGTGCCAGGCTTCTATTGAACAGTTGGATCTGCGTGATGCTGCCATTCGGGAAAGTGATATTTGCTAAGACAATAGAAATCGCCACAGTATTCGTGACGTTAGCCGTAATGTTCACGAGCATGTTCTGAAGAAAAATGGTCCCGGCAACCGGCGTGAGGTTTGTGACCAGGGGAGCCGTCACATCGATGATGCTGAATGAAGTGGTCTCTGAACTGTTGAACCCATTAGAGGTGTCATTGGCGATAAAGCGGACGAGGTACGTTCCCAGAGCATTGGTCATGCTGAAAGTGCCGTTATAGAGTGCAAAACTACTGTTGAGCAATTGAATTCTCGCGATGCTCCCATTGGGAAAAGTGATATTGGCAAATACCTGAGAGACGCCGACATTGTCCGCAACGGTAGCACTGATATTGAGGGTAGCATTCAGTACAAAACTGCTGCCGGGAACCGGCGTGAGGTTTGTGACCACAGGGGAAAAAGCATCGCCAACGGTAAAGATAGCTATTTCAGTGCTGTTCCGGTTTTGGTGTATGCTGGTATCGTTGGCAATGACACGCACACTATACATCCCCGACAGGCTGGTAACCGCAAAAGTGGCATTGTAAAAAGTATTGTTGCCGGAGCGATTCGTTAGAGTGAGCTGTTGGATGGTGCCGTTCGGCAGAGTGACGTTCGCCAGCACCGTGCCCACAACAATATTGTCAGTAACGGTGGCATTGATGTCTAGTATCGCATTCGGGTTAAAATTGAGCCCATTGGGGTTTAACGCCGTCACATTCGGCACCGGATCATAGCGGTACCAGTCAAACATGACAGCTTCCTGCACCGCTGTGAGGACTTCAGTGCTGGTTTCCAAGGGAGATTCGCCGATGGCAGCGAATCCCGTCCCATCCCAGCGGATAACCGAAATATCTTCCAGGATGTCCATGGCGGTAACCATAATCTCTGCGGTGGTGGGATGTGGAGTAAAACGCAGGCCGTCAATATCGTCTGATGCAAAGGAGCTCGTCGTCGGGGCCGTGTTCAGATCTGCAACGCTCCAGGTGTTTGCCTTAGTAAACTGAACGTAATCGACGGACAGCGAAGACAGATCAACAAACCCAAATAAAGCCGTGCTGGAATTATACCAAGCGCAATCGACATTCACATTGTTGGCGCCAGCCGGCTCGGCATCCAGATCTTCCGCCGGAGGGCTTGCCAGGACTTCTGTACCGTTCCACATCCGGGCATTGACGTCGCTTCCGGCATCCTCGACAATGAGGCCAACATAATCAGACGTGGGGTTAGAGCACAGGCGGGTGTCGCCCAAGGCATTTCCCAAGGCAATAGTTGTTTCCGCGCTCCAGTGCGGCGCCGTGATAGAAAATGCTCGGTACACCAGATTGGTCCCCGTCCCATAGACCACCAGCCCATCATCGCTCGCGCTTTCCCAGGCGAAAGCAAAATGCTGCGTAAGGCTTGATGTCGTTCCCGTGGAGAGGGTCGTATTCCGCGTGAGATCAAAGCCCGTTCCATTCCAGTAGTGGGCATGGAGATCAGCGGCATTGTCGTGGATGAGGAGCATCATATCATCCGTCCCGGGCCGCTGCACCAGGCGAACCCAGCGTATCGGGCTGGACACTAATCCCGTCACCAGAGTGTTCTCAGCAGAATACTGGCTGCCATTCCAGATCCGATATTGGACGGCCGTATCGGAAACTGATGAGCTTTCATACACAACCAGCGCATCGCCGGAAACATCTTCCACGGCGATGTCAAAAGCGCGTGAGTTGGAGTTTAAGACATCTGCGCTCACTTCCAATGCCGCCCCCCACGTCTTATTGGCGGGATATACCTGGATATTCACGTCATTCCCCTTGTCTTCCGTGCCCAGAATGATCTCGTCCCGCTCATGATTCCCCCGGACGACCGCCCAGGTGATGTCATTCGTCCCATCGATGCCGATGGGCTGGGCGCTCTGTTCGGTGGAGAAATTATTGGAAAAGTTCCAGATGCGGAAGCGGGGAATGGCGACGTTAAGCTCCCCATACACAATGAGGCCGTCAGCCTGAGTGGGAGTGATGCTGCCCTGCGGGACTATATGCAACTGCCCAGAAGAGCCTGAAAGGGTGTTTCCGGGAGATGAGAAGAGGGACAAAGAAGAAACCGCTGCACCAGTTATCCCTCCCCCGCTAAAGAAAGCTATTCCACCCACTAACACTAATAGCGCCAAAAAAGCGAAGCTCCCATAAATGGTTCTAAGATATCTCACTCGTTTCCTGCCGACCATTTTTCGGGGGGAGGGGGGCAGTGGTATAGGGGTGGTGATTATTGTTAAAATTTTCTTTGAGATCCCGTTCTATCAGTTTATAGCGAGGGGCCAATTTTTCACCGATAGACTTTCCTTGGGAAGTGAGCTGATAAAGCTTTCTTTTTTCATCGAGCAAATGGACAATGAGCCCTTTCTCTTGCAGCGAAAACAAGATAGGGTAGAGGGTGCCTGCACTTAAAGAAATCCCATACTCCGCGGTAATTCTCGCCATAATCTCCTGGCCGGACAACGGCTTTTCTTTGAGCCAGGCAATGATAAGAACATCGATAACCCCCAACAGAAATTTTTTCTTCAAAGCCATTAAAAAGGCATGATTGTTCTCTTCAACCATTTAGAAAAGAGAAATACTCTTAGAGATATAAACTTTTGGTTGTCTGCACCACTACTACGTGATGAAAGTCGAAAATCGAGAAAGCGAAGAGTTTAAAACAAAAGCGGTTTTCTCTGGAGACTGTTGCTCATAATGCCGGAGCTCTCCGATGAAGAATAGTATTTCCGCTTGTAAAAAAAACCTAAGTGCCATCACCCTCTTTCTGTTCCTGGCTGCGGGGATGATAGGAAGCAGCGCAGAGCACATTGAACAGCTTCTGGTGGATGTAAACGTTCCTTTGACTGATGAACAGCTCATTGTCGGAGACTCGATATTAGTTGAAGTCGAAGCACGGGTTATCCATGGAGAAAAAGAACGCACATTAGCGGATATGTACTTGGAATATACGCTCAAAAACCAGGAAGGAGAGACGCTTCTCACGGCCGTAGAGACCAAAGGGGGCATTGAACAGATCTCCACCGTACGAGAGCTGTTCATCCCAAGAGATGCGGCGCCAGGAGTGTATACCGTCGAGGTGCAAGTAACTCATGGCGATATGAGCCGGATGGCTTCCGCTCACTTCATGGTGGAGTCGAATGTCCGTCAGGAGCTCACCCAAAGAGGATGGTATATTCTTGCCATGCTTATCGGCTTTTCACTGAATGCCCTGATTTTTCCGGCATTTATCTGGTACGAGCATAGGAAATTCAAAAGAATCGAAAAGCACCTGCAGAAAGCGGAGAAAAGATATTTAAAGCAGCACGGCTTCATTCGAGAGAAGCAGAAGCACTGAACAATCATCAGGATACCCCATGATTTCCATTCTCCAAAACCCTTTGGTACACATTCTCCATGTTATTCTGTATTCCATCGTTCTGATCTTCACTATCCGCATTTTTTGGCGCTCCCGAAACAGCTTTCGCAAAGGGATAGGGTTCGTCATTCTGGCAGTGCTCGGCCTGATGGGCATCCACATTCTCCGGGATCTGGACTACTATTCTCTTCTGCAGAGTCCGTATTTTTCTATTTTCCCCGTGAGCCAGTACAGCGGAGCACTGGAAGCGGTGGCGATCGCCCTTCTCGCAGTGGGCTTCTGGTATGTGCAGCACTGCATCTATTCGATAACCGGGGAGTACCCGAAGAAAGAAGTGCGACGGAAGAAGTGACAATTATCGCAGCCTTCTCAAAGGGCGGGAAGAAGCTTTCTCCATTTTCTTCTGTTTTCCTTCTCTCTTCATCCCATACAGCCGCTTAAAGTGCTCTTCTGGAATAAACACATACTTTTTCAGCAACCAACCGTGCTGAGGCTTGGGGGTTACTCTTCAAGCAACCACTTCCAGACCGGCTTAACCAGTATCTTCTTTCTGCCGATCTTAATCTTTTCTTCCTGGTCATTGGTCAAAAGCAATCCTTCCTGAAGCTTAAATTTTTTCATGGCCTCAGTTAATCCCGCCGCCTCTCGGTCACGATTTTCTGTATTCAAGTCATCACATACCTGTATCGCTTGAATTACTGTTTTATTTTTAACCGTGAGGAAATCACATTTGCGTTCCCCAGAATAATAAAAAACATCATACTCTTTATTCAAGCAATTGAAGACTAAGTTTTCAAGAAGCCATCCGTGGTCTTTAGTTATTTTTTTAGAAAGAACTCCCACAAATCCATTGTCCAGGACATAAAACTTTTTATCGTTCATGATCTGTTTTTTAAAAGAATAGTCGAATTTATTGATAGTTTTGGCAAAATAAGTCTCTTCAAGATACGATATAAACTTCTTAAATGTATTCACGCTGTTTATAGTTATGAACTTCTTAAGAGAATTATAACTAAATTTATTGGCAAAATTATTAATGAGGTAGGAATACAACTGCCTCAGAACAGCCACATTATGTACTTTATACCTCACGGCTATATCTTTAATGACCGTGTCCTCATAAACCCGGGTTAACAGCTCTGGGTCATTATACTGCAAATATTCCGGCATACCCCCTTTCACTAAGTACTCTTCGAAATATTTCTTGATTTCTACTTTAGTTTCTGTTTTGTACATGGCCTCTTTGTTTATCTTAACTCCTTTTAATCCCAGAAATTCCAGAAAAGAGAAAGGCCGCACCACAATATCCACATGCCTTCCGGTAAGTTTGGTGCCCAGTTCTTTGCTTAACAGCGTGGCGCTAGAGCCAGTGATAATGAATTTAAATCCCTCTTCATAAAACCTTCTTACAAACGTCTCAAAATGAGTGACGTTCTGAATTTCGTCCAGAAAAAAAGTTTTCTTTTTTCCATACAGGCTTACTAATCCCTCATAAAGCCGGTTAAATTCACGGGCAGGAAAATCAAACAATCTTTCATCTTCAAAGTTGAGGTAATAAAAGTCCTCATCATGATACTCTTTTTTTATTAACTGCTTTAACAGGGTCGACTTGCCGCTCCTTCGTAAGCCGGTTAAGACCACCACCTGTGGAAGCTTGAGCTTGGACTCTACTTCTTTTAAGATTGACCTCTCTACACCATATTTCTTGTTTAAGATGGTTTCTCTTTGTCTTACCAAAATTTCTTTAATTTCTGTTTCAGTAAGCATAACTCATAGAATGTACGTTTATTTATAAATGATTTCATTATTATTGCACAAAATATGGCATTTTTGTTCAATACTGTTAAATTTAATCCGAAGCCTGTTAGGATTGAAATAATCAAACCGCAGTAAACAACCGCCACCCTTAAGATGTGGAAAACAATTTTTATTTCTGTTCTTTCATCCCATACAGCCGCTTAAAATGCTCCTCCGGAATAAACACATATTCCTTCAGTTCCCGCATCATTCTCTCGACATCCAAGAGCACCCATCCATCGCCGTGTTCCGCCTGCCATCGGACTTCTTCGAGAAAATAGGGCCAGTCGAAGTGCTTGTCGTTCTTGATGATAGTCACAATATCCTCAAAATCCCGATCGCGGCTGGTGACAGATTTGAGAATAACCAGAATTTCCTTGCGCAAAACGTTCACCGTAAGCGTATGCTTCCATTTAAATTCATGGACGGAGAAAACATCTTCTTTCATCTTCGGGCTTAAAAGAGTTTGAAAAAATTTTTTGACAAAGAGGTCAAAACGCCCTTCTCCTCTTTTGACCACGATGGGCTTATGCGTATCTTTCAATTTTTCTGGGACATATATGCGAAAAAGGCTGAATTCTTCGTAACCCATTTGTTTTAGCACCCGAAGAAATTCCTCACGCTCATCTTCATGTTCGAAAACGAGGTCTACATCTTTGGTTTCATCTTTATAACCGTAATACATCATGGCATTGCCCCCAAAAGCGTAACAAACGATATCTTTCCGCATCTGTTTGCTGATGAGGATAAATAAGTCCACTTGATCCTGTTGTGAAATCATGCCACTACCCCCCGAATGTCGTTTTTATTAAAAGGAATGTAGACCCGCCAATATTCCGCAATGGATGGAAAATTCTTCTTTTTAAGCTGGGAAAGCATCTTCCAGAGGAAGAATTTCTCTCTCCGATATCGCTCCGGCATTTTTCGCACTTTCAGGAACAGCCGCGCCACGTCATAGAGAGCACCAGTTTGCTGCCAGCAGCCCTTCTCTTTTGCCAGGCGGTGCAGCTTCTTCCAGTCTTTCACGTGCTGAAATAAGCGCAACGTGGCGAGTACTATCCGGAAGCTCTTCGTCTGCACGGCATCGACGATGACTTCTTCCACCCCATACACGCCGTGCACCTGGTGGTCGTACCACGGATTGAGCTGAAAATTGGGATTGTATCTATTTAAGATGTCCCACATGCCGGGAACGCGCAGCCGCTGCTTCGTAAGCGTTATTTTGTATAGGCGCTTTCTTCTTCCGCCGCCGGAGACCGTGACATAGCCAGCTCTTTTCAGCCGGCCCAGCAGATTCAGGGTGGATTGCCAGCTTATGCCTAACTCTTCGGCAACGGTTTCTACCGTCTGCAGCCCTTCCAGGCGCCAGAGGAGATCGTGCTGGTCGCGGTTCATTTTATTATATTAGAATAAGTATTATTTAAACTTTTCTATTTTTAGAGTATGTTAAAAAGAAAAATAGAGATAAACGGGAAAAATATTGGAATAAAGGCAGTTTATGGACAGTTTTTCTCAACAAGCTGCTCACTGCAGCACTTTCAGGTCAAAGCACACCCGAAAAACGTAAGGAGAAAATTTTCCGCAGGGAACGGTACGGAGAACTCTTACGGGATGCCCCTGCCGCTTGCAAATCTCTTTGATGCGCCGGGCTTCCGCAGCAAAGTCTTTTTCTTCGAGAAAGGCATAGAGATGTATGATCGCTCCGGGCTTGGCTTTCCGCAAGGCCACATCCAAAAACTGTTCGCTGGTTTTTGGCAGAGGCATCACGATCCGGTCAAATTTCTTGCGGATTTTTGGCACAACTTCCCGCACATCACCCTGAAAAATGCGGATTTTTTTCTCGAGCTTGTTTAGCGCAACGTTCTCGACGGCATACCGATGCGCTAGCGGATTTATCTCGATGCCATAGACTATCTTGGCAGGGCTGCGCTTAGCGAGCACCAGGGGATACGGCGCTGCCCCAGAGAACAGCACCAGAACTTCCTCGCCTGGCTTCACCTGCTGCGCAATCCGCAGCCGCTCATTGGCCAAACGAGCTGAAAAATAGGTATTCTCCAGATGGAGCTTTATCTGCACGCCGTTTTCCTGATGCACGGTTTCTTTAGTCTTTTTTCCTGCCAGAATCTTTACTTTCCGCAGGCGATAGACGCCGCCGTGCATCTCCTGCTTCTTCACGATGGTAGAAAAGTGCTTGTTCGCCTGCAAAAAGGCTTCGGCGATTATCTTCTCTTTCTTTTCCAATTCCGGCGGCATTTCCAGGATGAGAATGTTGCCGATAATCTCCTGAGAATGAGGCAGCAAAGCAAACTCTCGAACAGTCAATTTCCCTTTGAGCAGCTCGTCAAGAGCCGGCTGGTGCTTTTTGACCGGAAATGAGAATTTCACTGCAACCACTTTGGCCGACGGCACTCGTGCTTTCCTCTCTAGTGGAAAATAAATGAAGCCCAGCTCTTTCACCGGCAGGAAATCTGGATGGAGCAGTTTTTTTGCCGACAGATATTTTCGAACCTGTTCGGCATGGCGGAGTTCGGTGGTGGCGGCGAGCATGGTGCTGAAAAAGAAAAGAATCTTTAAAAGGCTTTGGGGGAGATGAGAAGAGGAAAAGGTATCTTTCTGCCATTACATTTATAAATAAATGGGCACTTCGTATGCATATAAAATGCACACGGAGGTCACTATATGGTCTATGCAAGGATTTTTTTGGATGAATATGCAAATCGGGTAATAAACATCATTAAAGCACGATTTGGATTGAAAGATAAGTCAGAAGCCATAAATAAATTTGTTGAGCTGCATGGAGAAGAAGTACTGGGAAAAGAGGCAAGTGAAGAGTATATTAAAAAACTTATTGGCGTAGAAAAACTGCATCTGAAAAAATATGGTTATCGAAAAATGTCCCTTCAGGAACTTGATGCAGTATGCGGTATACGATAGGTGATTTCATGTTTGATTTTAATCTTACCGATGAACTCAAAGTAATCTTGCACAAACTTTCAAAAAAAGACAGGAAAAAAGTAGACATTATCAATAAAAAAATAAAAGAAATAATCAATTGCGATCATCAAAACATTGATCACTACAAAAATCTTCGCTATGGCCAAAAGCATCTCAAAAGGGTGCATATTAATGGGAGCTTTGTCCTGACTTTTAGTGTGAATAAAGAAAGAAACTTCATTCTGTTCGTCGATTTCGATCATCACGATAACATCTACTAACGATTTCTTTTCACATCCCCACTTTTTCCCGAACAGTAGCAGTTCGGCCGTCGCTACCTATGCTTGCTCCTACAAAAGACTGGAGTTATCCTACATCCATCTCTATGACTTCGCGGCACTGTTTTCCAATAAGGCAATTGAGATAACATTCATCCTGCTCAGCAGTTAAAGCATCGGTATCAGGGACCTCACAAGAAGCATCGCAATCGCCCATCTGAGCATCAGTACAGGCTGGCCAAGAACGGGTATCACGCACTTGGAGAGTGGAATCTGCCACTACGCCCTGCCCGAAAACTCGTAAAGCATTCTTGTATCCGACTGCTTCCTGATCCTCGGCATCAAAGCCGGCGATGACCAGTCGGGAAATTTTTACTGCCCGATCAAACACTTCCGGATCAAAAGCATATTCCGGGCCGATTTCCGTCCCCCACATGACTTTATCAGGAGCAGCGTCCACCAATGGTTTATAGGCCTGAATGGCACTTTGAGTCATTATTTTTTCTTTGCTATCGTAGGTAGAAACAAGCTTATCGATGGATGATTGCTTGTTAGGGCTATCATAATCATAGATGAGGTCCATATTATTATCGTGGATGATGTGCGCAGCATCCATGCTATAGTAGAGGTTGTCGTGCTCTTTAAGCATTGTTATCAGTTTGTCCGTGCTTTTGGCCAAGTCTTCCCGGAACAGATGGATCAAAAAATCCGTATCGGGATATGCTTTAACAATCTGTTCAACATCATCCATCTTTCCTGCAATGGGATGGAACATAAAATGAAGATTATTCCTTTGCGCCATAGTGATGAGCTGCAGCACTTTAGGATCGTTATGCCGCGCACTCCATTCCTGCGTCTCCACCTCGCCGAATCCCCTGATGAACTCTTTTCCCGCGATTCTTTGCGCGGCAGCTAAAGTTTTTGTGTACATCCCCGTCAATTCTTCACCAAGATATTGCTCGACTTCTTCTCCACCGATCCCCGGGTTAAAGAAAGGAATAATCCTGAACGGATGCTTTTTGGCAGCAGCAATTATTTCTCCCAATCCCTGGTCGCTGACCAAGGTGTCTGCCTGAGGCTCGCCAGAAATGCCGAACATGCCGATAAAGAAATTGATGCCATTCCGGTCAAGATTTTCAAAGTAAGAATCCATTGATGCAGAGCCTACCTGCTCTGAGGTGCCATACAGGGGACCGTTGTAAGCGCCTTCATATGTTAAAATGGGGTTGAATATCTGGAATTCTTCTTTTTTTTCAACAACAGGCTCTGATGCTGGCTTTTCCTCTATGATTGGCTCTTCTTTAATTTCTTCAGCGGGTTGAGTTTCCTGTACAGGCTCTGGCTCTTGGGCTGCTTGAGGAGCGTCTTCAGCAGCAGGCTCAGGCATTTTTTCTGCAGGTGCTTGCTGCGTAGCACAGCCATATACTATGAGAATTAAAACCACGAAACAGAAAGCCGATACCCTCTTTTTTTCCATAGTAATACTGTATGTAATCAATATATAAAACTATGTAGTGTTTTCCCTGCAAGAAAAATTGCCTATTATTGAGGAATTATGCTTAACCTTGCCAGCCTATCTGCTAACCTGCGAGCAATCTCTAAACTACCTTCCTCTGAACAGAAAGTTCTTTTTCTACCGGCGCTTGCCGAGCACAACTACTAATAAAAATAATAGAAATCGCTAACAAAACTAACAATAATCTCTTTTTCAGGATAAAACTATAATCTGGATTATGTTATATAAAGTTTATTGATTTAAAAACATAAACGTTCTAATTTTTCACTAAAACGTATAAGGCACGGCGGGAGCATTTAATTTTTAAATAAATTTTCCGCATTTTCATATGCAAATTTTTTTTGAACAGCAGGGTCTAATCTGGCAATAAATGC
>DATDWF010000025.1:0-19781 GCA_035289745.1 Candidatus Nanoarchaeia archaeon
GCCTTTCAAACTTCACGTGCTTCACGAAGGAGTGAAGCGTATCCATTCGTACCAGAGTAAGAGAAGAATAAATCTAATCCAAAGAAGCAAGAAAGCCGTTCTGTTTTTCTGCAGGGTTTATCGAAGGAATGCATCAATACAAAATCAACACCTAATCGGTAATAATAACAAAACAATAACTTAGAAAGAGTGCAGCATGTTCATTCCTCTGCTTGACCAGTATGTGAACGGTACGCCGTTTCCCGCCGAGTAAGCGAATAACGCTACAGCTCTTTCTCAATTTGGAGGCAAAACCATGGCAAAAATAAGCCCAGTAGCGGCTAAGTATATTATCCATTCACGCATTTCCATCGCGGGCATCGTTGACCGCCCCGACGTCATTGGCGCGATTTTTGGCCAGACGGAAGGCTTGCTCGGCAATGAGCTGGAATTGCGGGAATTGCAGCGTTCCGGCCGGATTGGCAGAATTGAGGTAAATACCAATACGAGTTCCGGGAAAACCTCAGGAGAGATCATCATCCCCAGTTCTTTGGATAAGACGGAAACCGCCATTATTGCGGCATCTATGGAAGTCATCCAGCGCATCGGGCCGTGCACGGCCAAGCTGGAAGTAACCAATTTAGAAGATATCCGCATCAGCAAGCGGCAGTTTGTCGTGGAACGGGCCAAAGAGCTGTTGAAGACGCTGATGGAAAATACTTTGCCGGATTCCCAAGAATTAACGGACGAAGTAGCCAAGTCTGTCCGCGTCATGGAAGCTGTTGAATATGGCCGAGAGCGTTTAGCAGCCGGTCCGGCGATTGACGAGAGTGAAGAGATTGTCATCGTTGAAGGGCGTGCTGATGTGATGAATCTCTTGAGGCAGGGCTTCAAGAACGTCATCGCCATGAACGGCACGTCGTGTCCGGAAACGATCAAAGAATTGACGAAGAAGAAAACGACCACCCTTTTCGTCGATGGCGACCGCGGCGGCAATCTGATTATCCGCGAGCTGTTGAGCGTGGCCGAAATCGACTTTGTTTGCCGGGCTCCGGATGGCAAAGAAGTGGAAGAGATCACCAAGAAAGAGATCCACAAAGCGTTACGCAGCCGGGTAACCGCAGAGCAGGCAAAATTAGAGCTCGGCGTCGATGAAACGGGAGCGATGAAAGAGCAGCCGGAACGCTTGCGCCAAAGCTTGCGGGTCACCGCACCCAGCCGTTCGCTGCCAAACCGTCCGCAACGCTATGCCCGTCCGCCTTTAGAGGGGTCTCGTCCTCCGCTGAGCCGGCAGGACGGCCCTTCGCTGACGCCGGAAGAAAAGTCCGTCTTCAAAAGCGTCATGGACGATCTCTTTGGAACCCACGGAGCGTGCATCTTTGACCAGAACCTGAACATTCTGGGGAAAGTGCCCCTCAGTGAGCTCAGCTCGACGGTCCAGAGCCTGAATGGTGGGGTCTATGCTATAGCATTGGACGGGACGGTTGATCCGGACTTAGTGCGCCTGGCTGAAAAAGTCGGTGTCACGCACGTCCTGGGCACTGGCTCTACGGTCAAAGAGATGAGCAAGGTGCGGGTGCTGACGGACGAGAGCTTGTAGATGTGACGAAGGTATCGCGAGGACTTTTTTCCCGTATGTATTAAGTCTGCCTGCTGGCCGTGAGCCTCGTGCTTTTCCTGTTTGTGCTCATCGTCCAAAGCTGGCCATATAACCTTGAAGAAAAGCACCTGTCAATTCTCATTAACGCTGGTCGTTCTCGGCTCACTTCTTGGCCTAGCAGGCAGACCTAACTTAATCCATACTTTTTCCCGATACCTTTTTATGCCTTCTTTTCTTCTTTTTCTCCATGGTCTTCGAGGTGATTATCGGCAGGAGCAAGAAAGATGTCGAAAAGTATGGCAAAGAGGGCACCATTTTTCTCGGCAAGCAGTACATCCAGATGGGGCAGACGACGTCGTTGTCGAATCCGGTGTACTTAGATGTGGCAGGTTCTCACGTTGTTTTTGTCGTCGGCAAGAGGGGTTCAGGAAAATCCTACTCGCTCGGGGTCATTGCCGAAGGCTTAGCCGATCTTCCATCCGAAATCAAGCAGAACCTTTCTATTCTCCTGCTCGACACCATGGGCATTTACTGGACGATGAAGTATCCCAATTTTCAGGATGCCGAATTGCTGCGGCAGTGGGGTCTGGAGCCGCGGGCGCTTGCTGTGAAAATCTTCACGCCATCCGGCTTTTATCGCCGCTTTCAAGACGAAGGCCTGCCGGTGGATTTTCCTTTTGCCATCCGGCCGCTGGATGTAACGGCTGAAGACTGGTGCACCACTTTTCGCATCGATCCGGACTCGGCTGCGGGCGTGCTGCTGACACGTTTGGTGCAGGATTTCGCGAAGCAAAGTATCGGATATGAATTGGAGGATCTCATCGCGGCTGTGCGCAAGGATACCGAGAGCGACATCGTCACGCGCAACATTATCAGCAATGAATTGCGGAAAGCGCAGGGCTGGGAGATTTTTTCCTCGGAAGGCACGCCGCTGAAAGATATTGTTTCTGCGGGGCAAGTGACCGTTCTCGACCTCAGCCCCTATGCGACCATGGCTTCCGGCTGGCAGATCAAAGCGCTCGTTGTCGGGTTGATCTCCCGGGCGCTTTTCAACCAGCGTCTGCTGGCACGGAAAACGGAAGAGTTCAAGACGGTCGATGCCGCGATGCATTATTTCCGCAAAGAGAGAGAAGAGAAGCTCGAAGAGCCGTTGGTATGGATTGGTTTGGATGAGGCGCATGAATTGTTGCCGAGCGACGGGAAAACTGCCGCCACGGATGCTTTGATCACTTTATTGCGTGAAGGCCGCCAGCCCGGCATTTCCTTAATCTTGGCATCGCAGCAGCCGGGAAAGATTCATACGGATGTCATCACGCAGGCGGATGCGGTTATTGCGCATCGTCTGACGGCGAAGATTGATGTCGATGCTCTCGGGCAGTTGCTGCAGAGCTACATGCGCCGGGATTTGGAAGAGGAGCTGAACACCTTGCCGCGGGTGATGGGCGCAGCGATTGTCTTTGACGATACCAATGAGCGGCTCTTTCCGGTGCAGATTCGGCCACGGATAAGCTGGCATGGGGGCAGTGCGCCCGTCGCGATGCCGGAGAAGAAGGAGTTCTTGCTGAAAGGATTGGAGAGGTTGAAGGAGATTTAATGATGAACAGGCCAATCACAACATTATTCCTGCTCACTTCGGTTGATGGTAAAATTTCAACAGGAAGCACCGACAAATTAGATTTCGATAAAGATTTTCCCAGAATAGGAGGCATAAAAGAGGGACTACAGCAATATTATGCTCTTGAGAAGACTACTGATCTGCACTCGCTAAATTCCGGCAGGGTTTTAGCAAAAGTGGGGGCAAATAAGCCTCAAAAAAATCTCGTAAAATTTCCAGTCAGTTTTCTGATTATTGATAATGAGCCACATTTGAATAAAACTGGCGTCGATAATTTCCTTAGAAAAAGCAAAAAACTGTATATCATCACGACCAATAAAAATCATCCTGCTTTTTCACGCCAAGATGCCCCAAATTTAGAGATTGTCTTTTACAAACGGGAGATTGATTTTGTTGATTTGTTCCAGAAACTGAAGGAAGAGTATGGCATTCAGCGCATGACTATTCAAACAGGGGGAACACTGAACTCCATCTTTTTGAGGAAGAAATTGATTGATAAATTATCGCTGGTGGTTGCCTCTGCTTTAGTGGGTGGTAAAGATACGCCATCACTGATTGATGGGAAGTCAATTGTTTCTGTAAAAGAGTTAAGCACCATAAAAGCTTTGAGATTAACTGCAGTGAAAAAACTCCATGATTCTTATCTGCATTTGAAATACGACATCATCAATGATACTAAAGTTTATTAATGCTCCAGAAAATTACTCAACTTTCTCTTCGTGCCGTTCTTGGTTAGTCTAGGAATAGGCTTTTCGTCGCTATCGCTTCTTTTTGTTGGGATAATGGTAGTTCGCCATCTCTCACCCATACCTCAGCAACTCATACCGGCACCGAAAGCCGCCGTTCTGATATTCGAAGCGGATCGAGCCTTCCCGGGGCTCCACCACGTCAATTTTCCCCGCATATTGCTCCGCCAGAGGGCGCAGCTGAGAAAGCACCTCGTCGAGAGAAAGCTTTTTGCCGTCTAATCGATCCATCGCTTCTTGGAACTCCTGTGGCAAAGGCAAAAATACCTGTGGTTGCTGATGAGGCGTTTGCCGCAACCGTACTTTCCTCTTTTTCTTGATCATGATAAGAAAATGAGCCCAGCGTTTAACAGCCCAAGGTCATGATCATCCCAAGGGAGATGCAACGCTGGGACTTAAGGCTCTGGAAGTTAAAAAAGAGGCGCTTTTTAAAAAGGTTCTGAGAGTTTTTTGAAAGCGGCTTGCGCACGCCACCACCCTAGCGGCAGAAAGTCATTCCCTTCGGTCATGTCCTAGGCGATACTCCACAGGAGCCAACCCTCGTCGCCTCTGCGCCACGGTGGCGTGCGACGAGGGGAGGGACGGCTCCTCCGGAGTACCTCGTAGGGCAACACCGAGCGGAATGAAGTGGAGCGAGGAGTTGACCGTCGCACCGCCACAAGTGGCGCAGAAAACTAAAAGAAATGTTCTTCGTGTGACAAACCGTAGAAATCCTTACAGCCGCAGCGCCCGCAACCGTTTCACCCTTTCTTCCACCGGCGGATGCGTGGAGAACAGGCTAACTAGCCCTTTCGCCGTGAACGGGTTGTGGATGAACAAATGTGCCGTGGCTTCTGTGGTTCCCATGGCTTGGAACGGATGGTGCGCCACATTGGCATGGATTTTTTCTAAAGCGATAGCTAAGCTTTCCGGATCCTTGCAGAAGCGCGCTCCGGTTTCGTCTGCCAAGTACTCCCGGCTTCTGGAAATAGCCATTTGGATAATCATGGCCATCAGCGGGGCGATGATGGATAATACCAACAGCTCCAGGATATTCACCCCCCGGCCTTGCTCATCCCTGCCGCCCAGGCCGCCAAAGATCGCTCCCCAGCGGGCCATCATGGCAATATAGGAAATAACACCGGCAATCATCGCCGCGACGGAAGAAATCAAGATATCGCGGTTCTTGATGTGCCCTACTTCGTGGGCTAAAACGCCTCGAAGCTCTTTCTCGTTGAGCAGCTGCAGAATGCCCGTGGTTACAGCAACGGCCGCATGCTTTGGATTTCTCCCGGTAGCAAAAGCATTGGCTTGTGGTGTAGTGACGATGAACACTCGGGGCATAGGCAGTTCTGCATTCTTGGTGATATCTTTGATGAGCGCGTAGAGCGAGGCATACAGCTTTTTGTCTGCTTCTTTTGCCCGATAGATAAACAGGACAATCTTGTCCGAGAACCAATAGGAAAAGAAGTTCATGGCTCCAGCCAGAATGAGGCCGATGAGCAAGCCTTGCTGCCCGCCGATTGCTGCTCCGATAAAGAGCAGCAGCCCCGTCAGCCCCCCTAAGAGCAGTACTGTTTTGATATGGTTTGTTATCATGGCTTTCTCGGGGTTTTTCCGTTTTATTCTCAATCTTTAATTTTCTACCCTTTTTACGAGAAACATTGTTCTTCTGGTTACCATTTCTTTCTAACGGAAGTTATTTAAATAATTATCGCCTTCTTTTTCCATAAGAGGCTGAGCGATGGTTTTAGAACACGTCTTTCCGGAAGATTGGCTGAAAAGCAAAGGCAGATATGCGTTCATTCTTGGCGTTATCTATTCAGTCATCGGCATTCTCATCGCTTCGGTGCTTTTTCCGGGCGATCCGGCGTTAGTAGCCGTAGCATTCACGTCCTTGCTGTTGCTGCCCGAGCTGTATAAGATCTTTGACATCCAGCTGCGCCGGCAGCGCATCGAGCAGCAGACCTATCTGCGCAGCTTGTGGCGGGATGACGTGGAAGTCGTCCGCATTTACGTCTTTTTGTTTCTGGGCATCCTGCTTGTCTATTCCCTGGGAACCATCCTGCTGCCGAGCTTGCAGACCAACACGCTCTTCCGCGAGCAGCTGGAGATCCGCTTTGGGCAGGGATTTGCCGGCTCGGCCGTTGCCACGTTTTCCAGCGACCTGTTCTTTAGCCTGCTGAGCAATAATTTTATGGTGCTGGTTGCCTGCTTTGTTTTAGCGCTCCTCACGGGCGATGGGGCGATCCTGCTCATCACCTGGAATGCGTCGGTGTGGGGCACCATTTTCGGCTTGACGGCCAAAAATGCCGCGCTCTTTGCTGGCCAGAGCCCTTTCTTTTTCTTTGCGATGATTATGCTGATTGTTTTTCCGCACATGATTATCGAAGGCCTGTCTTATTTCCTGGCAGCGATTTCGGGCTCCATTATTTCCAAAGACGTGCTTCTGGAAGAGTTCGCCTCCAGCCGCTTTTTTGAGGTGTTTACATTCAATCTGTATCTCTTCCTGTTTGCTTTGTTCTTTTTGCTGATGGGAGCGTTAGTAGAAACTTTTGTCCTCGACAATATCGAGATCTATCAGAAGATCATCCAGATGAGCTTTTTGGCGACGGGTGGGTAAGGAGAAATTCTTTGCTGCTCGTCTATTATGGCTGATTTCTTTTCCTATTCCCGGCTTTCCCCCGTATGAAACGGCTTGCACACGTCGTAGAAATCACATTTTCCCGTGCTCCACTTGCACAACGGCCCAGTGCAGCGCGGATAATCAGCAAGCGCTTCCGTCTGTGATGTATGCGCATGAATCAGTTCAATCTCCCTCTTTGCCAGGTTGAGGAGCTCGTCATCCACGTTCATTAATTTCAGCTTGTGGCGCAGGAAGAAAATGCCCACTTTCGACGGCAGCTTGCCATGCTTTTCAAAGTACAGCAGGCTGTAAATAGCCAGTTGCAGCTTGAGGCTGTCTTTCATTTCAAAAGTGGCGTTCGTCTTGTAGTCGATAAGCTGGACTTCATCATCCAGCTGGTGGATGGCATCGATAAAGCCCCGCACCGCATAATTATCGGAAACATATTCTTCTTCCCGAATCGGCGTTAAGTAGCGGAAAGCTTCCGGAAAAGAGATCTCTTTGGTCTTCATGACTCCCTCGAGCCGCTCCAGATGCTGGTTCGTCCAATTCATGAGCATCAGCAGCGTCTCTTCAAAATAGAAGCGCTCCTGGTCCGGGCTGAGGCGCAGTTCACGAAGCTGCAGCTGTGCTTTCTTCCAGTTCGTGAAGAAGAGCTCTTGGATGGTGCTGCGCAGCGCTGCCGCATAGTTCTCAGAAAGAAGAGTCACCTCCTTATTGTAAAATTCTTCCAGCGTGCTGTGGGCAATCGTGCCCCGCACCTGATGAACATTAGGCAGCGTCGGCAGCTTGGCAATGTATTGATAATAATACTTGCGCTTGCACTGCTTGAACGTGTTTATAGAAGATGGGGATTCAACGCGCTTTGCCACAACTCATTACCTCTTTTTTTTCGTGACGGGGGGCAGCGCTTTATATGTTTTTCTTTCCCCCACCACAAACGTTTATAAAGGCACCTCTTCTTGAAGAGCTCATGCCACAGCCCGAAACCGAAGAACAGCAGCTGATCCGGGTCAGAATACCCCGCGGCAAGGAAGTTCTCGGCATTGTCGATCAGCGGTTAGGGGGCAGTAGAATGCGCGTCCGCTGCCTGGATGGCAAAGAGCGCATCTGCCGCATTCCTGGTAGGTTGCGCCGGGGCTTGTGGGTGCGGGAAAAAGACGTCGTTATCGTCGAGCCCTGGGAGTTGGGCGGCGAGGCCAAAGGCGACGTTGTCCATAAGTACCGCAGCAAGGTTGAAGTAGAATTCTTGAAGAAGAAAGGATATTTGAAGAATATTGAGGAAGAGTTCTGAGGCCAGCGTTGAGCAGTTAAAAAGATGGAAAGTGTAAGCGTCCCAAAAGAACAAACTTGATAACCACTCCAGAATAGAAATACTTAAATACAATTTTCTTCCTGCTTTTTCAGCATGACCGCAAGCCGTGGAAAATTAGTGGTATATGGCGTTCTGTTCCTCACGCTCTTGGCGGGATTTGCCCGCTTTTTATTGCTTCTCAGTCCGAGTGCTTTTTCCTATGAAGTAGCAGGGTTGGCGGTGCTCGCACTATTGATGCTCGTTGGCTGTGCCGGTTATGGCAAAGCCTGGGGCGAGCGTGTGTTCTTCTTTTTCTTCGTTCTCTCGATGGGCAATGTGGTGGCGATCTGGTACTTTTTCGGCTCGCTCTATATGACGCTGCTCCTGTTGGCGGCGCTGGGATTCCTGCTGAGCGTTATGAGCGTTCCGAAAAGTCCGGAGCCGCCGGCTTTCCCGGAACAGCCGCCTAAAGACGCGGGAAAGAGTGGGGCGAAAGGTGTTGAGGGAAAAGCCGAAACGACAAAAACTGCTCCGCCGCAAAAAGAAACGACGGCTGAAGTGAAGCACACGCCGGGCAAGTATGTTGCGAGCAGCCGCGGAACCGTCTATCATGCGCCAAAATGCGAATGGGCGCGCAAGATATCGCGCAATGGGCGGGTGTGGTTTGCCGGCAAAGATGAAGCGGTGGAGAAAGGGTTCAAGGCGCACGGGTGCGTGGAGTAGAATTATCTTTACTTCTCCCCATACCACCACACCAGCCCCACCACCGCCACCGTCAATGCCATATCTGCGACATTAAATGCCGGCCAGAAGCTGAGATCGATAAAGTCCCGGACGAAGCCCAGAAACAAGCGATCCAAGCCATTGCCCAGAACGCCGCCCAGAAAGAGGGCGAAGAGAAATTGCGGCATTTTCTCTTTTTCGATTTTTGGATAGAAAAATAAGAGAGCAAAAGCAACCATAAAAGAAATGATCGTTAAAATCAGCGTCCAGCCTGGCAGGATGCCAAAGCCCGCTCCGGTATTGGTGACGAGATGAACGTGTAAAACGCCCCATAGCCAGTCTGGCCGAAATTCTGCAACAAGCCACTTTGTCAATTGGTCAAGAAAGAGAACGAAAACAGCAACACTCCAGAAAAGCAGGAGAAATTTCTTTGCCATCTTCCCTACCATAATCTCGGCTTCTCTTCTTTGCTGAGGGAGCGCTCCAGGCTCGCCAACCGCTGGTCCAGTGCAGAAATGAGCGCTTTGATGGTGTCCAGCTTGCTGTTTATGAGCTCCAGCTCCCGGTCGTGCTCTCCCGAGCCGGCAGCACCAGGAGCAGGTGCTAAAGAGGGGGGTACAGCCATTTCCGGAGTGCCGAACGCCGAAGGCTCTTCTCCAAAAGGTGACTTTTCATGCAACCCTAAGTCGTCACGGGGAAAGGCGCTTTCCGTGCGTAATTCTTTCTCCGCCATCTTGTCGAATTCGTCTTCTTTCTTCCAGAACTTGAACTTATCGAAGAGGGACATACAGCAAGGGTGTTTTTCACGGGTTTTAAACTTTTCTTGAAAAATCAGCAGGAGTTATGATTTCTATGTCGGCAAAAGTCTTCAACTGTAAGAGGTGGAGATCACCACTGATAATGTATTCGGCGTTTCCTGCTAGTGCCGTCTCTAAAATTGCATCGTCGTCAGGGTCATCTTTAACAAATTTCAGCTTTCTCGTGATTTCGACCATTTCGGCGACTTCTAAAATGATGGAAATAAAGATATTTTTCTGTTCTTCCGTGAAAGTAAATTTAGGATAATCCATGACTCTTCGTAGTTCATCTATCTGTTCTGAAGATGTTACTACAGTTAATTCTCCTCGTAAACACTTCTGAACAATTTTTCGGGGCACCCCGTTCCAGCCGAGAGCCGAAATCAGAACATTAGTGTCTAAGACGACTTTCGTCTTGCCCATTTCACTGCCTCATCGATGTCTCTCGGGGTTACTCCTTGTTTCTTGAACTGTTTCTCAATTTCTTTCGAGAGTTTTGCGAATTCTGCTTTCACATCGGGGATTATTATTCTCTTAAATAAGATCCCCTCTTTTACCGGAAACGGGGCAAAGCGGTCTCCGGGTAAAAAGCCTGCTAGTTCTCTTAGGTCCTGAGGGACGACAAGCTGCCCTTTCGGGCTCATCTTAACCAGATCTGTTTCCATAGCCTTTTTCCTCCATGTGTTTAAGTTAAACTGTTTAACAGTTAAACTATTTAAAATTTTCTTGCAAATGCACCAAAAGCTTAATAAAAGCTGCTTCTCTTTTCTTCTGTTATGGTCAAAACCGAAGCAGCGCCGCAACAGCCTACGTCTTCAAAAGAAGAGCGGGTGGGCTTCCATAAAGGCTCTTTAGCAACATTGTCCAAAGAGCGGGAAGAATTGCTGCGGATTCTGCAGATTGTCGAGCAGCTCATGCAGATGCATGTAAAAGAGCTGAAGAATCTCGGCGTGGACCTGATGAAGTCCGCGCAAGCCGTTCAGGCCAAGCAGCTCAAAGGGAGGAAGCCCATTGAGGATGTTCTCAAATAAAAAGCTTCTTTCTGATTGCCTTCAGAAGAGAGGATGGTGAATCTCATGGGAAAACATTTATGCTCACTAGAAGAATGCCTCGAATCATTGCAGCGCTGTGCAAAAGAGGAACATTTGGGCGTTGGTGCGGAACTCATCGGCATTCATCACCTTCGCCAGAAAGATGACATTGTAGCTTTTTTGTCCGCCTATAAAGATCTCTTGAAAGAATTCTACTCAGCATTGCAAGAGAAGAAACGGAAAGGGAAATTTGTTCGAGCCTTGGTGGACACTGGCTACTCAATGGATGACATTGCCGAATTCTATCTGCAGGACGGCTTTTATTTTACACACGGAGAAGCAGAAAGAGCCGGTCTTTAGACCGGTTATGGATGCTCTTTCGACTCCTGCTTCTCCGGTGTCTCAAAGTGCGGGGTTAAGAAAGCGCCTCCGTCAAGCCACGGACTTTAGTCCGTGGTGAGGCGCTTTCCCGCACTTTGTTGACGTTAGGGCACATCTTCACGAGAAGAGCACTCGATGCTTGGTATCCGGCGCTTGCAGAACGCTGGACGGATGAGGATCGGCAGCGTTTTTCAGAGATGTATCTGGTTATTAGGGAGTGATTCGGTGAGCATTTTTCTTCTCACAAAATAACTTCCCTTCGATATTCTTTGGGCAAGTAGTTATGTATTTTCTTTTCTTTATACAGCGCACAGCCCAGCACCTCCTGCCCATACTGCAGTATTACAAATCGCGTTTCTCCCGGCAGATCCCGCTCCAGGGTTCGGCCTGCAAAATACTGCTGCACCTCCCCTATGGTCAAAAGAACAACATTCTTCAGTTTCTTTTTCCTCCTCTGCGCGTCCAGAAAGAGCAGCTGCGCCCCCTCTTTGCTGAGGCGCACTTGCTGGGTGTATATTTCAGCAAAATAGAAGCCGATGCGGTCTATCCGCAATTTTTCTACATCTATCCGAGCCAGGTCTTTGCTGATCAGAAAAATCTTCCCTTTTTCGCTCTGTACATAGGCATATTCTTTCTCGGGGAAATGCCCGAAAGCATCCTGCACCTGTTCCCGAAATGCTTTCAACTCTCGCGTGTTCAGGAATGTATATTGCTGCACGCCCTACACCCCCCACACCGGATTTTCTTTTCGCTTGATGTCTGCAATCTCTTTCAGCACGGCCAGCTCCAGCTTTGATAGGTATAGCTTCAGCTCTTTCAGCTTCTGGAAGTCGGCTTCCGGAATGTCCGTATAAAGAATATCCCCTTCCTGCACCTGCCTGCCGATCGTTACCCCGTCCATGGCTAAGGCTACTTGTTTTCCCTGCTCCGCTTTTGTCACGTTTTCCTCGCCGTCTTTCATGCTTTTGGCGGTGCTTAGCTTTTTTCCATCGCGGTTCATGATCGGATCCCCCGTTTTGAGGCTGCCCACTTCTATCTCGATGCCGGCAATGGCCGGATTGTTCTGGCGAAACACGTAGCCTTTCAGGAGGATGAATTTGCAGGGCCGCACTAACGAAGCCAGTTCCCGCAGCTCGATTTCTTTTTTCAAGCTGGCGGTAAAAGCGTCGTAGTCGTCGATAAGCTGATAAATAACGTCATGGAGAATAATTTTCAGCTTCTTGGCTTTCGCCAGTGCTTCTATCTCTGGGTTCATCGTGATGTTAAATCCCAGCAGTACACCCTGCTGTTCATTTTTTTCTTTCAGGGTTTCCAGTTTGGAGAGGTCTTTCTTGGTCACGCTACCAAGAGAAGCAGAAGAAATGGGGATTTTTTTATCTCTCAGGAGCTTTTGCAAAGCTTCCAGGCCCCCCAGTGTATCGGCTTTTATCAGCACGCCTTCTTCGCCGCTTTCCTCGAGCAGCACTTCGCTGATTTCTTCCTGCACCTCTTTCTTGAACTGTTCGATTTCTTCGGCTTTTCCAGCAGAGCTGCGCAACGGCATGCCTGCCATCGCCGTCTCTAATCCTGGAGCAGCAATCTTCACGCCCGTGGCTGCGAAGACTTCTTTTACATTGCGGAAAGCGCTTTTCTTTTCCCGCATTTCTACGAGTTCTCTCGGTTCCAACAATGCCCGTATTTTGACGGCGAGCGGTGCTGCAATACCACCGATAATGAGCATATCATTGACGCGCAAATGCCCGTCGTAGATAATAGCATCGATGGTTGTTCCTAATCCTTTTTCTTCTTTAATTTCGAGAATCGTGCCTTTGGCCGTGCCTTGCACTTCTATTTTCAGCTGCTGCTCCAGATATTTCTGGGCCAATCCCGTCAAGACCATCAGCAATTCCGGAATGCCCTGCCCGGTCTTGGCGGAAACCGGAATGATAGCTGCTTGTTTGGTGTAATCCTGGATCCGGTCAAAGCGCTCAGCCGGCATGCTGTGCTCCTGGAATTGGGCGACTAATGCGTACAGGCGCTTTTCGAACTCGCCCTGTATTTTGTACTCAAGCGCGTTGAGATTGGGCAGCAGGAACTGCTTATCATCATACTGCCAGCCGGGAATAAGGTCAATCTTGTTGGCGGCGACCACAAAAGGCACGCGATTTGCTTTCAGGATCTCCAGTGATTCGATGGTTTGGGGCTTGAAGCCTTCGTTAATATCCACCACCAGAATGGCAATGTCCGCCAGGCTGCCGCCGCGTTTTCTCAGCGACGTAAAAGCCGCATGCCCCGGCGAATCGATGAACAGCAATCCCGGAATAGTGAGCGAAGACTTGATGGCGCTGAGCAGTTGTCCGCAGATCTTTTCGACGGTGCTTAAGGGAACAATGCTGCAGCCGATGGCTTGGGTAATGCCTCCGGCTTCCCGGGACACGACAGCCGTGCCTCTGATCTTGTCGAGGATGCTGCTTTTGCCATGATCGACATGTCCGAGTACGGTAATGATGGGCCGGCGGATGGGCATGGCTTGTCAAGAGAATGGTTATTTTTAAAGGTTTAGACGGCCTTTTCTTGATTCTGTAGAGCTTTATTATTAAAGTACAGATGGAACGGCTCTGGCGTCCGGTTTTTTTTTCTGAAAAAAATAAATTTTCCAGCGATAGATTTTTATAAAACTCAGATTATAACAAATCACTATGGCAGAAGTTAGCGTCCAACAAGCGATTCTCGATACTCTTACCGGTCTGCGGGAAGAAGTAACGCACTTAAAAGGTGACGTGCACTACCTTATTGAAGCGGTCGAAGACGTGCGCCTCACCACGGAAGAAAAGAAATTACTAGATGACTGTATTGCCCGTGCTAAAGCTGGCACGCTCTCCGGCTTTATTTCTCACGAGAAACTTAAGAAAGAGCTTGGTCTTTGAACGATGTTTTCTGTGCAGTATGATAAGCCAGCCTCTCACTTTCTCAAGAAGCTTGCTGTTAAAGCCGATGTCAAAAGGATAATCCAGAAAGTAGAAGAGCTTGCGGAAAATCCTTTTCCAAAAGACGTGAAGAGAGTTGAGGGCTACTCCGACGTTAAAGTATTTCGGGTACGAGTTGGCGATTATCGAATCCTCTACTTTGTGCGCTATGAAAACTCAACTCTTTTTGTTGTAAAAATAGACAAGAGAGAAAGAGTATATTGAGCCCTCAATTACCTTCTTCTTTAAGCTCGACGCCAAGTCACTACTCTTGAGGGGGGGGGGGAGATTATATAAACAAGAAAGTAATCTCTATCTCAATTAATTATAGTGCAAAGAAAAGAGGTGTTGTTTATGGCAAAAAATGCAAGTCGAGTTCCCTACATCACCATTATCGTGTTGGTGGCGGTCGTGGCGGCAGTGGTGTTAGTTCTGAATTTCAGGCCTTCATCGGAAGAGGCGGTGGCGGGGGAGGCGACGTCTATTTTAGCTTCTCCTAAATGTAGTTATGTTTCATTATATCCCGATCAACCTTTTAATCACAATTATTATATGAATACGGCTTATAAGAGTAACAAAACATTCCAGAAATTTTGTCAGGATAACAATGCTAAATCCTGTACTTCAGTAGATTTAGTAAGTTATGAATCTGTTTATAGTGAGAACGATTGTGGGGGTTCCGTTCTATGGAGAAGTGGTTATCAACTATGGGATTCGACGATTTGTAACTTAAAGCCTAGCGAAGTACCATTTCAAGACAAAACGTGCAACGGTGGAATTCGGCATATGACTTACCCTGGAAGTGAAACTATTTGGAGCCTTACGTTTGTACAGCCCAGAGGCATTCTCTGTTGTAGTTAAATTACTTTTTTCTTTCTTTTTTTTCTTTCTCTCCCAAAACCTTTAAAGCTCTCTTTCTTTTCTTTCCGTTCATGCCCCTCATCACTGAACATTCTGTCACTCTCAACCTTCCCCTGCCTAAGCGTGCCGTGCACAAGAAGATGGACATTTTCTATAATCCGGTCATGGCCTCGCAGCGGAACTTAACCATCGTCTTCCTCAACGTTTTCCCGAAGCGGAATATGGTCGTCGCTGATCCGTTGGCAGGCACCGGCATCCGGACGCTGCGCTTTCTGAAGGAGCTGAAACGCGGCAAAATAAAGAAGATTCTCGTCAATGACCTGAAAGAAAATTTCCTAAAGACGTTTGAAAATAATCTCAGAAAAAATACGCTGCAAAAAGCTCCGGTTCATGCTTCGAATAAAGATGCCAATCTATTCCTGCTGGAGCAGGAAGGGCTGGATTACGTTGATTTGGATCCTTTCGGCTCGCCCAATCCATTTATCAGCGCGGCTTTGGCACGCCTTTCCCGCGGCGGGATTTTGGCGGTAACGGCGACGGACACGGCTGCTTTAACGGGCACGTATCCGAGTGTAACAAAACGCAAGTATTGGGCGACCTCGCAGAGAAATTATCTCATGCATGAAACGGGCTTGCGCATCCTCATAAGAAAAATCCAGCTTCATGGCACATCGTTTGATCGGGCGCTGATTCCCAAGCTTGCTTACGCGAAAGACCATTATTTCCGGATTTTCTTCCACGTCATCAAGGGCAAAGAGCAAGCGGACACGATTGTGCAGCAGCATCAGTATTTCCTCTTCTGCCCGGGCTGTTCTTCTTTTAGGGCCTCGCGCTATAACAAAGAAACCTGTTCCTGCGGACGGGAATTTCTCTTCGCCGGGCCGTTGTGGACGGGGCCAATTTTGGATCATACGTTAGTCACAGCGATGCGGAAAGCCAATCCTTTTCCGGAGGAAGCAAAGTTCTTGGCAACGCTGGCCGAAGAGTCGCAAAAGCAGTGTATGGGCTTTTATGATCTCCATGCCTTGGCGCGGAAATATAAGCGCTTGCCGCCCAGAACCGATGATGTGCTGCGGGAACTCGATGCCGTGCGGACGCATTTCTCGCTGACGGGAATAAAGACGGAAAAGAGCGTGGAAGACGTGCTGGCGTTGTTTCCATGATGAAAAAATCAGAAAAAGACGGGAAAAGAAAACTCACCCCCGAGCAATACGCCGTCCTGCGGGAAAAAAGCACGGAGCTGCCGTTTACTGGCAAGCTGCTGTATAATAAAGAAAAAGGCACCTATCAGTGTGCAGGCTGTGGTGCAGAACTCTTCCCCTCAGAAACAAAATATGATTCGGGCTGCGGCTGGCCAAGTTTTTACGACGCCCATAAAGATAATATTCTTCTCCGAGAAGACCGCAGCTTGGGCATGGTGCGGACGGAAGTCGTTTGCAAGAACTGCGGCGGGCATCTGGGCCATGTCTTTGAAGACGGGCCCCAGCCGACGGGAAAGCGGTATTGCATCAATTCGGCGGCATTGGAGTTTAGGAAGACGAAAAAGTAAATCGCTCGGCTTTCTGCGTCCTATTTTCGCCGTTCATACCTTCCTACCAACTCTGCTTTTGCCAGAATATGCTTTTCCATGGCTTTTTCCACTTCCGCTTTCGCCACTCCTTCCGGAAGAGTTAAAGTCGTGTCGAGTGCGTAGAGCCTGAAGAAGTAGCGATGCTCTCTGTCCGGAGGGCAAGGCCCTGCATAAGCATTTTTTCCACCAGTATTCTTCCCTAATATTCCTGCAGGATTTTTTCCTTCTGGGATGTTTTTCGTGGTTGGCGGGATATTGAATACCATCCAGTGATCCCAAACAGCAATAGTGTAGCGCTTTTTGACCATGTCAGGGATATCGGGGTCGTCCATAATGAGTACAAGACTTTTGGCGGCGGTAGGAACGCTAGTAATCTGCAGAGGGGGGCTGGTGTTCTCGCCGTCGCAGGTATATTTGGCTGGGATGTTGCCGTTGGATGCAAAAGCCGAGCTGGTGAGTTGCATGGGTAGAATCTCTCGTGCAGATATCTCTGTAAAAAGTTGTTCTGGTTGGAGTGAAGGAGCACAACTGATTAAAAAGATTATGGAAAGGAGAATGACTATTTTGAGCATGTGCCCAGATAAATGAAATAAGCTATAAAAATTATTCTTTCATCCCAGCGCCAGATCCATCTTGGCAACTTCTGCTGACTGCACGTTTTCTATCTTGCCCATCTCCGCAGCAATGCCTTCGAAGTCTTTTTCTGCAATATCGTACATAGCCAGAATGAGCACCGCTTTCAGGCCGAAGGCAATGGGTTCTTCCTGAGCCTGCATCTGGCCGATCGCTCCATGCTTTTTAGCAATGGCTAGAGCCTGCTCTTTGATAGGCGCTAAATCAACGTCCGGCGATTCCGGCATGAGCTTGAAGGTGATGATTGCTTTTGCCATAAACTTTACAAAAATTTATCACATGAAATCAAACAACGATTTGATTTCAGTGCAAAAATGAAATCGTTTTTTTCATTTTTTGCATCCAAAGACGTGCGGCCTGCGCTCACTATCGTTCGCTTAGCCCCCACAAGATGATAGTCCTCCATCTTTAATTTGGCCCCAGGAAATTGCACTTGGGGCAGGTATATCTCAAGGCTGCCCGTCGGGCATGAGAACTCCGTACAATCTCGTACTCCCCGCACTGCGGGCAGGGAAACGTAACGGATCCGGGATCATTGTCAATGCGCTTCTTGGTCGCTGAACAGATTTTTTGTTCCATACGCCTGCAAAAACCAGCGTTTATTTATAAACTTTTATGGGAAGAACTTTATGTGCCGTTTATCTGCCCGAACCAGCCACCCGCACGTCCTGTTGCACGTCAAATTCCCGAAAGCCCAGCGTAAAAGCAGGCGAGCCGGGCGTTAGAGTAAAGTCCTGGCTAAGAGCCTTGAACTGGGGATCGGCAATCAGGCAATCGGCGCAGGAGAAGTTTTGTTCCAAAGAATTCCAATCTTTATTTGGATTGTACAGAAGATTTTTGGAGAATTGGATGCCCTCCTCAGAATGAACGGTGGACACTTTTCCTTCCGGATCAGCAGAATAGATGATGTTGCGGCTCAGAGTGTTTCCCGATGGGCAGATTTCCCTACTGGTTCCCGGTCCGCAATAGCCATTTGGGAAGAGGTATAACTGGCCATGCCAGACATCTTGGCTGTTCTGGGCATCAATAAAAACATTATTCTCCATTTGCCTGTCAAACCCCCAGCCCATGACGAGCGACGTGGCGCCCGCGCGATAGATGAGGTTGTCTTTAATTATCATGTCCGAGCTTCCCTCGTCGAGGTAGATGCCGGCAACCAGATTAATATGCTTCTGTGGATCATAAACATAATCATGGACAAAATTATTGCTAATAACGGTCCCCGGCTGCTTTCCTAAGGTATAGATGCCACTGCCGTCGCTCAGGACTTGCATGACATCATGGATATTATTGTAGGTGATGCTATTGTTTTTAGCCGCCGTGTTCAGGACTCCCCAGTTCCAGCCCACAGAAATTCCGGAATAGGAGGCATCAGAAATTTCATTGTGGGAAATCCGGTTGTTGCCGCTGAGCAGTGCAATGATGCCCACGCCTTCCGGATTTACTTTTCCGACACCGTTTATTTTATTCCGGGAAATATCATTGCTGCCTCCCTCATAAACAATCTGTTTCTTGCTGCCGACCAGAGCATTGTTATCAGGATGCCCTATTTTTAGTCCTCCGGATCCCATATCAAAGAAATCATTGCCACTCCCTTTTACATCCTTTCCATATACTGCCAAACCATAACTGCCCGTGTGCAATACTTTGTTATTCTCAAAAGAAGCATCTTCGGCAAGGTAGAAATTAATCGCTGGAACATTCTTGTCTTTCATGGCTGCCTGGCTCCCGGCATAGCCTTCGGGGGGCAAGTTCCAGTCCGTGTACTGGAACGTCAAATCTTTGAAGTGCACCTGTCGAGCAACATCTAATGAGAAAACAATTTCATCAGCATTGACTTGTCTTCCGAAGATCAGCGCTTTCCCCGCACCGGTGCCGGCAGTAAATTCTGGAGCCCCCCCATCACGTTTTTGCAAGAGCCGCAAGCTACCAGAATTATCTTTGAGATTCTCTTCAAAAGGCAAGGAGAGGAGTAAACCATCACGCGGCACGTCTCCTGCAGAGAGGCTTCCTATCTCTGCATCGGTGAGTTCGCGGTTATACAGGCTGAGTTCATCAATCGCTACGGTGCAGGTGGCACAGGGAAAAGGATTGATGAACGGTGTTCGCTTCTGCATATTTGTATAGGCACTCGGAAGAGGCACGTCTTCGCCTTTCGTTCCGTCCACATAACAGGTGAATTGGTTGTTCGCAGAAACCGTGCGGCCTCGCCGGACAACGCCGCTGATAAGATGCCATTGGTCATCGTTTATCGTTACCCCGGCCGGCGGGCTGCAGGCCATGTCCGTATATTCCCCGGGGCTCTCACCCTCCCCGATAATAAGATGAATCTTCCCTCCCGATAAACCAAAAGAATATCCGTCGTACCCCCCGGTATTTGAGAGCGTATAGAACGTCGGATCGGCTGTTTTTATCCGGTGAGAAATCGTAAATGATTCGGGCAGTGCCAGCTCATCAAAGTCTCGCTGCACCGTTAGGAGCTGGTCCAGAATTGGAATAACAATCTCTGTTGCCGGATTGTTCAAGTCTTCTCCCAGCCTCGGCTTGTAGTATAAGTTTGCCGTTGTTCGGTCAAAATACCACTCGCCTGCGCTATCCAGTGCTTCCAAAACATTCTCGACATGGTACTTTCCCAAAGGGGCTTTCCAATAATAGTAAAACTCCCAATTCTCCAACGGCGGCAGGGCTCCGGAATGATATGCCTCCAGACTGTCGATAGAAACCACTTTATTGGCTTCATCAACAGTTTTTATCCGGAACCGCGGCTGGGTAAAAGAAGTTTGAAAAACAATTTCTCCATCATTGAGGTTATTCCACGAGGCACGCAGATTGCCATCATTAAAAACAAAGGCTGTAAATGGCGTGCAGGTTCCCGATTCCGTTATGGCACAGGGTTCTTTTAATTCTGGCTGCTCAAAGAAAGACGAAAAAGAGTAATATAATCCTTCGTTTGGGGTTCTGGCCCGGATTGCCCGCTGACCATTGACAAACAAAGAATTAA
>DATDWF010000026.1:0-13317 GCA_035289745.1 Candidatus Nanoarchaeia archaeon
TTCCCTTTCAATAAAGCATCTAAACTTTGATCGTTCACTTTGATGACCTGCCAGCGGATGCAGGGCAAATCTCCTTTCGCTCGGCCCATCTTTCCGCCGATAGCTTCGACGATAACTTCGTCGTGCTCGTTGATGAGCTTCTGTGCGCCATCGCCGGGCATGAACGCGGTAATCTGCTTGCCGTTCTTCACCAGCTGCACGCGAGCGCATTTCCGCATGGCTGAATTTGGCTGCTTGGCTTCGACTTGAATTTTCTCGAGGACAATGGCGCGAGCCTGGGACGTACCACCCAGAGGATCATATTTCTTCTTCATCTTGGTGCGGGAAACTAACTTGAACTGCTTCCTGCGCTTCTTCAGCTTCTTCGCTGCCCGTAATCCGGATGCTTTTTTGCTCATGGTGATTGTTTATTGTAGGATTTTGTTATGCAAAGCTTTGTTGTTATACATATATAAGCTTCTGGGCGTCTGCCATCCCGTTTATTAATAAACTTTTTGCTTTTTTCTGGTAAATTGGTTATTTATTGTATTTTATGCACGACACCGCCATGGCGGCTCGACGGCCAACTCCTCGCTCCATTTCCTTTCGCTCATCGTTGGCCTTGCTCGGCAGCCCGGAGGGCGCAACCCCAGCCTCGCCGAGCGCCACGGTGTCGTGCGATGAGCCGGGGGTCGCCCCCTGCGGGGTGGAGAATAGGGCATTTTCCAAAGGAAAATGATCGTCGCACCGACACCAGTGGCGTAAAGAGAGTTATAATCTTTATTTTTTAGCGACGCCCAAAACCGCCACAAAGAAATTCTTCTTGCAGATGATGCCCAACTCTTCGTTATTCAGCATGAGCATAACAACCGGAACACTGCTGAGCTGCGCATACTGCACCACATCTGCCCGCAAGCGTGCCGGACAATTCTTGGCGAGAAACACTTTCTGGAGGTTGCCAGAACGCAACTGCTTCAGGACACTTTCCGTGCCAATGAGGGCTTTCCCCCCCTGCAAGGCCTGCCGGACTTCGGTCAGCTGCACGTCCTCGGCTTTCTGCTCCTTCTTCTGCTTCTTTCCTTTTTTCTCTACAACTTCCTCGTTTTCCGGTTCCATCAGGTCCATTTCTTGCGGTGTCTTCATAAAAGTATTGCTCTCAATTTTGTAATATTAATGTTTCGTTTCCCTTATTTCATCTTTACGACCAGCCCCGGCAAGCCTGTGCCTAAAGGAACTGGCTGGTTGATCATGACGTTCTCCACGACGGACGTTAAGTTATCCACTTCCCCCGCTAACGCGGCGTTCGTCAGATGCTTTATGGGCGTTTCGAAACTTGCGCGCGCCAAGACGCTGGCTTTCTCGCTCACGACACCATAGCGCGTTACTCCGCGCAAAGCACCCGAGACGCACATCGTATCCGCAACCAGCATGATATGGCGGATGTTAATATTCAGCCCCTGGGCATCAATGACTTTGGATACTTCATTGATCATCGCCTGCCGGGCCGCTTCGATGCCCAGCACGGCCTGAGTTTCATAGAGATCATTAGAAAACGTCCGTACGGGATCGACTTCTTTCATCTCCAAGACCTCTTTCAGGTTGGTGCCGGAGGTCAACACAATATATTCCTCGCCGCGCTTCACTGGCAGCACTTGCCGAAGGCCTTTCACGCCCTGCACGACGACTTTTCTGATCTTCTCTTTAATGTTATACAATTCTTTAATATGTTCGCCACTTTCTTTCGGCTTGAAGAGCGCTTCGCTTTCTTTCACCTGCACGGTAAACCCTTTGGTTCTCAGCCGGATCACCTTGACCAGCTCTTCTGCAGTAAGCTGGTGCGCTTTCAGCATCTCCGCATTGAAGGTGATGCGCAACACCTGCTCAAAGATGCTTAACGCAAATTCCGTCACGAATTCATCAAAGACCATTTCCTTGATCCTGGCTGCAAAAGTGCGCACATGCTCCAAGGTATTGTGCGGCGATTTCAGATAAATTTCCATCATCGGTGTCTTAATTTCTTTTCGAGCATCAAGAATCTCAATGAGCCGCGGCAAGCCCGTGGTAACGTTCATTTCTGCAACGCCGGCAAAGTGGAAGGTATTCAGCGTCATCTGCGTTCCTGGTTCCCCGATACTTTCGGCGCTCACCAAGCCGACGCATTCCCCAGGATGAATCTTTGCTGCAGTATAGGCAGCTAATGCTTCTTCCATGACATGCTCCACCTGCTTCTTTGTCGCTTTGCTGGGCAGCACTTCCTGAATTGCCTTCAGCACGGACGGCGGCAATCTATCCGCATATCCTTCGATAAGGTCTTTGTCAGTCATTGTTTGTCCTCAGGTATTCACTCCATCTGCTCCACTATTTTCTTCACGTCCAGCTCTCCATTTTTTGTTCTGGAGACATCCAGATGATCTTCCCCATAGGCAAACTGGACGATCTTGCCGCTGGCATCCCGCACGGAGCCGTCATAGTCCACTTTCAAGTCCTGCATGGCATTGGACAGCCTTCGGTAAAGATACCCCGATTTTGGCGTCCGCAACGCCGTATCCATCAGCGCGTCCCTTCCGGTCATGGCGCCGAAGAAGTACTCATGCGGCCGCAAGCCACTCTTAAAGTTGTTCTTGATAAAGCCCCGGGCCGTTGCGCTGAGATCACCGCGCTTGAAGTATGACAATGTTCTTCCCCGGAAGCCCTGCTCAATGCGCTTCCCGCGCAAGGCCTGCTGGCCGACGATGGCCGTCATTTGGGCAATATTCAACACATTTCCCCGGGAACCGCAGCGAGCCATGACCGTAGCAGCGCTATCCCGGACTTGCTTCATGGCGACGTCGCCACTCTTGTTTCTCGTCTTGTTCAGAACTTCAATAATGCGCAATTCCAGAGTCTCTGCAAGTGTTCTGCCGGGCAGGGACTCCAGTTTTCCTTCATGGTAGCGATCAATGAGCGACAAGGTCTCTTTTTCTGCTTCGGCAATAATCCTCTGGATCTCTGCTTTTGTTTCTGCAGGCAAGTCCATGTCGCTCACACCGATGCTAAATCCTCGTCTGGAAAGCACGGCAATACCCAGCTTGGAAATCTTGCCTAAGAGCTCTGCAGCATGTGCTGGCCCGTACGTCTCGTAGATGTTTCGCAGCATCAGGCCGCTTTCTTGGCCCAGATTGGCTTTGTCCATGACGCCCGAGGTGAGCACCCCATTCTTGATGCGCACTTCACTGCCACTCCTATCCGTTCCTGAAAAATTAAAGTCCGCAGGAAGCAGGACGGAAAATACTTCCCGGCCATCCAGCTTCTCTTTGTGGGGCAAGCGGGAAAAGTCGCGGACGCCGCACGTATACAGCAGGTCAATGGCTTCGGGCCGCTGCAGTATCAATTCTTTTGTCAGCAGGTAATTTCCCGTGATGCCATCGTGGATGCAGCCGACGACGCTCAGGCCGTACCGGGGGCTGATTAATTGCGTTTCCACCAGCATCAGCACTTCCGCTTCTGCGCGGGCTTCTTCCGTCTGCGGAAGGTGGAAGTTCATTTCATCGCCGTCAAAGTCAGCGTTATACGGATTGCAGACGGCAGGATTCAGGCGGAACGTGCGAGCAGGAAGCACTTTCACCCGATGACACATCATGCTCATCCGGTGCAAGGATGGCTGCCGATTAAAGAGAGCCGTATCGCCATCAATCAAATGGCGCTCTACGATAAAGCCCGTCTCAAGCTCTGCCAAAATTTCGTCTTTCGTTTCTGCCGTTATGGTCTTTCGCCGGCCATCCGGCTTAATCACATAGTTCGCTCCGGGATAGAGGTGCGGGCCCCGTTCGACAAACGCGCGAAGATAGGCTTTATTCCATTCGGTTACCCGTTCCGGCACCGTTAAATTCATGGCAATTGCGAAGGGCACACCAACTTCGTTCAAGCTGATGAACGGATCGGGGCTGATGACGGTTCTGGCTGAAAAGTCCGTTCTTTTTCCCGCCAGATTGTACCGGATGCGGCCATCTTTGCTTTTGATCCTGCTGCTCAGCGTCTTCAGGATCTGCCCGCCCCGATGACGAGCAGGAGGCAATTGCGACACTTCATTGTTGAAGAACGTCGTCACGTGATACTGCAGTAGATCCCACAAGTCTTCGATAATGACTTCAGGTGCTCCGGCATTAATATTCTCAAACAGCCGCTGGTTGATGCGTACGATATCACCCAGCTTATGCGTCAGGTCGTCTTCGCTCCGTTCGCCGCTTTCCAGCGTAATGCTCGGCCGGATAGTTACCGGAGGAATGGGCAGCACCGTCATGATCATCCACTCGGGCCGGAAGCTGGAAGCAAAGCCAAAGAGCTGTACATCATCATCAGCCACTTTTTCCAAGCGAGCCCGGGCTTCAATGGGGCTTAAGCGGACATCACTTTCGTAAAATGAGTACGGCTTTTCCAGGCGGATCTTTTCCTGCTTTTCCTGGCAGTGCGGGCATTTGTCTTTTACTTTGAATTTTGTGACGAGCGCTTTTACTTTTCTGCGCCGGGCCTCGAAGCCCTCTTCCTCGCTCACTTTGTTGAGAAGAGCCAGATAGCGCTTGGCTTTTTCTTCAGGAATAAGAACACGGCTGCAGTACTTGCAGGTTGATTTTAAGAGGTCAAAGACCGGCCGCACAAAGTTGATGTGAATGACCGGCCGGGCTAATTCAATGTACCCAAAATGCCCGGGGCATTCCTTCAATTTCTGGCCACAGGTCTTGCAGCGCAAGCCGGGATCGATGACGCCCAGGCGCAGATCCATCAGGCCACCGTCAACGGGATAGCCTTCCTGATCATACAGCTCCGGGGTTACGACTTTCGCTACCGCTAAAGCAGCAATCTGCTTCGGCGAAAACAAGCCAAAGTCCATGCGGACAATTTTCTTGTGCACGGGCCGATCCATGGTTATCATTTTTTGCTTTTTCTCCTTGTTTTTTCAGGCTTTCTTGTTTTCTTCTTATTCAGTCAGTATTTTGTTCAGTATTTTGTCGCAAGATTTATTTTCGGATAAATGTTCAGGCTTCTCACTTCATCGAGCAGCAGCTTGAATCCGTAGCTCATCTCCACGTAATTGATGACTATATCCTCGCCGCACATGGTGCAATAGCGGCGATTCTTGTAATGGTCTTCAATCGCGACCAAGCCGCATTTTTCACAGACGGGAACGACGATGCTATCGGAGCTGAAGCGCTCTTTGAGGAGCAGCGAAGCACCATGGGCGATGAACGTGTCCTTCTCCATCTCTCCCAGACGTAAGCCGCCTTCTTTGGCTTTACCTTCCGTCGGCTGCCGAGTGAGCAGCTGTATTGGCCCCCGGGCACGGGACTGGATCTTGTTCGCTACGAGATGGCGCAGCCGGAGGTAATACATATTGCCGACGAAAATCTTGGCCAGCATGCGCTTTCCTGTTCTTCCATCATAGAACACTTCCGTGCCATTCTCCTGGAAGCCATGCGAGAGGAGCTCTTTGCGAAGCACTTCTTCGCGTTCCCCTTCAAAAAGCGTGCCATCCACAAAGCGGCCGGAGAGGGCTGCAACTTTTCCGCCAACGAGCTCGATAAGATGCGAAATAGTCATACGCGAGGAAATACCGTGAGGCGTGAAAATAAGATCAGGCACAATGCCAGACGTAGAGAAAGGAATATCCTGCGGAGGCACCAGCATGCCGACCACACCTTTTTGCCCATGCCGGGACGTAAACTTGTCGCCAATTTCTGCGGCGCGATCTTCCCGCAAGCGCACCTGGATGAGGCGGTTCCCTTCATCATTCTCGGTAAGCACCACAAAATCGGCGACGCCTTCCTCGCCATGCTTCAGGACGACGGAACTTTCCCGATGCGTCGAGCCAGCAAGATTATATTCATCCATGCCGCTCAGGAAGCGCGGCGGGCTGGTTTTTCCGATAACGACATCGCCTTGAGAAAGCTTGGCTTCCGGATGGACCAAGCCGTCTTCTTCCAGGAAGCGGTAATCGCGCTCGCTGCGGTAGCCTTTGACTTCCTTATCCGGGATGCGGATCTCATCGACCAGGCCGCCGGAGTAGCGCAGCTCTTCAGCGCTCATGGGGCGGAAGTACGTGCTTCTTGCCAATCCCCGTTCGACGGACGCTTTATTGAGGATGACCCCATCTTCCATGTTATAGCCATCGTAACACATGATGGCCACGATCATGTTCTGCCCGGCCGGATGGTCCCCATAGCGGATCACCGTGTGCAGGCTGGTATTCACCAGCGAAAGCTGCGGATAATGGAGTACGTTAGCATCCATGTCCATGCGCAGGAGGTAATTTGCGGCATAAAAGCCCAGGGCTTGCTTCTGGTTCTTGCTGCCGATGATTAAGCGGGAAGGCTGGTTGAAGTCGCTGAAAGGCACGAGAGCAGACGTCAGGCCGCTAATCGCGCCAGGAGTCACTTCCAGATGTGTGTGTTCAGCAGTAAGCTCTTCTTCTGTAGAAGCGACTAGCGCATTCTCTTCTTCTGCAGCATCAAGATATTCGATAACGCCCTGCCGCACCAAGTCAAACCAGCTTAATTCGCCTTTCGTCAGCTGTTCGATATGCTTTTCTGTTACCAGGGAACGCCCCTCTTTCACGACGATTAACGGCCGTTGCGCGCGGCTGCCTTCGGTAAATACCTGCACTTCCTGCGTGGCCTCATCATACCGCACATTCACTTGCTCAGATAATTTTCCTTTGCGGCGCAAGTCCTTCAGTTCACTAGCAAAAAGCGCCGCATCGTCGACGGTTCCAAGGTATCGTGAATTTAAGTATACTTCTGCCATGTTTAGACACTCTGCAATCCTAAAGCTTTCATCTGCTCGATAACCGCACGCTCATCAACGTCCTGGGAAACTGAACAGAGCATCGCCAGATTCTTGCGCAGGCCGATGTTTGTTCCTTCCGGAGTTTCAATGGGACATAATCTTCCAATGTGCGTGCAATGCAACGCCCGGGCACTAAAATTTTCCTGTGAAGTGGAGAGGGGACTGACCACCCGCTGCAAATGGGAAACCATGTCCAGATAGTTCGTGCGGCTCATGCGCTGCGCAATGCCCTGCCGGCCGCCGACCCATTCTCCAGTTGCGAGCGCGGAATACAGCCGGGAGGTGAGCAGCTTTTCGCGGATAATGACCCGGATACTGGGCATTTTTCCCCGCTTGATAATGCGCTGGAAATTGTAGAGGATATCCCCGACGAGCACTTTGAAATTCACGCGGAACAAGTCCAGGAGCAGCTCGCCGCTCAGGCGCAGGCGCTTGTTCATATAGTGGTCTTTATCATCCGGCTGCCGCCGCCCTAAGCTGACTTCCAGGTATTTCTTGAGCATCTTGCAGAGGTTTCTGGCTTTCATCATCCGTTCGCTGGTGGTCATGCCAATATTGGGAAGCAGATACTTGTCGAGCATCTCTTTGGTGCGCTCCAGGCGGATTTCCCGGGATTGCCCGGCACCCAGGCGCTTGGCAATATAATCCATGGCATCTTCCTGCGTCTTAATCTCCACAAATTCAAACAAGTTGAGCAGGACTTCTTCGTACATTTTCTCTGAAGAGATAGCTTTCATGATCTCTTCGTCTTTCACTAAGCCCAGCGCTTTCAGAACGATAATGAGCGGCGTGTTTTTGACGCGGGTAAACGTCAGATAATAGATGCCATCTTTTTTCCGATCCAAGGCATGGGGTATTTTGTACGAGCCGCGTGCCGCAAAGAACCGCCCGTGGAATTCTCTTTTCGTGTCTTCTTCGACGACAAAATTGTTGGCAGCCAGATCTTCGACATTAACGATAACTTTTTCCGTGCCGTTAATGATGAAATAGCCACCCGGATCGCCGGGGTCTTCGCCGTGCTTGATCAGGTCTTCGGTCTTCAAGCCATCCAAGTGGCAGAACTTGCTTTTCAGCATGATGGGCAGCTTGCCGACGAGCGCGACGAAATTTTCCCGCTGCACGTCGTTGATATACGTGCTGACTTCGAGGTTAATAGGAGCAGAATATGAAATTTTGCGCAGCCGGGCTTCCATGGGGTAAATCGGCCTTTTGCTGCCGTCTGCCTCGATAATCTCCGGCTTTCCCACGGTGATGCGCCCGAAGCGGATCTTGAACTTTTCGATATTGTGCGGGATGATGGCCGGCTCTGCTTCTTTATTCTCGTCGATGACTTCCTGCAGGCCTTTCTCAATGAAGCGATTAAAAGACTGGATGGTACTCTCGACAAACTTCTTCTCTTCAAAATACCGCTGCACGAGAATGGCTCTATCCATTGGCCACCACCCGATAATAGAACGCGACGCCAGCCGTCGGGCTGTCACGCTCAATTTTAATGACGGTGCCCGGCTCTGCTTCCAGTGCAGCAATGGCCGGATCATCTTTCAGAATCTTGGGAAGCTCTTTCTCGGTGATAGCATACGTGGCAAACAATTTTTGCTTCTCTGCATCACTCACTTTACTGTGCTTGGGCACTAACGAATGTTTGGTGATGGTGAAGCTCATTTTTGGACGGTATTCGAATCTGGTTTTTATGATCGGGCGTATTTGAAAACCGGGCCGGAAGGGACTTTCGGACCTTTCCACTGGTTTGCGCTTGTCGTGAGGTTGCGTGAAACGAAACCTCACTTGAAACACGTTCGCCCAGCGTACTTGGGCTGTTCGAACCCTTGACCGCTTGATCTCTCCGCTTACCGTAAAAGTCAAGCGCTCTTTCTTGCTCTGTTTCCAGAGTACCAAGCTAAGCTACCGGCCCGTGGCTTTCCTTGCAGTCGGAAGGAAGCGCCCTGGCCGGGACTTTCAGTGATGGTTATCCAACCTCCTTTGAACCCGGGTCGAAGCCTGCCTGTCAACCGTGCCTCATCATCCGTGGGGCTTCCGAAGGAATGCCCCCCTTGGGATTTTATGCAACTTTATCAAAGGTGCCGACAGGGCTTCATGCTAGACCGGACTACACTACCAGGGCAACGACCGCTGCAGCATACTGCCTTCTCTTGAGAGTTTAGTATGAGACTAACTATCAAAGAAAAGGCTTGCCATTTCACGATAAAAACTGCGGATTATTTATAAACGTTACGGTTGGATTTGAGAAAAAGAGGATTTCCCTCTGGTTTTTGGCCTTTTTAAAAAGAAAACGTCCCCGCTCCCGGACTCGAACCGGGGATCACTCGGTGACTATCCTGCTGGTCGTTCTTCATGCAATGTCTTTTGGACACAATCCAACGACGTCTACAGCCGAGGGTTCTAGCCACTAAACTAAGCGGGGATGGTGCTATTTAAAACACAATATTTATTAAGGTTGTGCTGCTTTTTGAAGCGAAAGGCAGTATAAGAAAAACATGGGAGACATCTATCTGATTGTTGGCAAAGAATTTCGAAGTTTCCGTAATCTCAACGCGTTAAATATTGCATTGGCTTCCTCTGGCCTTATTGCCGATCCAACCGACTATGAGAAACAGTGCGAGGATCAATACGCACCAAAAAATATTCGAAAAATAACAGACCCCGAGGGGACGCCACGGCTGGATTTTATCCGAATTGAGGAAGATTCTCTTTACCGGCTCATTGTAGGAAGAATTCAGGGCAGAGGATCTCGATGGTACGGCAAGGTCTGGCCGGCGGCAGCAGCTCTTGAAGAGATTTTAGAAGCGAGGATGGAACTCATAGAATACTTTGCAGACCCAGCAGTGTATGCGGCGTACGCCTGTTTAGAAAATGTTCAATGGGTATCAAAGCTTACGGCAAACGAGAGTGTAGTGTAGGAATCTACCATGCCTCTCATCGACTATTACAGCAGCAAACTCCTGTACGGTGCTCTGGTCATTGGAGCGATAGCAATCCTTGCAGACAGCTGCGACGATTGTTCGTGCAAAAGAGGTGGGTTTGATCGCTTTGCACCGACGGACGCGTCGAGGTATGAGATGAGAGAGAAAGAGGCAGTGAAAGAAAGCTCTTTGGAAGAGATGCTGCAGTATTCTTAAATTCCCTCACCCTTTCACATTCCCAATCGGCTTCAGCGCCACCACCCGCCGAGTGATGCCCGCCGCTTCCAGCGCGTCCACTACCAGATTCAAATCTTTATACGCCGATCCTGCTTCTTCTGCCAGCCCGGCCATCGTGACGGCGTGCACGTAAATGCCGCTTTTTTCCATGTCTTTCTGCAACTGATCACCGCGAATATTTCGTTTGGCAGCAGCCCGGCTCATGGTCCTGCCAGCGCCATGGGCTGTAGAAGCAAAAGTCATATCAGCCCCATCCGTGCCGACGAGCAAATACGAGCCGGTTTCCATGGAGCCGCCGATGATGACGGGCTGCCCTATCTTTGCATAATCTTTCGGCAGGAATGCTCCGCGTGCCGGGCCAAACGCTCTCGTCGCCCCTTTGCGATGCACCAGCAGCTCTTTCTCTTTTCCGTCGACCATATGCTTTTCCAGCTTGGCAATGTTGTGCGCCACGTCATACACCAAGTGCATGCCCAGATCTTCGGCACTCTTGCCAAAGGCTTTGCTAAAGACTTCGCGGATGCGATGCGTGATGACCTGCCGATTCACAAAAGCCATATTTGCGGCACAGGCCATGGCTTGGTAATAGTCCTGCCCTTCCGGCGAATTGAAAGGGGCACAGGCCAATTCCTGATCGAGAATCTCAATGCCATATTTTGGCATCACGTCGAGAAACACCCGCAAATAATCCGTGCCGATCTGGTGGCCGAAGCCGCGAGAGCCGCAATGCACCATGATAACAATCTGCCCAGGCCCGGTAATGCCCATGGCTTTAGCGGCTTTCTGGTCAAAGATATTGCCCTCGCGCACTTCCTGAATTTCCAGATAATGATTGCCACTGCCTAAAGTCCCGATTTGGTCGAAGCCACGCTTCACTGCTTTCTCTGAAACTTTGTCTGGGTTCGCTTGGGAAATTTTTCCCTGATCTTCGATGTGCTCAATATCTTCTTTCCAGGCGAAGCCTTTCTTCAGGCACCATTGCGCGCCATCACGCATGACGTCTTTAAATTCTTCTTTAGAGAGCTTGACAAACCCTTTGCAGCCGACGCCCGCAGGAACGGCTTTGTAGAGCGCATCGACTATCTCTTTGATGCGGGGCTTGACTTGGTCAGCAGTCAGGTTGGTCGTAATCAGCCGCATGCCGCAATTTATATCAAAGCCAATGCCGCCGGGCGAGATAACACCCCCTTCTTTTGGATCAAAAGCGGCTACTCCGCCAATGGGAAAACCGTAGCCCCAGTGGCCATCTGGCATACAATAAGAATAACTTTGAATGCCCGGCAATGTCGCTACATTTGTTACTTGATTAAACACGCCCGGATCCATGGCTTGCATCAGTTCTTCCGTCGCAATGATACGAGCAGGAACCCGCATGCCTTTCTTGTAAGAAGCAGGAAGTTCCCAGACAACATCACTGACGCGTTTCAGTTCTGGTGGGGGACCTGCCTGGTGCTGTTGCCTTTCTCCATGTTCTTCGTCCATACGCTGCTGCAACAGAGTCATATTTTAAAGCTTTTGCTTGAATTAAGAAATCTTGGTGTTTCTCGTTACAAAAAGCCAGTCGTCTGGATCGGGCTGGAGGGTGAGCTTTTTCTGCAGCCATTCCCCCACCAGCGGATAACACTCCTTGGTGATCAGGCCGCCATGGCCGACGGAATTGCATGCGATGTTGTACGTGTGCTGGCTTTCCGGAAGCAGCGCGCTGTGCCACGGAATAACCAATTCGTCGTATTTCGTGGAGATGGATATGACTGGCACATCCGGAACTCCTTGCTCTGCCATCTCCCGAAGATACGAGCTGCCCGGAAGCATCTGTCGGGCGCTCTCGACGAAGAAGTTCAGATACGCAGCCAAAGTTCCGTGAAATGGCGTGCCCAAAGCGATCACCCGATTGATGCAGTCGGGCTGATGCTGTGCCAGGGAATAACTCACCAAGCCGCCTTCGCTATGGCCGACGAGCGAAACCTTTTGGCTGGACTGCTGGCAGAGTTCTTCTACTTCATCTTCCAGAGATACTCGGACTTTCCGCAAATCCTGCCAGAATGGATAGGAAAGGGAAGACGCTGCAAAGCCTTTTTTCCGTAAATACCGTTCCTGGCCAAGGAGCGAAGGAGCTCCTACCAGATAGCCGTGCAGGAGCAGGACAGGAGAAGCACTCTCGGTAACGGGGACGGAAACTTTTCTGTCCAGCAGCGCTTCCTGATGATGGCGGGCAATATCGAGAAGGGCTTTTGTTTCAGACTGAAGAACCCGAAGGAGTTGCTGGACGCCCATCAGCATAAAGAAGGATGCTGGGTTTTAAAAGGCTTAGGATGCTATGGTGTTCTAGGGAGCTGCATCCCCGTTCTCTCTTCGACCACCGCAATCCTTTTAAACCTCCCTTTTATTCTTTTTGACCATGGCTAAAGCCAAGAAAAGCGTAGCAAAGAAAAAAGCCGCTTCTCCTAAAAAGAAAGCCGACGCGGAGGAAGAAGAGCAAGAAGTCTATCCTTCTGAAGAGCAGGGGATCCTTCCCGAAGAGACTCCGGAAGAAAAAGAACTGCGGATGGAACACGGCGAAGAAGATGAAGATATCTATACAGATGAAGGCCGCAAAAAATTAGAAGAGGATGATGAGATAGACTCCTGGGAAGAAGGATTTACGGAGGGCGCTACCGCTGCCGGGCAATTGGGCAAAGATGCCTTAACCGGCGAGCCACTGCTGGACATTGACGATGTTGTCGAAGCGGAAATTGATGGCAAGACGTACCGCTTCGTGAACCAGGAAAACGCCGAAGAGTTCCGGAAGAAGAAAGAGAAAGAAAAAGAAGAGGAATGGGAAGAGTAGAATTTTTCGGTCTATAATTATTCTATCCGTGGAGAAAGCCGATAGAACTCTCCATCAAAAAAGTAAGCATCGCCATCAGCTGTTTGGTAATAATGAACTAAATGGTTTATGTGTCTAACAGTCCGCTCAAAAGTCCCGTCTTCCCGACCAATAAAGAGATAATGACCTTCTATTTCACTAACACACCCAGTTTCTCCAGCCATAATATCAGTTATTCCATCACCAGTCAAATCCCGGTGTTCATTAATGTTGGGAGAAGTACACACACTCAAAAGAGCTCCCAAGCCACCGGCGATGAGGAGTTTTCTTCCGGGGCAGTTCTGGTTTTGTGCATCAGCCATATAGATCAGAAAAGTACCTCTTCTTTAAAAAGCTTTACAGAAAAAAATCAATCGTTCACTCATAGCTCTTCTTCCAGCTACTATCGCCCCGGAATTTCTTCTTGACATGGTTTTTCACGTTGGCCCAGACGCGATGTAGCGCCGCCACCGCATCCCAGTCGTCGTCGCTGACGGTGAGCTGCTGCCCAGGATA
>DATDWF010000027.1:0-11047 GCA_035289745.1 Candidatus Nanoarchaeia archaeon
CATCTTCTCTAGATAATTCTCAATATTCGCGACCAGCTCTTGAATCAGGAGAGGAGCGATTTGCCGCCCCCAAGGAATATAGGCGTCTTCAGCAACTTTTATTTTTTTCTCACGGCTTTCCAGCGCCAAAGTTTCCAAGTCTTTGGTGTTGTCAATCATGTCCGCAATTTTGACGCGTTTTATTTTCTTTCGCGCAAAAGACAAGCGGAGCACGTATTCTTCAGGAGAGAGTTTCCGCCCCTCTTTCATTTTGCCGGTATTTCGGGAAAGGACATACACCCCATTCGAAATCTCGTAGCCAAAGATTTCATTGATCTCATCCATTTTCAGTGGCGTGTCTTCAACGATATCATGGAGCAAAGCAATGCACTGGGTAACAGGATCACTGTAGCCGTAGCGTTCCAGAATCTCAGCGACGGCTAAAGGATGCTTCCAATAGGGCTCATTGGAGCCTTTCCGAAACTGACCGTGATGATAGTTCTCGCAGTACAATCGCGCTAATTCCACATGGCGGGGTGTTAAGAGAAATGACATACGGTAAGGAGAAAAGGGGTATTTTTTAAAGGTTTTGCCTGAAAAACTGTGGGCGGCAGGAAGTACCCAATACTTTATTTGTATACCCTTCCTCTCTTATCAAAAATTCTAATTTTAAGAATCTTTTGTTGGAAATCAACATCAACAATTGCCCGATAGTCCCCTATCCGTAATTTATACCCTCCCCCTTCGAAGTGCTCGAGATAATGAAAAGGATTTTCCGCGACTTCATCTATTTTATTCAAGACTCTTGCTGACAAATCAGGGGGAAGAATTTCTACATACTTTGCAGCTTTCGGATGCCACATAATTTCCCAAGTCATCGCAGAATACGTCTTTTCAGATCTTCATGGCGGATATATTGAGAATCGGGTGTAGCTCGTGCTTCTGCCAGCATTTTTTGGGCATGGACGGTTACTTTACCTTCCTCAGAAAGAATATGTTTTACAATAGCTATATCCTGTTTAAGTTCTTCTAGATCCGCATGCATATGCGCCATTACCGCTGCTTCACTCATCAGTTCTAGAAATTGTTTCTATTTTAAAAATGTTATTGAAAGAATGTGGGCGGCAGGATTCGAACCTGCGGAGGCACTAAGCCAATAGGTCCTAAGCCTATCCCGTTTGGCCACTCCGGCACGCCCACACAAGGAAAAAGGATAAGACCTTCATTTAAAAACGTTTAGGCAATGGAGTGATATCGCGCCCAAGCTCGAAATCTATTTAAAGAGCATATTCTGAAAACGGCTCTCGAAAGAAGGAAAGAGTGAACAGCGAAAAAGCAGGTGTTAGATGCCGTCATTCATCCATGATTTTGGAGTGCTATTCTTAGTCATCGTAGTATTCTCCTTCCTGGCCAAGCTCCTGAAGCAGCCCATCATCATCGGCTACATTGTTTCCGGATTTATGTTCTCCCTCTTCATCGCCGGCGGCAGCACGACGGAAGAGCAAATTCTGGCGCTCGCAGAGTTGGGCATTACCTTTCTCCTCTTCCTGATGGGCTTGGAGTTTGATTTCCACAACCTGAAGCATCTGGGAAAAGACATTTTCATTACGACGGCCCTGCAATCCATCATTTTCTTTGCGGTGGCTTTCGGCGCTGCGCATGCGGTAGGATTTGGCAGCAAAGAAAGCGTTTACCTGGCAATCCTCTTCCTCTTCAGCAGCACGCTCCTCGTCGCCAAGTGGCTGGAAGACAAGAAAGAAATAGCGACGCTCCACGGCAAGATAACGTTAGGAATCCTTATCATGCAGGATGTCTTTGCCATTTTGATCTTAACGCTGCTCAACTCGTTTCAGCAAACAAAACTCTCTGCGGTTCTCTTCGTGCTTCTCAAAGGCCTGATCCTTATCGGCCTCGCTATCGTTTTCGTACGCTATCTTCTCAATTATCTGCTCAAGATTGCCTTCCGCTACCCAGAACTGCTCTTCGTTTCCAGCTTGGGTGTGTGCTTTCTTTTCGTGGAAATCGCGCCCCGGCTTGGCTATTCGACGGCTATCGGGGCGTTCATTGCCGGCGTTACTTTAGCGAACACGGAATACAAAAATGACATTTTAGGGCGGCTCAAGCCGCTGATCATCTTCTTTAACCTCCTCTTTTTTGTGGGCATGGGCTTTCGCATCACGACGGCTTTTAGCGCCAGAGCCATAACACTTATGTTGCTCTTCCTGGCGTTCTGTTTCTTTGTCAAGCCCGGCATTGTGTATCTCACCCTCAAGCTCCGGGGCTACGATCTGAAGACCTCTTTCCTGACGGCCATAAACCTTGCCCAAGTCAGCGAATTCGGGCTGATCATTATATCGGCGGCAGCGGCGATGGGGATCGTGTCATCAGAGATGACGGCCATTGCCATCGTGCTTATCGTCATTACTTTCGTGCTTTCCTCATACACCATAAAGTACGACGCGCTGCTGTTCAAGCTGGGCCACCCTTTCCTGAAGAAAATCGACCGCTTTTTTCCGGCACAGGGCCATCCCGAAGCCGGAAAGGCCGCAGCCGGATTCCACGTGCTGCTCTTTGGCTATTACGACCTGGGCAAAGAATTCTTTTCCAGGCTGGAAGGGCTGGGAAAGAAGACCGTAGTTATCGAAAACGACCGGGCAAACATTTCCCTCCTGAAGCAAGAAGGGATCTCCTATATGTACGGCTCTGTTTCTAATCCCTATTTCTTGGATCACCTGGACTTTTCAGCAGCGGAAATCGTCGTTTCCAGCCTGACGGATGCTGACGAGAGCAAAATGATCATCAAAAGCATCAAAAGCAGGAATCCGAAAGCGACCATTATCGTCACTGCCAAGAATGTGCGGAATTCCCTGGAGCTGTATGAAGCAGGAGCTGATTACGTCATTTATCCGTCATACGTCAATGAGCAGAAAGTCTCTGTTCTTTTGGAAGACTATACGACAGACCTCAATAAAATCATCAGCAGGAAAGTCCATGACCTGGCGCTCTTCAAGGACAAGCAGGAAAAAATACGCCAAACCGAGACAATGTTTTCTATCAATGAATTCATGAAAAGGCTGTCGAAGAAAGAAGGGAAGAAGTAGGAGAGAGGTTATTGCTCTAAGAGCATTTTACTGGCTATCACATAATAATTTCCTTGATAGCCAAGTGCTGCTGCTCGCTGCTTTTCGCTATCGGGAAAGAAACCCTCAAAAGTCATAAATTCGGCTTTTCTGTATTCAGGAAACCTCCGCAGGAGTTCAAAATAGGTTTCAAGTTCTAACGAAGTCTGTTCAGCATCTCGCAGGCGTTGTTGTGCCAATCCTTCTGGTTCTCCGTAAGCCAATCCTTCTAGGCCATTGAAAGCACAAGCGGAAACAGCACAGGCCAGATTTATAGATATATGTCTATAATGACAATCGCCCGGTAAAAAGCGGAATTGCAAACCATAGCCTGCTGGAAAAGAAATGATTAGATTTCTTCGTTGTACTTTTTTCCCAGTTCTTCCAGTTCCTTAAGCCGTGTTCTTATATCTGCCATTTCTTTCTCAAATTGAATCATACATTTAGATTTAAAAAAATCTGCGGGCGTCAGGATTCGAACCTGAGTAGGCACTAAGCCACTAGCTCTTTCCGAACGAAGTGGGGGAAGTTCGAAATCCCTGATTTCGCTCACCTGAAGCTAGCCCGTTTGGCCACTCCGGCACGCCCGCATGAACAACATAAAAATTAAGAGGTTATTTTTTATATCTTTCTGTTAAAAAGCGTTCTGGAAACGGTTGCACAATCCCCACCGTAATCTTTATAAATAATCCCTAGCTCGAACTCCCCATGGGACGAATTAAAACGACTGTTATTAAACGCCGCACAAAAGAGCTGTTCCAGAAGTACGGCCAGCATTTTACCACTGATTTCATACCAAATAAAGATCTTACCAACCGCTTTGTTTCTGTCAGCAGCAAGAAATTGCGCAATAGCATTGCGGGCTATATAACCCGCCTGAAAAAGCAAGAGCAGAAAGGAGGGCTGGTGCTATGAGCGAACCGAGTCTTCGGCGTGAAGAAAACTCTGTCTTTATCGGCGAGAAGCCGTTTATGAATTACGTGACGAGCGTCGTGATGCAGTTTACCGCCAAAGGGTCGAAAGAAGTCGTCATCAAAGCCCGAGGCAAGTTCATCACCCGGGCGGTGGACGTAGCCGAAGTAGCCCGCAAGCGGTTTCTGGAAAATACCGTTGCCGTCAAGAATATCGTCATTGACAGCAAGGAATTCGAGAATAAGGAAGGCCGGCAAGTGCGAGTGAGCGATATGGAGATTACTTTAGCAAAGAAAGAAGCATAAAGCTTTTATCGCTTTTTCCACGCTTTAAATTTATATAATCAGAAGTATTTCTCTTCTTTGTGCTCGACGCTCTCCTGGCTCTTTGCAAACGAAAAGCCGTTCCTTTAGAGCAACTGTTGCAGGGGATTTTCTTCTTTCCAACTCCCGATTTTTCTTACGTTCTCAGCAGCGGAGAACTAGTGCATGTCCGACCAGAGTACCTTTTGAGTGGTTTTGACCAGCACCATTGGTTTCACGGCTTGCTGCCCATGGCAGAAAAAGAGAACTTTGTGAAAGTGCTGCTGGGCTTTCAGACTAATCATGGCGGGCAGGAAGAGTATTATTCCCCAAAAGAAGGGTCATGGGTCCTCCAGCCTTTCAATAATAAGCATGTGCTTTATCTTCCAGTCGAAGAAACTAATTTTAAGCAGTATCTGTGCAGATATAAAGACGGCCAGTGGGTTCCGCTAGAAAACGTCCCTCTTCCAATTTATGGTCTTAAAAAAGCTGTGGGGCCTAGCTATCCATTCTCTATGGTATTTTCCGGGAGCAAAGGCGAGCCGCCTGCCTTTTTTGGGCTATACCGTAATCAAGAACAGGGAAAGCTGGAATTTTATCGCATGAACGAATCTGGGGATGCTTTAGAGGAATTGCTGGAAGCTATTGATAGATCTGCAGCCCGATCCAAGCCGACCATTCCGCCGCCAGACGAGAAAAATGTGAAAGAAGAAAAAGCATCCCTAAAGCTTGATCCGCTCGTGCTGGAAGAGAAGCTTAACTGGAATAAGCCCCAGAACATCGTCGAGTATCTGGACCGTTTTGTCGTCGGGCAGGAGGAAGCGAAGAAGAAGATGGCCATTGTTTTTTCCCTGTATATGAAACGAGCCCAGGCTGAAACTGAAGGAGTGGCACTGCCTAAAGGGCACTTGATCCTTATCGGCCCCCCAGGCGTCGGAAAGACCTACATGACGGATCTTCTCGTCGAAAAAGCCGAGCTTCCTGTGGCAAAAACATCAGTGACCGGGAAATCAGCAGCCGGCTATGTTGATGAAAGCCTTTCCACTGTTTTCTCTTCTTTTTGGGCCAAGACCAAAGGAGAAGAAGCGCCCTTCGGCGTGATATTTATTGATGAGATTGACAAAGTAGTCCACAGCGAATGGCGGGAAGATTTCTTCGGGCCGAAACAGCAGGAAGAGCTCATCGGCTGGCTCGGCGGTACGTATGTACAGATTGGCACGACGGAACGGCGCACGCCTATCCGCATGAGTACCAATAATCTCTTGTTTATTACCGCCGGAGCGTTTGAAGGCGACGGCAAGCGCCTGGCAAAAATCATTGCCCAGCGGCAGGGCGACCTGCAGGGAAGCATTTCAGGCTTTGGGCGCGAGGGGGTTCGGCCACAAAAATATGGGGAACAGCTCCACGCCGTCACGCCGAACGATTTGATTGCTTACGGCCTTCGCCCGGAATTAGTGCGCAGGTTGCCTTTTATCGGGGTTCTTGATCCGCTGAGCGTCGACGATAAAATAAAGATCCTCAAAGGAACAGAAAAATCCGTTATTGGGCGGTACCAGAACCTCTTTGCGCTGGAGGGATATTCGCTCGCCCTTGATGAAGCCGTTTACGAACTCCTTGCCAAACGGAGCCCGCCGGAAGTCGGCGCCAGCGGCTTGGAAACCGCCTGTGAACAGCTCTTCCAGGAGATCCTCTTCAGCACCGAAGAATATGGAGATGGGGCGCAGGTAATCCGCATCACGCCGGAGCTAGCGGAGAAGCTGCTGGAGAAGAAATAAACCGAAAAGATTTCTCGAAGTCTCCCACAAATCTTTATAAATACCCCTCGTTCTTGATGCCGTATGGCGAAGAGAGAGAAGAAGAAAGCAGAAGCAGCAGAACTGCTCGGCGAGCCGGGAGAAAAGACTCCAGAGCAGACTATTGAGCTTAAAAAAGAGCCCGCTCCAAAGAAGAAAAGCAGCAAGAAAGAGAAAGCGGAATCTGCAAAAAACCTCCCCGCAAAGGCCAGTGCAGCAAAGAGAGAACTGCCTATCCAGCCGGAGCTGAACATTGCTCTTGTTGGCCACGTCGATCACGGCAAAACGACTCTTACCGAGCGCCTGAGCGGCAAGTGGACCGACACCCATTCTGAAGAGCTCAAGAAAGGCATTACCATTCGCTTGGGCTATGCGGATTTTACGATTGCCGAATGCCCCCTTTGTAAACTGCTTACTACCAAAGAAACCTGCCGGAAGTGTAATGGCCCTACGGTTCCTTTCCGAAAGATTTCTTTAGTCGATGCCCCCGGGCACGAATCCTTGATGGCGACGATGCTTTCGGGTGCCGCAATTGTTGATGGCGCACTGCTGCTCGTTGCTGCGAACGAAAAATGCCCGCAGCCGCAGACCAAAGAGCATCTCATGGCGCTGCAGATCACGGGCATGAAAAATGTTATCGTCGTGCAGAATAAAATCGATATGGTCACGCATGAAGAAGCCTTGGCAAACTATCGCCAAATTCGGGGATTCCTTGCCAATACTCCCTACAAAGATGTGCCCATCATCCCCGTTTCCGCCCGGGCGAACGTGAACATCGACGTTCTGCTTGCAGCGATACAGGAATATCTCAAAACGCCGGAGCGCCTGACAAATGTTGAACCACTCATGCTGGTGGCCCGCTCTTTCGACATCAACAAGCCGGGAGCAAAGCCCCAAAGCTTAGTGGGCGGCGTGCTGGGCGGAACCGTAAAACAAGGAAAATTCCAGAAAGGCGACGAAATAGAAATCCGCCCCGGCCATATGGTCGAAGAAAAGAACAAGCCCGTCTGGAAGCCCTTGCGCACGAAAATCAGCAACATCTTTTCCGGCGGGGTGGCGGTGCCGGAAATAACGCCAGGAGGTAGCATGGCTTTGGGAACGCTGTTGGATCCGTCCGTCGTCAAAGCGGATTCATTGGGAGGATCTTTAGTCGGCCTGCCGGACAAAATGCCGCCGGTGCATGCGCAGATTGTCATCGACACCAACCTGCTCGAGCGCGTTGTCGGAGCGAAAGAAGAGGTCGAAGTCAAGCCTTTGGCGAAGAACGAAATGCTCATGCTCAACGTGAATGCTGCTGCTACAGTGGGCGTAGTCGTTGACCCGTCGAAGAAAAATACGACACTCGTTCTGCGCAAGCCCATCTGTGCAAATCCTGGTGATAGAATTACGCTTTCCCGGCGGGTTGGCGACCGCTTTCGGCTGATTGGATATGGGATATTGAAATGAAAGCTTGACGGAATACATATATACACGTTTTCTTTTTCTTTCTTCATGGTCCGCCTCATCTGCTACAACATCGAATATTGCGAAGGCATCGAAGGCCTCTGGTACCAGTACCTGAAATTCTGGCGCACGTTCTTCCCGCCCAAGAGATTGGATGAGCGCATTGTTGCGGCGCTGAAAGAGATAAAGCCGGATATCCTGGCGCTCGTGGAAGTAGATATCGGCTCTTTTCGCAGCCGGGGAAAAGATGAGGTTCGCTTTATCGAAGAAAAGCTGGGCATGAAAGATTTTGTGGAGAAAATAAAATATCCCTGGCAGGGCTGGCTGCGGCTTTTCCATCATGTGCCTATCATGAACAAGCAGGCGAATGCGCTGATCTCCAAGTACCAGATTTCTAAGGTCATCTATCACGTGCTGCATGAAGGCACCAAGCGCGTCGTCATTGAAGCGAAGATTCACGTGCCGGAAGAAGTGACGCTGCTTCTCGTCCATCTGGCGCGCTTTGAGAAAGCCCGGGAAAAGCAACTGGAAGAGCTAGTGCGCATGGTCAATGCCATTTCCACACCCGTCATCCTTATGGGCGACTTCAACACGTACCATGGAGAGCGGGAGATCAAACAGCTGCTGAAAGAAACCCGGCTGCGGGACAGAGTCAATTTGGACAAGCATTCCCGGCACGTCACGTTGCCCGTCTGGCATCCGTCCAAACGGCTGGATTATATTCTGACATCGCCGGAGATAAAAGTCCATCGCTATTCCGTGCTGCATTTCCACTTTTCGGACCATCTCCCGCTGCTGGTGGATTTTACGGTAAGGAAGAAAACGGGAGAAAGAGGGCGGATAAAAAAAATGGAAAATGCTAAAGCCTTAAAAACAGCAAAATCTTTCTTCCACTCGTGAACACCATCATCACCGCCATCGTGCTCGCTGGCTTTGGAGCACAAACCATCAAGATCATCCTCTACTGGTTCCACCACAAGAAGCTCAGCTGGCACGATGTGGTCGTGACGGGTGGCATGCCGTCATCGCATGCCGCTTTTGTGGTCGCTCTGGCCACGATTCTGTATCTGCAGGAAGGAACCAGCAGCACCTTTGCGGTCAGTCTTGTCCTCGCATTCATTGTCATCCGCGATGCTCTGGGCGTGCGCCGTTCCGTCGGCCAGGGAGGCAAGGAAATTCAACGGCTGTTGCGGCTGCACAAGCTCAAATCACGCTTTCATTACTCCCTGGGGCACAAGCCGGAAGAAGTAGTCGTTGGGGCGTTAATCGGCATTGCTGCGGCATTGTCGGTGTATTTGTTTTTCTAGCGGGTAAAGCGTTATTGAAAAGTTCTGCTACCAGCCTCAGGTCGAGCCTCCTAAAGGAATACTTCGAACAGACAAGGGGGATGCCCCTACGAGGAATGTCTGTAGTTAGTTCCAAAAAGCTAAGGCGAGAAGCTGGTAGCAGCTGAGCGTAGCGAAGTTTTCAATAACGCCGTTGGTAAGAGTTTCTAGAAGTACCACTTTTCGACAAACTGCAAAGCAGTTCCTTTAAACGCCCGGACTCGCTCTGCGGCATTCCGGTACTGCGGCTGGGTTTCTCGCGCCTCTTTAAGGATTTTTCCCAGGTCGGAATCATTAGTAAGGATAGCAACTAATTCTTCAGGATGCGCAGCAGCATAGCCGATAGCCGCTTCGACCAGCCGGAAGTCGGTATTTGAGTATAAATCATTCCGCTGTACCGCCGCAAAAGCGCCCCCGTACTGCTGCAGGGTGGTTTGCAAGCGCCGCAAGTCGCTGCGGAAAGCATCGAGGAGATGCAGGGCCGCGATATGATCATTTCCATCGCCCGCCTCTTCCATCTCTTCATAAATCTCAGAGCGCTTCAGGGTAAGGTCATTGCTCCGCCTCGATCTGCGGCTGCCTTTTCCCCCTGCATCTTGGCGAACGGGCTTGAGAGTGCGTTTTTTTTCCGGCTCTTTTCCCCAGCGGAGAACTGATTGCAGATGCTCTTCAAATTTCTGCACTTCTTGCAGGACTTCCGGAATCGTAGACACTTTGGCATGCGTAACCAAATGCTGCAGGCGCCATTGGAGCACCTGATGGCCTTCCTGGACGAGCGCTTTCAGCGTATGCAATGACGAGCTTCTGCTGGCATCGTACAGCTCTTTGGCGAACTCCCTCCGGCCCGGATAGTAATCTATAAAACATGTATCAACGAGAGCCAAATGGCATTTGTCGAGCACGTCTTCTAGTGCATATTCAACTTTTCCGTCGCGGATGTGGGGATGGAGCATGGGTTGAAAACCTCAGCGAGTGGCTTTTACTCTCCGTTCTAGTTCCTCTCGGTAAGAGTCGTCTATCTTCACCAGCGGAATTTCCACCGGACGGCCATTCGTGCGGACGGCTTGGACTTTTTTTTCTTCCAGCAGTTTCTGATGTTCTTTTTTGACGTCCAGCGCTTGCTCGAAAATGTAAGAGCCCAGATTGGTGGCGACGGGGATAAGCAGGAAAGCGGGGTTGACAAGAGCAGCGAGGGCGATGTAACAGCCTGCAAAAGATAAGCCCCCGGTGACCGTATGGATATGATCTAGAGAATGAAAAATATTATTCCCATGACCCGCCGGTTCCGGTGGTGTTCCGAAAGCCAGTTGATGCAACTTGCCTAAGACATGAGTATGCTCAGTAGAATACTGGCTATGGAAGTGACACTCACGTCCGTCGTAAGGGATAACCATTCTCTTCCAGAAGGAAGGGTTCGCATGATAGCCTAAGACATAAATAACCTCTCCTCCAAAAAGTGAACCACCTTTCACGATGATTTTCTTATAGAGCCTCTGCCCTAGAAAAGAGAGGTACGACGGCGATTCATCCGACAACAACTCCAACGCGCCATCATCAGGCAAATCACCCATCTTCAGCAACTCTCTAACCGTCCCTTCCACATCCAACCGCTTTTCCAAATCCGGCTGGGTCATGCTTTTGAGAATCCTTCGCAGGTGGCGCGGCGCTTTCAATCTACTAACATCAAGCCGCCCTTTCTTCGTCAAAGCGTCGATGGGGCGAGTTCCGGTCATCGCATAAAACAGCGTTGCGCCCAAAGAATACACGTCGCTCTTGGAGTCCAGCTTGCCGTTGAGGAAGTCCGGTGGCATATAGCCGCTGTAATTCTCGACAATCGTCGAGCCGTCCGCAGGATACACCATTTTTCCACCAACCGTAGAATAGTCAATAAGCCGCAGCCGGCCATCTTTGCCGAGAACCATATTAGACGGCTTGAGGTCCCGATGGATGACATTCCGCGAATGGAGATAGTTCAAAATATCCAGTGCCTGCAATGCCACATGTACGCCTTCCTGCGGGGTTAAGCAGCGTTCCTCATCCACCAGCGTCTGCAGATTCTGCCCATCCACATACTCCAGAACCAGATACTGGCCGTCTTCGCGGTCCAGGCGATCGATAAATTTTGGCACGCCCGGATGTCCCGGATCGCTCAGCTGCTCCAGAACTGATGCTTC
>DATDWF010000028.1:0-11796 GCA_035289745.1 Candidatus Nanoarchaeia archaeon
CGGAGAGAAATCTATTTAAAACAAACCAATCTGATTGCCCCGTGGGCCTGTGGTCTAGCGGCTATCTTATGAAAGACCGCACATGACAGCGCCCTTACACTCATCAGAGAAGTAAGGCGTTAATCCCCGGTTCGAATCCGGGCAGGCCCAGTACCAGAATGCCCGCAAAAACATGAATCTTGAAACAATAACTGCAGCTTTGCAAAAAGCGTGGTGCTCGGAAACCAGTTCCGACCCCGACCATTGGCACCCGGAAAACCCGGCGTGGGGGCAATGCGCGGTTACGGCTCTGATGGTCAATGACTATCTCGGTGGAAAGATTATCTGGGCAGAAGCGGCACTTCCGGATGGAAGAAAGGTATCCCACTATTTTTTAAAACTTCTTTTAGGAGGCATCATGTACAGCTTTGTACCAGACAATCCCGGCAAGTAGAGTTTGTAATTTGGATCGTAGTACATGTTCTTTCTGTTGCAGAATCATAAACTAATTCATCTAGCACCGTTGACACCATACTCCCCGTACCTGCTACTTTGGGCATATCTAAAATGGACCTTCCATTCCAACCACGTATCCCATCAACCCAGTAATTATACCCAGAAACTCTAAAATAATTAGTTTCAGCATTAGCAACAATCCTCAAAACATTGTAACCAACACCCGCATGCCATAGATTAGCTTCCGGCTGACAGAAATAAGTGAAATACCATCCCGGTTTGGTATAAGTTAAATCAGTAACGATATATGGAGCAGGATGCACATACCAGCGACCACCAGATTGATCGCCATAAGCAAACGGACTACCCCCCCCATCACCATAATAAAGATACCCTGCAGCTTTATCATTCTCTCCACTTTTTTCTCCGAAGTAAACCCAAGCCCCAAAACAGGTACCCGTATCATCATCGTCTGTTAATCCGTAAGCCATAAGACTAGACGCTCCATCACCAATAACGCAGGCTTTTTCCCCTTCCTTGGAAATAGTATCTGTTACATCAATACCAGAAACTTGAACCCAGCCGCTATTAGGAAGATCCTCACAATCCTCATAGAAAACATAATCCCGAGCATCTGTAGACCAATCTTCTCCTAAAGAAACAGTACATAATCCCTCCACAGAACACACCTCTCCTGCAGTACAACTCACATCTAATGCGCAGGTAGCACAGTTTTCGCCTGCATCTACAATTCCATTGCCACAAACTACATCTTCCGGCAAGGGCAAGCAATAACTCTTCGTCGCATCGGAAGGATCCGCTTCACAGCCATATCCATCAGGACAATTATCATCAGCATTATTACAATTGGTTAAATCAACTCTAAACTCGTGCGCCATCCATTTATTGTCATGGCAATTGAATTGTTTTGTTATCGGATTTCGTGAACAGGCGTAAGCGAGAAGATAATTTGCTTCGGCTAAATCATAATCAGCCAAACTTATAATAAAACTCCGTGTTGCTTTTCCAGTTGCGGTCAAGCGCAGCCAATTTGAATTTCGTACAGGAGAACATCCCTCAGAGCAGCTATACTCAAATTTCCGCCACTTTCCATTCTTATCTGTCTTGTAGCCATAACGATACACTAATTGGTCTTTTTCTACACGAGACTCTTGTAAAATAGAAAGATCTGGGCTCCATAAACTCACTACCGGATCAGGAGAAATAGAAAAATAGCCCGTCGGATCAGCGTACCCTGCTAACCGTAACTCATCCGTGTACGCCTTTCCCGCTAATGGTACAATTGAACCGGGCGCCTTCGGTTCAGGCGGCAAATCTGCTTCAGAAACTTCTTCTAAAGGAGCTTCCGGAACCGTCGGAGCACAAGCCACGACAAAGAATAAAACCAACAATAGACCACTACAGTAAATTTTTTTCATTACAAATCACTTCCTCTTTTTTGTGATACAGAGAGATTTAACTATTATTTAAACATTCGTTGTCCTTTGCAAGAGAATGAAATTACATTTGTGAAGGGCGCCTGCGCAAAAGGAGATATAAAACCAAAGCCAGTGTTACTAGATTGGAAACAAGGAGGAATGTCTCAACAAGAGAGAAACCCGTACGGCTTCGCTCTAGCTCTTTCATCTTTTTCTCTAACTCTTCTACCCGTTTTTCTAGGGAAGGACTTCTCGCGACTTCCCCTAAAGAGAGAGCATCAGCATCTTCTTCGGAAGGTTCAGCAGCGGGTGTTACTTCCTCAGGAGAAGACGAGCCAAAGTCTTCGGGAACGGGCGGTGGTGGCGGTGGTGGTGCTATGGCAAGAGGAAGCAAGAGCAAAGAGAAAATCAAAACTACAACAGCGACCGGATATCTTCGCTTTTTCACTCCACGCTTAAAAGTGGCTGAATAATTAAACTTTTTCGTTAACGGTGGTGTAGTTACAACAAGAAACAGAAACAAAGTTAGACAGAAGCAGGGCCATTTTCATCTTTCTTTTCCTCATTTTTCTCTTCGGCCGTTTTTGTCTTCTCCGAACCTTCAGAGGCCATGAGAACCTCATTGACAACCGCTGCTGTCTCGTCTTTCTTCGTCGTTTCATTTTTCTTAAAATTCACTTTCTGCCACACGTTTTCCCCCAACTTTTTGGTATGGCTAGTTACTTTCACCAGAATCCCGCTGAGTGTTCCCAAAGCAGCAATGATGGCCGTAATTGCCAGCGCATTGTCTTTCAGCCACATCATCATGGTCTGCTTCTGCTTCTGGGCATGGTCCAAATCGGCAGTAATGTCTTCCACCGCCGAAAAGACAATATCCAAACCGACTGCCGCCCCGTTGAGGTTTCCCGTCAAGAGGCTCTGCTGCGCATCCTGCAGGCGGCGTTTCACATCTTTAATGCTCTCAAACACTTCAGTGACCAAATACCCCTGCGCTTTTTTGTCATAATAAGTGCTCTCCTGCGCCTGTACGGCTTCTTTCAGCTGGGCCAGCCGCTGCTGCAGCTCTTCTTTGCTATACGTAACAGCAGGAGCTACTTCAAAAGTGACCGGAAAATTCACACCGGCAATCTTTAATGTCGCTGAAAGAGTGCCGCTACGCAGGAATTGGGCTTTGAGATTCAGCGAGTCTTCATCCCCCGCTTTGAGAACGGAAATGGACGTAGAGGAGAGATGGCGAATCCCTGGGCCGACCAGTTTGCCGCTGAGATCGGAGAGGGCTTGTTCTCCATTGTTCCGCAGAATGATAGTAATTTCATTCTCTCCTTCCTGTATGGCAGCGGGAAAATAAGAGGTAATGTTCAACCCCGCCGCGGGATTTTCCATCACAGAAACGAGGATGCTTTTCTGAACCGTGCTGTTTTGGGCATCGGTGGCGGTAATGACAATAATATAGTCCCCCGGCTGCTCAAAGGTCGTGCTTGGATTTTGTTCAGTACTGTCCGTCATTCCATCGCCATTAAAATCCCAAGCAAAGGTTACGGGTTCTTGCCTATCAGAGACGGCTGTAAAAAGAACATCCAGCGGCGCTTGGCCAGAGCTTGGAGAAGCATTGACGGTAAAAGTAAAAGGCTGTTCCACGGCTTCTCCGCTCGCATTGGAAGACGCATCTTCAGCCCGAACCATTCCGAAAAAGAAGAGGAGAAGTATTACAGTAATAAAGCAGCTCGTTTTCATGTCGAAAAGCGTGACCAGCCGTTCTTTTTAAAGTTTTAGCGGGTGGAGTACAAAAAGCAGAGAGGGGATGATGAAGCCAAAAACCCGCACGATTTAAATAGTATTAGCGATTTTTCTTCCTCCATGCAACAGCAAATCTTCGACCTCCTCCTTAACCAGGAAGAGGTGACGTGGAAAACCCTCTTGTTCGATCTCATAAAAAACGAACAGATGGATCCGTGGGACGTTAATATTAGTCTGCTGACGCAGCGGTATATCCAAGCCATCAAAGCCATGCAGGAGCATGATTTCCGCATCTCCGGAAAAATTCTCCTGGCAGCAGCGCTGCTCTTGAAACTAAAATCAGCCCATCTCGTCGATAACGATCTCACCAGATTTGATGCGCTGCTGAACCAGACAGAAGATGCACTGCTGGAAGAAGAGTTCTTCGATGAGCTGGCGGGCAAGAAAGTTCGGGGAAAAGAAAGCTATCAGCTCATCCCGAGAAATCCCCAGCCGAGGCAGCGGAAAGTTTCCATCAATGACCTCGTCGAAGCCCTGCAGCGGGCCATGGCCTCCCGCCGGCGGTTCATTGAACAGCATCGCCCCGTTCCTTTTGTTGTTCCCAAAAAAAGCATGGACGTTCTGGAAGCCATCCGCGATATTTACCAGAAGCTCAATTATTATATCCAGAAAGAAAAAACCGAGCGACTGGCGTTCTCCCGTCTTGTGCCCCCGCGAGCCGGCCGTCGGGAAAAAGTGATTACATTCCTGCCGCTGCTCCACCTGGAAAACCAGCAGAAAGTGCTTATGGAGCAAGAGCAGCATTTTGCAGAGATTTACGTGAAGCTGACTAAAAAAGGGAGTGGCAGCTCCAGCAGTGCCGCTTAGGCTAAAAAACAGCATAAAGCTTTTAAAGATTGGTCGGGGCTTTGAGTGGAGAGTGGTTTCTCGGTGTTCTCTAGGCAAAGTAATACCCCCTCTGCACCAGAGGTAAAGCAAAATAAAAATAATCGGAAAAAGTTGTCGAAAAAACATGAAATCAACCCAAGATATTCCTGTGCCCCAGAAAATTGTCGACCAAGTGGTGGGGCAGGACGAAGCAGTGCAAATCATCAAGAAAGCGGCCTTGCAGCGCCGGCACGTCCTCCTGATCGGCGAGCCGGGAACCGGCAAGTCCATGTTGGGGCTCGCGTTAGCAGAGCTGCTGCCGAAATCATCCCTGAAAGACATTCTGGCCCTGCCGAATCCGAACGATGAGAACAATCCGCTCATCCAGACGGTGCAAGCAGGAACAGGCAGAGAAGAAGTAAAGAAATACTTCCTTGATGGCAAGCAGATGTTCCGCAACAACAATTTCCTGCTGTTTGTCGTCGCCATCATCACCCTCTTAGCGCCGTGGTGGATCCGCAACCGGTACCAATCTGACATCATGTTTGCAGCGTTTTTTCTCGGGGGCATTCTTTTCCTGGCAGTATTTTCCATGATGCTCAGCATGGGCCAGCGCATGTTCGGCATGCAAAAAGTCATTGTCCCGAAAGTCATCGTCGATAATTTCGGCAAGAAAGAAGCGCCGTTCTTTGATGCGACGGGGGCACATGCGGGAGCGCTCTTAGGCGATGTACTTCATGATCCGTTCCAGTGTTTTAGTCATTTGCAAGTAGTGCACAAATTAGGGGTGGGAGATGTACAGATAAACAATGAGCTTGACAAATTATTTTTCGAGCATGAAAAAAACATAAAAAGAAATGAAAATAATTACGAAGCAATATTCCTCCCTAAAAATGAAATGAGAGTGTGGGGTGAAACAGATGGTTCCATTTCTCCAGTCGAAGTTTTATCATCCAATAGACAGGATCATATTGGTGAAATGATAAAATTAATTACCTCCGAAAATAAGGGACTTGTCATTACACCAGAACACAAAGTAGCTCTTTGGAAGAATGGAAAAATTGCCTATGTTGAAGCAGGAGGCATTGAGGAAGGGGATGAAATTGTGAGTAGCTCTGATGGTATCATTGATGAACAAGATATCATCAATACTTTTGATGAGCGACAGCAAAAATTAGCGAAATCATACTACCATTATTTAAAATTAAAAACGCAAAACTCTTCATGGGGGTACAAGCGGCTTGCAACTAAACTGGGTGTTTCCTCCGGAAGAACAAGATGGTGGTGGGACAACCATTCTGCTCCAGTTCCCGTACAAACCGTAGAATGGCTCAAGAAACAGGGGTTAGTTCATTTAAAGATAGATAACCCGAAACTCCAACTTATAGCGAAAGTTCTTGGAGCCACATTTGGTGATGGGGGGATTACTGAGAACCTCAATGAAATATTCTTCTCAAGTTCAGAATTAGAAGCTACTCAGGAATTTGGGAGAGATTTAATGAGCATTTTTGGATATTCTATTGACAACAACATGAGAACAACCCGGGGGGGAATAAATGAAACCTCTTTTTGCTACCATAACACAAACAGAAACATTATCCGATTCTTTAAGGCACTGGGAGCTCCTATTGGTAAAAAAACAACGATGAATCTAGTCATTCCGAGTTGGATACCATTACACGAAGAATTTGAGCATGAGTTTTATGGCTCCCTCTTAGGGAGTGAAATCGGCATTTCTTCTGACGGAAAATGTGGCGCTCGTATAGAGTTTGGAATTTCCGGAGAACCAAAGCTTCAGTCAAACAGAATTCAGTTTCTAACTAAAATAATTTGTTACTTAGATAGACAAGGCATTGCCATCGGAAAGATTCATAACTATAGCATTAAGAAATATGAGGGTACGAGAAGAATCTTTAGATTTATTCTCTCGCAAAAACTAGAGAATACCGAAAAATTTGCGAAAAACGTTACGATTAATTATTGTATTTACAAGAAAGATAACTTGAAGAAATATCTCTCAAACTTTGAAGAAAAGATGCACAAAAAATATTGCCGGGGTGTCAACAAAGGCCAAGGGGCAGAAAAAGTCATGAATAAATTGGGATTAAAGCAACACGAGCTTTACAATATCTTAAATAATATAGGGGTTCCAACAGCATGAAACTCGCCTCCCAAACCATCACCAAAATAGAACGGTTTCCGTACCAAGGTAAACTATACAATATTACCACCAACTCTGGAAACATCTTTGTAAACGGAATCCTTTGTAAAAATTCCGGCGGCCTGGGCACCCCCGCAAACCAGCGCGTGGTTGCTGGCATGATCCACAAAGCGCACCTCGGCGTCTTGTTCGTCGACGAGATTGCGACGCTGCATCCGAGAACGCAGCATGAGCTGCTTTCGGCACTCCAGGAAAAGAAATTTCCCATCACGGGGCAGTCCGAACGTTCTGCCGGAGCTATGGTGCGCACGGAGCCCGTGCCCTGCGACTTCATCCTCATTGCTGCAGGAAATTTGGAGACGATAAAGAGAATGCATCCGGCACTCCGCTCGCGGATTCGGGGCTATGGATATGAGATATACATGAATGAGACCATGCTGGATACGAAAGAAAACCGCCTGAAAATTGCCCGCTTTGTCGCTCAGGAAGTGAAAAAAGAAGAAGGGAAAATACCGCATTTTTCGCTGGAAGCTATCAATACACTAATCAGTGAAGCCCGGCGAAGAGCCAATCGCAAAGAGCATTTGACGCTGCATCTGCGCAACTTAGGTGGCCTAGTGCGGGCTGCGGGAGATTTGGCAAAAGAAGAAAGAGCGGATTATGTGCTCAAGAGGCACGTCCTGGAAGCCAAGAAACTGGCCCGGGCTTTGGAACAGCAGATTGCAGACAAGCACATCGAGCAAAAGAAAGAGTATGAAGTTATCGTAACGACGGGAAGCAGCGTGGGGCGAGTCAATGGCTTAGCGGTCATCGGCGGCGGATCCGCTTATTCGGGAATTCTCCTGCCCATCGAAGCAGAAGTTACTCCGGGCGGGAAGAAAGCGGAGATCATCGCCACCGGAAAGCTCGGAGAAATTGCTAAAGAAGCCGTCAAGAATGTTGCTGCGATCATCATGAAGCACTTTGGCGAAGACATCCGGGAAACCAAAGACATTTTCGTCCAGTTCCTGCAGACTTATGAAGGGGTGGAAGGCGATTCTGCATCCATCGCCGTGGCCACGGCCATCATCTCTGCGCTCAAAGGCATCCCCGTGAAGCAGCACGTGGCGATGACCGGCTCGCTTTCCGTCCGGGGAGAAGTCTTGCCCGTAGGCGGAGTTTCTTCTAAAGTCGAAGCAGCCATTGACACGGGCATTACGACTATTATCGTGCCGAAAGTAAACCTGCAGGACATCGTCATTGAGCCGGAAAAAAAAGCCAAAGTAACCATCATTCCGGTTACGACCATCGCTGAAGTGCTCGAGCATGCTTTGGACTGGCACGGGCACGAAGAGCTCCGGGGGAAAATCCTAACCACCGAGAAAAAAGCGTACGTATTAAGTTAAGTCTGCCCGCTTGGCCAAGAGGCGAGCTCGGAATTTCCATTGTTCAAAAGAAACACATTGTTCTGTTCCTGCGATAAAGCTGCAAGCTTTGGACGAGACTACAAGCCAGAACAGACCGAGCGAGCGGCCTGCGGGCAGACTTAATACGTACGTTCACGAAAAAGATACGTTAATCGCTTTACCCTGTCGCACGCACTGCGACGGCGGCAGACGGACTTTTTTCACCTCGTTCAAAATGTCCTACACGACATCCCGGATGGAGCGTCCCCTGTCGTGTCTGCGCCGCTAAAAGGGCTCTTCGTGCCCTTTTGCGCAAACGGGACAACGATCCCGTTTTGCGTCGTGGCGTGCGGCGCGACGAGGGATGGCTCCTCCGGAGTGTCGCGCAAGGGTGTGGAGCTTGCGACACACCCGTCGCACCGCCACAGACGGCGCCAAAGGCTCACCATAGCATTACTTTCATCGACCATGACTTTCGACAACGAGAAGAAAACCTTTCTGGAGAAAGGAGATAGGAGCAAGAAAGGCTCGATCGATGCTCGGGTTATTCCAATCCTGAATATTCTGAATGTCCACCCGGATTATTATACGACTTCGTCGTGCTCCGGCCGTGTGTATTTGTGGCGGGGCAGCGGGAAGAAAAACGAGACGGAATGGCTGAAAGTAAGCCACGAGCTTATTGACGACGATTTCTTCATTATCGATAATGCCGATGGCTTAGTCTGGCTGCGGGTCGAGCCTTTTATCCTGCATGTGGCCTGTCGGGATCTGGCAGCGGTTCACCGGCTCTTAACCATCGTCAGGACCCAATACAAGAAAAGCTGCCTAATAAGCTTGGGCAAGAAGCTGGTCATCGAGATTCGCGGCTCGCAGTTTGTAGAGATGCCGCTGTATCAGGATGAACGCATGCTGTTTGCCGGAGAGCTTTCTTTTTTGGTGGGGATGGTGAATGAGAAATTAACGGCTATTTTTTCTGGGCTGGAACGGTTTGCTCGATTGACAGAAATAGAAATGAAACATTAAAAGAGAAAATGTTTATTCTATAATCCATAAAGGGAGCCAAATCTATTAAAACTTGCTCTCAAATATTTTACTAAAACCGGATGTTCTTTCACAATAGTAGCTGAATTAACTGTCCCTTCAGCCAGATCGATGTGGTTTACTTTTATTATATAATCATTTTCAATAATATCTCTAACCGGCTCGCAGATCCCTTGAAGACGCCATGAGCCTTCAAATATGCCTCCACTTTGATCATGTAACAAAGTTAATTCAAGAACTCTATACCGGTCGCCATACCGCTCGTCATTATTTTTTTCAGGCTCATACGTTACAAGAAAATATACTGGTTCTTTTCCTTGCAACTCCAGTACATCCCCCCGGCTATACTTATTATCAATAGGCATTTTTTTTCCTCCGTTAATAAAAAAAAATAAAGAAGAGAATTTATCTCTTCTTAACGACCATCGTCACTAAGCCCAGCAACACGGCAATCAGCAGCAGCACCGTGAGCACGGCCAACAAAGCAACATATGTGTCGCTCTGCCGGAAGCCTTCGACGGTGCGGAGCGGTTGCAAAGGCTGCTGCGATTGTTCTACGAGGCTCTTTTCGAGCTTTTCCCGCAATTGCTGGATGTACTCATCCGTTATCGGCAGGCCCTCCTCTTTTTGCTCCACGGGAGCAGCGGCACAGCCTTCAACGGTAATCGCCACTTTCTGGCTGTCATCCAGATCGCCGTCGCGGTACGTTTCAACGCTCAGCTCGTAATCACCCGCAGCTGCGCCTTTCACGGAAAGGTCGAACGTCGCCCGGGCGTCGTTGTCCCGTTCGGAGAACTTGTCGAGCTCGATGTTGCTCTTGCGCTCATCGATCTTCAGGGCAGCATTCCGGACGCGGATTTCGACATTGTCCTCGTCGCTCTTGCCGATATTTTCAACGCTAACCTGCAGGCTGGTCTGCTGGAAGCTGCACAGCAGCGTTTCTGGATTGGCTACGACACGCGAGACGATCACGCGGTGTCTGGGCCTTTCCACGTCGACGGTTTTGGTGAAGATAGTGGTGTACATGTTGCCGTCTTCATCCTCGCCTTCAACCCGGATCTCCAGCTCGTAGCTGTCTTCTTCAACATCTTCGCTGTTGAGGGTGAATTCGAGAGTCACTTCCTCGCTCTTGCCATTATCGAGGTCGAACTCGTCCGCTTCTTCTGGATCATCATCATCGCCCACATCTTTGAGGGTGGCGGTAATTGCTACATTCTCTAAATCTTCCGTGAAGTCATTTCGCACTTCAACGGTAATTTCGTTGGTTTCCTCCAAAGAAAGGTCACCAGAGCTCTTGCCGTTGATCTCTAAGCTCTTGATGGCGAAATAGGGCTTGACGCTTAGCGTTTGGTCTTTAGCTGCAGAACTGAGTGCCGGGATGGTCGTTGTTTCTTTCACAACGATGCTGAACACGTAGTTCTTCGCTTCTCCTGCTTCTGGAGTAGTCCACTTGATATCAAAGCCCGTTACCGTTAACCCACTGACCGTCGAAAGGCTTTTTCCGTCTACGGTGGAGGCGGTCGTATCGATGGCGACAGTGTTACTCTCAACGTCACTTGCACTTACCGTCCAGGTGAACGCTTCGCCTTCAAAAAGGCTGGTGTCACCAGCGATGCTATTGACAACCGGAGCGTCGTTGACGGGGGTGACATCAAAGGTCATGGTGTTGGCAGTGGATTCTTCATCCGCACTGTCAATCACCGTGAATCCAAAAGAGGCGTAATCATTTCCATTTTCGTTGGCCGTTGGCACGAACGTTAACGTTCCTGCAAAGCCTGTTCCACTGACATTAACCTCTTGGTTAAGAGTAACATCTACGCCACTCACTTTCAGTTTCCCTTTAGCGGGGAGGCTCGTTATTTTCAATGTAGCAAAAGTATCAGTATCATCCTCTCCATCAGCAAAGCTGAAATCGGCAGCAGCAAAGGTGTAGGTTGTATCTTCGAGTGTTACAATTTCTCCATCGCTAGCCGTCGGCGCCGTTGCTAATGCAAACTTCGCCGTCACCAGCAAAGCAACTATCACCACGATAATGCTTATCCATTTGTTCAGTTTCATTTTCGTTTAACCTCGCGATTGTTTTGTTTTACTTTTCGTCTATCACTCTTTTCTGGTTGAGGCGCTTCTGCCTTTTTTTCCATCCTCGTAATCCTCATCATTTTTCTGGCAGATTTTTGGGGGGCCACCAGGTTGGTAAATAGCAGGGTAATGATCGCCAGCGCCAGCACGATGGAAACCAGCAAAGTTGCCACCAAGACGTCTTGCAGGGTGTACGGGTTTTCTACCGTAGAAACGATGGCAGACGAAGAGATCTGCTGCGTGCCTTCTTCGAAGAGTTCGCCAATATTTTCTTCTTCAGCTTCTTCAACGACAACTTCTTCCTCTACCGTTTCTTCTGGGGTTTCAGGAGCAGGTTCTACAGGCTCTTCTTCCGGCAGCGTACACGTGGCAATAGGCACTTCAACGTTCGTAATCATTTCTACGTCATCCCTGTTAACAAAAACCCGAAGCTCGATGAGCTGCTTCCCTTCTTTCAATCCTTCGGGAAGGGGAAACACGAAGCGCTGTGCCCAGGAGGTATTGTCATCATCAAATTCGCCTAATTTGATGTCTTTTACCTGCTTGTTAATCTCCAGCGTCCGGCTGTAGATGCTGACAGCAGCCAAATCTTGGTCATCCGTGCCGAAGTTCTTGATTCCGAGATTCAGGGCGAATTCCTCTTCGCACGTTA
>DATDWF010000029.1:0-3689 GCA_035289745.1 Candidatus Nanoarchaeia archaeon
AAAGCATACCGGATACTGCTTTCCGCTGCCGGGCTTCTTGACGATGGTTCCTTTCAGCTTTTCGAGGAATAGCTCGGCAATTTTCTCGCTGCAGATGCTGCACTTGGCCATGCGATGCTCGAGATGAGCCTCTTTTTTAAATTTTCCGACCGCAAATCATTTAAAATGCCTTGTCTCATTTTCGCCCATGAAAAAGCGTATTGCGATTATCAATCGGGAAAAATGCCATCCGCACGAATGTGGGAACTATTTATGTGCCAAACTTTGTCCGGTTAATAGAGCGGGGGCTGATTGTATATACCCGGGGGAAGATAAAAAAGCAAGGATAGACGAATTTCTGTGTACGGGATGTTCGATTTGTGTCAATCGCTGCCCATTTGGCGCCATTGAGATCATCAACCTGCCGACGACTTTGGACAAACCGCCCATACATCGCTACGGTGAAAATCTCTTTGAACTCTACTCCCTCCCCACGCCGCTGTTCGGTCAAGTTACCGGCATTCTCGGCAAGAACGGCATCGGCAAATCAACTGCTTTAAAGATACTGGCCAACATCACCAAGCCCAATCTGGGGAACTGGCAGAACCCGCCGGAGTTTTCTGAAGTGCTGCAGTATTTCCGGGGCACGGAAATGCAGCGTTTCCTGGAGCGGCTGCAGAAAAATGAAATTTCTCTTGCGTATAAGCCGCAGCAGGTTGATTTAATCCCGAAACAAGCTTCCGGAACCGTGCGCGAATTGCTGCAGCGCGTTGATGTGCAGGGAAAAATGGCTGCGGTCGTCGAGCAGCTGGCATTGCAGGATTTTTTAGACAATGATGTGGCAACGATCTCTGGCGGCGAACTGCAGCGCGTGGCGATTGCGGCTACGGCCCTTAAGCAAGGAAACTTATTTCTTTTCGACGAGCCGACGTCGTACTTGGACATCAAGCAGCGCATTGCCACATCTTCATTTATTCGTTCGCTGGCAAATCCGGAGACAGCAGTCCTTGTCATTGAGCATGATCTCATCATCCTTGATTATCTCGCGGATTTGGTGAACATCATGTACGGGCATGAAGGTGTCTTTGGCGTGGTTTCGGGATTGAAAGCAGCCCGTGAGGGGATCAATGCTTTCCTAGACGGGTTCCTGAAAGAAGAGAATGTCCGTTTTCGTGATCATGCGTTGCGCTTTGAAAAGACGGGGCTCCTGAGCACTGCTCCCAAAAAGCCGCTGGTTTCCTGGCAGCCCCTGCAAAAAACGCTGGGCCATTTCCGCCTGCAAACCGAGGCCGGAACCCTCTATCGCAACGAGATCATCGGAGTGCTGGGAGAGAATGGCATCGGCAAGACCTCGTTCATCAAGCTCTTGGCGGGCGTCCTGCCACCTGATAGCGGAGAGATTGAAGGGAAAGTCAAAGTCGCGTACAAGCCACAATATCTGGAGACGGCATCGGACGAACTGGTCGGAACGTTCTTGCAGCGCGCCATGGAAAAATATCCGCATCAGCTCATCAAGCCGCTCGAGCTGGAATCGTTCTTCACGCAGAAACTCTCGGAGCTTTCCGGCGGGCAGCTGCAACGGGCTGCGATCGCTTATTGCTTGGCGCAGGATGCAGAGCTCTTCCTGCTGGACGAGCCTTCCGCCTATCTCGACGTAGAGCAGCGGGCCATCGTTTCGAAAGTCATCAAGAGTATCGCGCAGGAACGGGATGTTACTATTCTTGTTGTTGACCATGACCTCCTGTTTTTGGACTACCTTGCCGATCGCCTGTTGGTATTTTCCGGAAAGCCGGCCCGGGAAGGATTATTGCAAGGGCCTTTTGCGATGGAAGAAGGCATGAACCGCTTTTTGCGGCTGCTGGACATTACGCTGCGGCGGGACATTTCCTCGCATCGGCCGAGGATCAACAAGCTAGACAGCACTAAGGATAGGGAGCAGCGGGAAAAGAATAAGTGGTATTATTCGTAATGCCACTCACGCTTTCCCCTTGCTCTCCCCTTTCACCATTCCTGCGCCAATAAGATGTGCCGCCCGAAGGGCTTCCGGGATGGAGCTGTGGGTACAGCAGATGTTTAGGATTTCTTCTGCTTTCTGAATGCTGATGCCTGCCGCCTGAATAAAGAGTTTTCCTCTCTTGGTTTTCACTTCCTGCGGCGTGCCGGCTTTTTCCATCAGTTGATATTTCTTTTCCATACCCAGCTGTTTCAGCGTTTTTTCTAATGTTTTGAAATCCGGCATCTTGCGGATGATGACGATGGCGGGAAGACCGGTGTGCTTATGCAGATTATGGATGTTTATGACGTTAAAGCCGCCCACGGCAATGCCGTCGAGGAAGAGTGCTTGTATCTGCAGTTTGAATTTGCTTTTGTTGACCGCTTCAATAATTTTTGTCGTGGCATCCTCTCCATCGACTGCCACTCTCGTGCTCAGCACACCGTCCAGTGTCGTGCCGCCGCGGAAGAAAGTGCCGATGACCAAGCACTCTTTATCGGAAAGCTCGAAAGGGGCATCATCCAGGCCCAGAACGCGGATTTCTTTTTTCATGTTTTGGCTCTCGTTATTAACTATGCTTCTAAGATTTTCTTGTGACTTAATCTTTCGGGGATCATTGTTGGAACATAAGTATATTCTAATTTCCAGGAATCTAAAAATTCCCGAAACGGCTCAATATTTCCTAAGGGGGCGAGAATAATTCGATCGGACAGTTTTAGGCACTCTAGCTTTTGTGAGATGCCTTTGTTTCCTTTTCTTCCGTTCAACGCATAGTAAAACTTTGTTTTTTGCAGCTTTTCCCATTTTCCAAAAGTATACTTAAACATTCCAAAAGAGATAAATCCATATCGTCGTGCCAGGTTTTGGCCGGTGATAAGGCTCATTCCTTCAAATAGCGCGCTTTCCCGGGCATCAAAGGTCGGGTCTAAAAGTGTTTCGCTCGTCTTAGAAATGAGTGCGACTTCCGGAAAATATTGTTCTAGCTTCTTTCTGATCTGGTATTCCGCTTCTTTTATGACTTTTTTCTTAAACACGACGAGAATGTCGGTATCTCGGGGCTTTCTTTTACCGCGAACAGTCGAGCCAAAGAGGATAATATCTTCTACCTGCTCGCCGACTAGTTTTTTTAGTTCACTTCGTAATTTGATGTTTCTTGAGGTCATTTTCTACTCTCTTTTTTATTCGGGTACAGGTTTCTTTGTCTACGACTTTTGAATAGGTGTCCCGGTACGTGGTAAATTCAAGATCAAGCTCGTGATACAAATCCGGAAAGTGTTTCTCTAAAAGCCTAAACCGCACCCCGTGGTCTTTTGGTGATTCTCCAATCTTGTTCAGTAACACGTAATCCTGGAGGGCAAAGAGAGTCTTGAAATACAGGATAGTGGCTGAAGTGTAATCTTTGGCCTGATACAACAGGTCTGCTGAAGACTTAAATTGGAGCACCTGTTCAACCGTAATCATGTTATACAAGCTAACTTTAAACAAATATTTAAACTTTTCTGTTAGATTAGCTAACAAGCGCTTTCTGCGGGGTTATTATCTTTCTCCAATCTTCTCGGTATTTTTTCCAGAACATCCCGAGCGCAACAAGCACCATCACGAGGCTAAACCATTGCCCTAGGCTGAATCCAAAATAGAGAGCGTCCTCGCGATAAAAGTCGACGATAATTCTCCCCACTCCCTCCCAGAAGACAAAGTTCCAGAAGATAAAGCCCGG
>DATDWF010000030.1:0-2815 GCA_035289745.1 Candidatus Nanoarchaeia archaeon
CGTGTTTCTACGTTTTCCAGCTGCTCTTGCAGGTACTTGATCCGCCGTTCCTGGTCGAAGATGCGGTCATTCAATTCGATTTTTTCTGAAACCGTCGTGGCTTCAGCAAACATCTGCTGATATCGCCGCAAGCGCTCGCGCTCCGCCTCTAATTCAATCTGCACGTCCGTAAACTGTTTGGTGATGTCTTCGCTGCTCTCCTGGAAGAATTGGACGTCGCCGATCTGCTTGAGCTGCGCTATAACAGCCGCATATTTGCTGGCTTCAACTTTGATATAGTAATTGCCGGAATAGTACGCTTTTCTTTCTGAGCCATATTTCTGAACATTTTCATTGAGCAAGAACGCTTCGGCAGCTGTAACGGCATTCTTCAGCTGGCTTTCGGCTTCTTTGAACGTGCCTTGCTCTACTTCTGTGGAAAGAGAAGCGGTCTTCGTGATTTTCCTATCGCTCGCTTCTGGTGCAAAGCTGCTGCCATCATAGATAGGCGAACCCATCTTGGTTCCTGCAATTTGGGATTCCCCGATGGCTCGCTCAAAAGTGCTAAAGCTCGGCAGCAATTGCTGCGAGCCGCTTAAAGCCGGCACGAAGAAAACGACGAGGAGCACCAGCAGGATGAGCAGCCAGTTCTCTTTCAGTTTTTGGAATTGGATTTTGAGAGTCATGGATATTATTTTCCTAAAAGCAAGAGGGAATATATAAGCTTTACAGAGACTTATTCCTGCCTTCTCATCTCTGGCACGTCGTACAATACGTTGTTCCTCTTCCTCCGATATATTCTTTTTTCAGCAGATGTCCTTTTGGACACTTCTCTCGCTGGTAAACTTGTAAATAGTGCTGAAACCCGCCGGAGCCTTCGAGATGCACGTAATTCTCGACGGTCGTTCCATGCTTTTTGACTGCTAGCCGTAACACGCCAATAATTGCAGTATAAAGCTTCTTCACCTCTCCGGCCGAAAGCGTGCTGATCTTCCTGCGGGGATCGATGCGGGCCCGATAGAGCGCTTCCTGCGCATAGATGTTGCCGATGCCGGAAAGCAAAGCCTGGTCCATGAGCGCCATTTTTATCGTCGTTTTATGGCGTTTCTGGAGCAGCTTTCTGAAGACCGCCAGCGTAAATGCCGAAGATAGCACATCAATGCCTAATTTTGCCAGAGCTTTCTGGAAAGCTTCTTTGGAGAGAAAGAGCTGCACGCGGCCGAAGCGCCGGATGTCATTGTAGCTCAGCAGGGAACCGTCGTGAAAAGAGAATGTCACCATCTCATACTTCTGTTCTTCTGCCGGGGGAGCAGTTCCTTTTTGATAATAATGAAAATGCCCGGTCATGCCCAGGCGGACGAGGACAAACCGCTCTTTATCGAGTTCGAAAATGATGGCTTTGCCTTTGCGGGCCACACCGGTTATCTTTGCTCCTCTTATGCCGGGCAATCGGGCATCCGCAATCTTGCGGTCTTTTACTGTTACCGAAGCAAGGGTTTTCCCCACGACTTTCCGCCGCAATTGCTGTGCGATGGTCTCGGCTTCCGGCAATTCGGGCATGGGCCAAAAGAACGCCACAAAGTATATAAAGTTTTATTCCCCTCACCATTCCATGGAAAAAGAGGAAAATATTGTCATTGTGCTGCGGCGTTCCCGCAAAGCTTTTCTTGTTGAATATGGCTGCGGTTTTTTCCTGTTGATCATTCTCGGCATCCTCGCCTTTAAAGGGATTGCTATCCCTTCTGCTTTTCGCTCTTTTGTCTTTGGCTTTGCCTTTCTGGGTGTGGCGTATGCCGAGGTCTCCCGCCAGCTGGTTCGCTATATCATCACTCCAGAAAAGCTCATCGTCGTACTGGGCATCATCCGCCAGTTCAAGACCAACGTGTATTTCCGCCCGCTGGGCTTCGTGCCGGACATCAACCTGCATCAGAATCGGCTGGAGCGCTTGCTGGGTTATGGGACCATTTTCGTTCGGGGAGGGGGAACAACCAATGCTTTCGAGCTGAAAGATATCAATGACCCGCAGTACATTATGGAACTGATCGAAAAGCTTATGGAAGATAACCGGGGGAGCATGGGCGGCATGGGGGGGCCGGATGCCCCTTCGAAAAATAAGAAGAGTACGGTCATTGAGCTGGATTAGGGATGAGCTTCTTTCTCGAGCTCTTTGCGTTTATAGGTTTGCTCACCAAAAAGCTTATTAACGAAAGCGTCCCCATCGTATCAGAAATTAATCAAAAGAAAAAGAGGCATTCCCTATGTCTGGAGGACTTCCCCCTGCGCCGCATCACACGAGGATGTATTTGCTTCTCGGCACCCTGCTGATTGGCGGGATTCTTTTCCTGTTGTTCATGAACGAAAAAGAGCAAGGCTTTAGCTTAACGAGCGCCGTCATCGGGCAGCTGCGGAATGATTCCGGGGATGTTCCATTTGCAGAAGACCAGCAGCTGGACGATATCAAATCGTCGCGGAAAGCTATTGATGTCATTCTTTCCTTCGACCGGGTTCCTCCCGTTGACCAGGACATGAAAGCCGCAGTCTTGGAATTCCATTTTGCGGATTTGGCGAAGCGGATTACGGTGAACAAAGATGTACTGGAAGTCAACAATGCCGGAAGCATCGTGCTTCGCCTGGAAGACTATGCCGGGCGGCTGGGCTTTGATGCGGCCGATGCTTCGCTGGACGGGACGGCGAGACGGATTGAAGTGAATGGCGTGGCTTTTTCTTCCAAAGATGGCCTGAGCATCTCTTTCCCGGCGATGGGATATGAATCCTTATCATTGCAGAATGCCGAGCTGGAAAGCCTGGAATTTCCTGCCGGCAATGGGCAGCTTTC
>DATDWF010000031.1:0-14415 GCA_035289745.1 Candidatus Nanoarchaeia archaeon
TGGCGGGTTTGCTTAAGGTAGGAAACATGCTCCCCCGTGATCGTAAAGAAGTCGCCTTGTTGCCGTTCCTCTTGAGAAACAGTTGTGGGGGACGAGTTCATGACAAATGGATTGCTGGATTCTTGGCAGAGCGCAAGGTCAGGCTTTTCTACGCAGAGATCCCCGAGTGACGAGCTCCTTTGGCAGAATGGATCTTCAGGCGCCTTTGCGCAGTATTCCATTATCTGCGTAAGTGTTGCACTCGCATCAACACAGAGCACCGTCTGCGGGTTATCTATACAGAACTCCTCAATCTCATCCGCTAAATCAGGAGTGGAAGAGCAAAGGGCTGTCTCCGGATGCTCGACACAATACTCTTCGATTTCTTTTTGTAAGTCAATGTCTGCACAAGAGGCAGCAACAATGCCCGATGCGAGCGCAATACTTTTCAAAAAGTGCATCTCTCACTAAAAAAGAGAGAACTTAATAAACTTATTTACGAAAAAGACATAGATACGTCTAGACTAATAACGTACGGGCGCTTCCCAGCATAATAATGTTTATATAACCCTTATCGTACCATCTGGCCATGGAAGAAAAAAGTTCTTTTTTCAAAAGAACGAAGAAAACGCTTTGTCGGGTGTACGAAAATCACTATAAAAAATTAATGCTCCTTCCCACTTTGCTTGTCATTCTCGCTCTCGTCCAAATAGGTATCCAGTATGCAACCACCGGCGATTTTGTGCACAAAGGCATTTCTTTGAAAGGGGGTTCAACGATAACGCTGGCCCAAACCCTGCCTTTTTCTCCCGCAGAGCTGGAAAATCGCCTGCATGCTGCATTTCCCAATGGAGAGGTGCAGATCCGTACCCTCTCCACGCTCGGTGGTAAGGAAACTATCGTTATCGAATCCAATGCGCAAAGCAAGGATGCCGTTGCGGCGTTGCTTGCTTTTTTGCAGCAGGAAAGCGGCCTTTCTCCCGAAGATTATAGCGTAGAAATTGTCAATCCGGCTCTGGGAAACAGCTTCTTCCGCCAAGCACTTAGTGCTTTAGGGGCTGCTTTTCTGCTCATGGGGATCGCCGTTTTATTGTATTTCCGAGTGCTTATCCCCAGCTTGGCAGTCATCCTTGCGGCTTTTTCCGACATTGTTGTTACACTCGCAATATTTAACCTCACCGGGCAGCCGCTCAGCACTGCGGGCATTGCTGCTTTTCTGATGCTGATCGGCTATTCTGTCGATACGGACATTTTGCTCAGCAGCCGGGTGTTAAAGCGCATGGACGGTTCGGTCATGGATCGGATCTATGGCGCTATCCGCACCGGATTGACGATGACCGGCACGACGCTGGCTGCTGTCGCTATCGGCTTGTTCGTCCGCAATGATACCGTGCATCAGATCATGCTCATCATTTTCATCGGCCTGTTTGTGGACATGATCATGACCTGGATCCAAAATGTTGGCTTGTTGCGCCTGCATCTGGAACGAAAAGAAAAAGCCAAGCAGTCTTGAGAAAATATCTAAAATAAAACCATGAAAATTTCCTGGAAAGAGACCATGAACCGGTGGAAAGTCCTGCTCCATCAGATCCCCTGGAAAGAAATGCTGACCAGCTGGCGCGTATTGCTGCTGCTCTCTTTCATCATTTTTTCTTTGATTGTCATCAAGCCTCAGCTCTGGGGCGCAGAGGGCTTGTCCATTCGGGCCATTGCTCTAAATTCTTCGGCAGCCCAGGCCGGCATGGAAAATCCTGCACCGCATAGCACTCCCCTTGCTAAAGAGCGCTTGCTCAGCATCAACAAACAACCCGTCTCTTCATTAGAAGAGTATGCTTCTTTGACTCAGCAGCTCCTGCCCAATCAAACGGTAACTCTGGAAACGTCCCGGGGGCGCTATATGCTCCAGACGGTGGCGGGAAATGGCAGCAGTGACTTGGGCCTGCGCTTGGCTTCCGCCCCTACCTCAAACATTCGCAAAGGGCTGGATCTTGAAGGTGGCACGCGTGTTTTACTGCAGCCGACTGCTCCTGTCTCCGAAGAAGATCTGGAGCTGACTGTCGAGAGCCTGAAAGAGCGGCTGAATGTGTATGGCTTAAGTGACATTGTCGTTCGCTCTGCTGCGGATTTAGCTGGCAATGATTTTATCTTAGTCGAAATAGCGGGCGTAACGGCGGAAGAAGTCAAAGAGCTCTTGGCCAAGCAAGGCAAGTTTGAGGCCAAGATCGGCAATGAAACCGTCTTTTTCGGCGGGAAGAATGACATAACTTATGTCTGCCGCAGTGCGGATTGCTCGGGCATCGATCCGCAAACGGGCTGTGGCCGTCTTGCTGATGGCTACGCTTGCGGCTTTTTCTTTGGCATTACGCTCAGCCCGGAAGCGGCGGAACGGCAGGGGCGCTTGACGCAGCAGCTTTCCGTCGTTGATGGCTCTCTCAGCGAACCCTTAGTGCTTTTCTTGGACGATGCGGAAGTTGATCGTCTGCAAATCAGCTCTTCGCTCAAAGGCGTTCCCGCGACGCAAATTCAGATCACGGGCTCCGGCACGGGGAGAGTGGAACAGGAAGCGGTGAATGCCGCGCTGCAAAACATGAAACGGCTGCAAACGATACTCATTACCGGAAGCTTACCGATAAAATTAGAGATTGTCAAGATCGATACGATTTCTCCTTCCTTAGGAAAAGAATTTTTGGAAAATGTGGTGCTTATTGCATTTTTAGCCCTGGCTGCAGTCATTGCCGTCGTCTTCCTCCGCTATCGCCGCCTGCGCATTGCTCTTCCCATGTCGGCGATACTCCTGTCTGAGGTGGTGATGGTGCTGGGCTTTGCTGCTTTAGTCGGCTGGAATTTAGACTTGGCGGCCATTGCCGGAATTATCATTGCAACGGGCACGGGAGTCGATCACCTTATTATCATCACCGACGAAACTGTCGGACGGCAGCAGCAGGCCGCTTCCAGCTGGAAACAGCGCCTAAAAAATGCTATGTTCATCGTCATGGGTTCCTATCTGACGGTGCTGGCGGGCATGCTGCCGCTGTGGTTTGCTGGCGCCGGATTGCTCAAAGGGTTTGCTTTTACGACGATCGTGGGCCTGTCCTTCGGGGTGTTGATCGCCCGGCCGGCGTATGCAGTGATTATCGAAAAGCTTTTGCGAGAATAAAAAGGAAGGATCGGCGACAGAGAGAAACCGTACATCATTGCCATGGAACAGAACCACTATACGCAGAGACAGCAGCACCGGGCCATTCTCCTCGTGGTTGTTTGCACGCTCTTCACGTCGCTGGGCCAGCTTTTCTGGAAAGCGGGAGTGCAGCGTATTGACCTTTCGATGCTTCTGACCGTGCTTAATCTTCCTTTTCTCTTAGGCACGATTGCATATGGGGTGGGCACTCTCCTGATGCTATTCGCTTTCCGCCAAGGTGAATTAAGCCTTCTCTCCCCTATTTTTGCCACAAGCTATGTGTGGGTCAGTTTGGTTTCCCCTCTCTTTTATCCGGCTGATAGCATGAATGGATGGAAATGGCTGGGCGTGCTGATAATTCTTATCGCTGTCGCCATTTTGAGCCGTGGCGCCTCATCTCGAGTTCAGGAGGGTGCAGCCCATGGTTAGTGTTCTCGTTCTGGGCATCATGGCTGTAGGAAGCCTGCTGGGCGCTTTAGGGACTCTGTCCATTAAAAAAGGGACAACCGGAAACTCGCTCCTGCAGCTTTTCCGCACCCGCCGCTTTTGGTGGGGTTTTTTCCTCCTCATCATTTCTACGGTGCTCTATTTCTTTGCCCTGCGCCAGGAAGAATTAAGCGTGCTCTATCCGCTGGTTTCCCTCACCTACGTCTGGACGACGCTGCTCTCCATCAAATATCTTGGCGAGCGCATGAATGGGTGGAAATGGCTGGGGCTTTTCGGCATACTCTTGGGGGTGGTCTTTATCGGCTTGGGGAGTTAGCGGTTCTCTCTTTTAGCCGAAACGCGTCAATTGCGCCGAAATGTTTTTAAATCTCATCCCTCTGGGGGCATGCCGCAAAGGCTTTTTTGGAGCGGATAAGCCGTTCGAGAAAGCCCACGGTATAAAGCAATGGAGGTAATACCCAATGGAAATTGTAAAGAAAGACGATGTGTTAGCGTTCGGCTACGGCGATGATAGCGATGACGATAGTGATGATGACGATTCGAATGATGATAGTGATGACGATTTTGACGATGAATCGTGATTCTTAACTCTTTAAAAAGAAATTTTTTCTTTTTCTCTTTTTTTCCTTTTTTGCTTGTAAGGGAAAGGCTTTTTCCTGTATCGCTTAGAACCTTTTACGCTTCTGTTCTCCGCTGGAATAACAAGCGAATCTGATCGAGAACATACGGCAATATAAACGCCACGCCAAAAATCAGGCTGATGACAAAAGGATCATGCGGCGCATTTTGCACGCGCAAGTCTGCCATAAAGCGGTTGGCAGCAAAAACCATCACGGCAACGTTCGCAAAGGCGATGAGCGGAATAAGCACGCTGGCAAATCGATGATGCCTCTTCTCAAGATAGCCGATGTCAGCGATGAGAAAATTGTAGAGGAATCCCACCATGCCAGCAAGAAGAACAATGATGCCGTACAAAGTCCAGTGGTTCAAAACGACGAGAAAAGGTATCAGAATCAGCGTGACTGCCAGGTTGGCAAAAACAATGACCAGCAGGGCGCTCCAGAAGACGATTTTTGAGAAGAAGAGGTCATGCTCTTTGGCATGCTCCAGGACCGCTTCCGCTCGTTTTATCTCGAGAGGATTCCAGCCTTTTTCTTGCAGCGCTTTTTTTCTCGGCAGGGGCATTTTTTTTATCTCTTCATTAGGCAAAGATGCTCGGCAATCGTGCGGAATTCCCGGGCGGAACGGCAGCGGGGATATGCATACGGAAGCGGCAGGCTCCGATGGGCGGCTTTGCGTATTTTCTGGTCGTATTTTATTCTTGCCAGCAAAGGATGCCCCATGATGGCTTCCACTTCTTCTTTTTTCAGCTCATGGCGGCCGTGCACCATGTTGGCAACAATGCCCGCAACGATTAAGCCTTGCCCTTCTGCAGCCCGCACGGTTTTCAGGGCATCCATAACTGCGCTAAGAGTCGGGGTTATGACCAAGAGCACTTCTTCGCACTGCTTGAAAACCTGCTGTGTTTCATAGCCCAGGCCGCCAGGCGCATCAACGACCACAAAGTCGGCTATGCCATCCAGATGCTCGAACAGCTCTCCCAGCGATTCGGGATTGGTTTTCTGGAACTCTTCATACGACGGAGAAGCCGGGATGAACGAAAGGCCGCTTTCGTGGAGATACGTTATTTCCTGCAGCGATTTTTCTTTGCGCAGAAAAGCATTCAGGCTTCCTTGGGGGTTCAGGACGCCCAGATGCAGCCCGACGTGCGGGGTAACGAGATTGCCATCGACGAGAATGACGCTCCGCTGCTGGTCAAAAAGCGCCTGGGCTAGGGAAATGGCTACGGTTGTTTTGCCCACGCCGCCTTTTCCCGACGCCACGGCAATGAATTTGGTCATGGATCCTCTTTTTTCTCTCAATACGTGTTAAAAGAAGCGATTATTTAATGTTTTCTTTGGTTGAGTGGCAAAAGTTGTCAAAAATTCTCTTGTTACGAGCCGTGCTTCTCTCCGCTTTACTCTTTCTCTTCCCCTTCAATCTTCTGATACCCATACCGCAGGAAACGGTGCACAAATTTCTCGCAGTTCAGCAAGTTGTCGCTGTCAATTTCTGCGGTGGCGTTGTCAACTTCGACAATGAGCGTCACATGCCGCCGGTATTCCTGCCGCTTTTTGTGGGGCAGCTTTAAGACCGTTCGCAGAAAAAGGTAGAATGAGAGGTATCTCTGCAGCTGCTCGTCTTCCGGATAGATATCTCGGAGCGTTGTTCCCCGCAAGGCCGGGCTTTTCGGCAGCGTTTCTAAGCGCTTTTCCGCCTGGGCCTTCTCGAGAAGCGCGAGAATAATCAGGTCAAAAATGCTGATGAGGCGATGCAGCGCATTGATAAGCACATCGACTGTGCGGGTATATTTCAGGCTGACGTAGAGAATGTGCTCTAAGCGCTTCAGCTCTTCCCGTGCTTCCAATAAGTTTTCATTCATTGCAAAAAGACCGTTAAAAATAGGTATTGCTGTTCTTTTCTTACTTTCTTGTGCGCACCCATGCTCTCTCTGCTTCGTGTAAAAAATAATAAGAAAAGCTTCTTTCTTTTTATTATTTTCTCTTAAAATGGGGCTTTTCTCCTTTTTGCAGCAGTTTTTCTATATCTGCTAGGAATGCTCGGGTGCGCGTGTAGTATCCGTCCACCTCTTTCTTGGCGACGGTCCGCAGGCGGAATTTGTCCGTAGCGAGCACGTAGCCATCGCTCCTGCGGAATTCAGTAGGGCAGTTCTTTTGCAACTCCACAAGCTCTTTGAGCTCTTCAAGCAGCCGGGCGTGTGCGGTATCTAGGTGGTTTCTTCTGGCTGAAGAGCGGAAAACCGTGAATTTGCTCGTAAAAGTGTTTCCCAAAGGAGGAACGAGGCGCAGCTGGCGTTCGTAGAGGAGCAATGCGCCCATCGCCGCTTCTCCGGCCGAAAAAAGCTGCCCCAATACTCCTGTCAGCAGCTTGGCATCTTTCAGTGCGGGAAATGTAACGTGCAAAAGGTGCCTCGCAGCATTGAGATGCTGTTGGGCTTGCTCCATTGCTTGGCGGTGGGGCATGGGCTAAAGACGATAAAGAAATATAAAAATGTACGCATGCAAAATGCTACTCACTCTTTGTCAAGCTGACGATGGCTTCTGCCAGATCGCCCTGGTGCTCTTCCAGCGCTTTCCGAGCCGTGGCTTCAGCAACGCCGGCTTGTTCCTGAACGGTCTTAATATCTTCTGGTGAAATTTCTGATGGTGTTGCTTTTTTTCGCTCGTGCACCTCTCCGGAAATCTGGAACGTTTCCTGCCCCATCATGTTCACTTTGGCGACGGAAGGGTTGCTAATAACTATTTCTTTCTCTGCAGTTTTGATGATGACTTCCATTGCCGGAATATCAACTTGCTGAATCCCCATCTGCTTCATCATCTGCTGCATTTTTCGGGGGTTCAGGCCAGGGAACATGGTGAAGTCACGAATTTTTGAAGATTTTTTTTTCTTATCTCTGTAACCGGTTTTCCTATCCGAGAAAGCTGCTTCCCAACGAGTGCAGCAGGATAATCAGGACCATGACGATCAACACCATGATGATGACAGTGCCCGGAGAGAAAGAAACTTTGGAATGGTATTCGTCAAAATAACGAGTCAATCCCCCTTGTCCGGAGGGCAAGCGGATGCGGTTGTCTTCTGCCATAGTTTTCTGGGGAAGCGCGTTAGTTTAAATATCTTTGCTGAATCAGGACGTTTGGCCGCTTTTCCATCTCCTCTGGCGCATACGATACTCCACCATCATCATCCATTTCAGCCAAGCGAAAGAACAAGAGGGCTTGTTCGAGGGCACTTTTCCTCCGTTCAGTATTTTTAGCCATCTCTGCTTCTGCCGCTTGCAGGATAGACTGGTCACAACTGACGTCGCAATAAGACCGCCATGCTCTCCTATTTTCTGGGCGAAGAGATTGCTGGTAGAGCTCTTCAGCTTCCTGCGCTAATTCTCCGATTTTTCTTGCTAAAGCAACAGCGTTTCTTTCATAGTCCAGGAGAGCTTCTTCGTAGGTATCTCGAATGGTCTCGTCAGGCATTTTTTTTCTCTTGTTTTCTCCCTCTGTTATCATCATAAACACCTCTCACAAACCACCAGTGTTTTTCTTTATAATACCCCTATATTGAGATACAAAAAGATGGTAGGGTGACATAGGCCGCCTTTTGTCAAACCCAAAGGTTGTGTAATGTACACAACCCGATGGTTTGCGGAAGCATTCTACTGAGCGTCGTAACGACTTGCACCGGCCAGGCCGCCAAGACGAATCTTTTCAGGCCTGCCGAAAGTCCAGCTTTCGGTAAGGGTTCGCCGTTTCATCGTTCCCCTATTCAACGTCCGTGGGTTAACTCGCTTCCATCGCTGGAAGCTTCGCCATGATCATCCTTAAATAGGGACGTGCCGTTTCTGCGCCAGAGCCACCGGATTTCTCCGTCTCCCTCTGGGGAGTAGCCATAGTGCACCGGGGAAAGCACGTGCTTTCTGGGTGCGGGTGGGCGGACCTTCCTGGGCTCCAAAGAACCCGCCGCTTCCTGTCACCACTACCAAAAAGGCTCTTGAGAAATGTTATTTATAAATGTTTATGCAGGAAAAGCGCAAACAGAGAAATAACACCCAAAAAGTTCATTTCTTCCATCACACCACATCCACTTGCAGCAGTAATTCTTTCATCCCTTCTTCATGCCCCGCTCCGACTAAAGCCAGAATGTTCTTCTCGGGATATTTTCGCAGCAGCGCCACCAGCTTGCGGACCATGTACCGGTTGCGGTCTTCGACAAGTGTTTTGTAGATGGACGGATAGCGCTCTTTGAACTGCTGCATCATCGTTGCGATTATTTTTTTTTCGGGAACTTTCTGCAAGTCAAAGTGTTCCAGGCCCAGTTTTCGCAATTGTTTTTTGGGCATTACCAGCCCTTTCAGCACATCGCCTACAAATCGGAATTTTTCTTTCCACGTCAAGTTCTTGGAGAAGTTCCGTAGCGTGACATCAATAGGCTGGTCGATGAGCGCTACCTGCAGCTGATGTTTTCTTGCCAGTTCCAGCCCCATCTTCATCTCGGCTCCCGGAGCGATGCCCACCATCTTGCCGAGCTTCTGCTGGATCTTCTGGCCGATTTTGGCAAAGAGATAGCCGCGAAGCCCCACGCGCAATGCCTCTTTCAGCGGGATTTTTCTGCGCTCCTTGCTCAAGAGTGCTGCCGCTCGCTGCGGATCAAGCTCTAAAGCAATGATGTCCGGCTTTTCCTCGATAATGGCCCGTTTGGCTTCTTGGATGCTTTCCCGGGCAATGTGGGACGTGCCTATGATCGTGAGGGGCATACATTTTATAGAACAGAGAAAAATATATAAAGGTACGTTCTCTGAATGAGAAATAAGTAATCTTCGGCAGAAAGCAAAAAATCAGCAAATAAAGCACAGAGTGAGGTGAACAATCATGTTAAAAATGAAGCGGGTTTCCGAAACGTATGATCTGAAAGTCTTTACGGATGCGGGTGACTATTTTGGCGATGTGGAAGACAGCATCGTTTCCAGCAATAAGGTTGCGGGCTGGAAGATCAAAGCGACGAAAAATTCGTACCTGAGCAAAGTGCTGGGCAGCGCCAAAGGGGTCATTGTTCCCCATCAGCTCGTTAAGGCCGTAGGCGACATCTTCATCATTTCGAAAAGCGCCGTTCCCTCGGGAACGGGCAGTGAAGAAGAAAGCGGAGCTGCTTAGGCGGGGGGATCACCTGCTGTATCTCGGTTTGCTCCCGATGGCCAGTGATTTTATTATCCATCTCGTGGAAAAATATTCTTTTGCTGCTCCGCTGCAAAATGACTACATCTTCTCAGCTCTGATTCTGCTTTTTTCTCTTTTTCTTGCGCAATTGACGCAAGTGCTTTTCCGCAGGTATCTGGAGCGCTGGGCGGAAAAGACGAAATCAAAACTCGACGATATGTTTTTTGATCACGTGAAGAGGCCCCTGTTCTATTTCATTTTGGCATACGGCCTCAAGCTGGCGCTGGTCAATCTGGAGCTGAACGGCATTGTCAGCAAGATTACCACCTCCATTACGGCGCTCTTGTTTCTCTTTATCATTTTACGGGCTATTGACATTGCGGTGGAAGTGTGGGGCCTGGCATTTGCCAAGCGCACCAAAACCAGAGTTGATGACGTGCTCCTGCCCTTGCTGCATAAAGTGCTGAAAGTGCTCTTTTTCATCATCGGTGCGCTGTGGGTGTTGCATATCTGGGAAATTGACATCACGCCGTATCTAGCGGGGGTGGGCATCAGCGGCCTGGTCCTTGGCTTAGCGCTGCAGGATTCGCTGAAGAATGTGTTCGGCGGCATCATGCTGCTGCTGGACCAGACTTTTCGGGTGGGCGACAAAATTCGCTTGGAAGATGGGATGGCGGGAACTGTTTATGATATCGGTTTGCGGAGCACTAAATTAGTAACTGCTGATAATGAGATCATTTTTGTTCCTAATGGGTATTTGGCGAACAGCCGCATCCAGAATTACAGCAGGCCAAGCCCTCGAATACGGACGTCCGTGGCTTTTGGGGTGGCATACGGGAGCGACCCTGCTAAAGTGAAAAAGACGGTTTTGGATGTTCTCTATGGAATGAGCGGCATCCTCAAGGATCCAGCGCCGGAAGTGCAGTTTTTAGAGATGGGCGACTTTGCTTTGAAATACAAAGCCTACTTCTGGGTGGAGCGCTGGGAGCGGGCTGTGCCGGTGCAAGTGGAAGCCACGGAAGCGATTTACCATGCGCTGAACAAAGCGAAGATACCCATTCCTTTTCCGACGTATACGGTGCAGGTGGAGAAAGAGAAAAAGTAATTCTTTGGTGTGGTCTTTTTGGCTCTTGCTTGATTAATGCTTGAGCCGTTCGGCAACGATAGGAAGCAATTCTCTCGGCTCCTCAATCAAATAATCAAAATGCACCCTCCCGCTGGAGGTTTCAACTCCTTCTTCCAGTACTTCCCGGCCTTGGTAGCCATAGCAAGCGCCGACGGTGATGAGGGTCTCGTAATGGGGTATCGGTTCGTGACGGACAATCTTCTGGGAAGCAGCTAAATCATCTAGTGTATCACCAACATGAATCGTTGCTTTTCCTTCGCTTTGCAGGAGGTCCAGCAGGAGTGCCAGAGAGATCGTAGCCGGTTTCGTTAGAACGTTTCCTTTTCCTGATCCCTGATATCTTCTCAGAAAGTCGCTGGTCATAACCGTATCAAAATAAGGCAAAATGACCTGCAGCTCTTGAACAATCCCTTTGTATGTGTTGGAACTGTTTATTCCCAGCCGAACCCGGCGGCAGTTAAGGGGGTCCGTTCCTTCAATGCTCCCCCTCTCCCATATTTTTTTGACAGTTTCTTCTACTCCTGAATAGAGCCTGACTGGATGCTGTTCGCAGAATTCGGAATACGCTTCCCAAACCGGATGAGCATGATCGTTTATCTCGCCGGGAAGCCCCAGTGCATCATACACGCCTTGCAGACCAGTTTCACTAACGGTCTTGTTGTAAAATTTCTGAAAAGCTTCGCTGCTTTCAAAAAGCCACTCTCGACCGTGTTCTTGTGCCCAATGCATGAACCACGCTTCCTGCCGCTCTATTATAGATTGGCGGAGCGTCCCATCCACGTCAAAGATAATAGCTTGGAGCATGTTTCCCTCCGGAAAATACTGCTTGTGCACAGAAGAAATAATTAAATATTCCCCTGCTTCAAAATAGAGATTATGGACCTTTCCTCATTCATTAGCCTTTTCGTTACCCTCATCCTTACCCTCTTCTTTGGCAAGATCTTATCCGTGGCGGGCAGAGTGCTCTTTTACACGCTCATTTTTTTCTTTTTGCTGGTGCTGGTCTTCGGCTTTTCCTATTCGGAGGTAGTCGGCTGGCTCACCAAAGTGCTGTTCTGGGTGCTCTAATGGTGCAACTATGAGAATTCTGGTCGATATGGATGGCGTTCTGGCGGATTTTGAACGGGGATTTCTTGAGAAGTACAGAAAACAATATCCTGATAAGCCATATGTGCTTTTAGAGGAAAGAAGGAATTTTCAGGTGAAAGATGATTATTCCGAAGAATTGCAGCCCCTCGTCAAAGCCATTTATCAGAGTCCTGGCTTCATCCGTTCGCTGCCTCCGATAGCGGGGGGATTGGAAGCTCTTTGTGAAATGGCTGTTCTGGGGCATGACCTCTTTATTTGTACCAGCCCCCTCTCGCAGTACGACCCCTGCGTTGTAGAGAAATATCACTGGGTAGACGAGCATCTTGGCAGAGACTGGATCAAAAAAATAATTCTGGCCAACGATAAAACGCTTATTCGCGGCGACATCCTTATCGACGACAAACCAGAGATCAAAGGCCTGGAAACACCTTCCTGGGAACATATTTTATACACGCAGCCGTACAACCAACACGTTCCGTCGAAGCGCCGGCTGACCTGGCAGAATTGGAAAGAAGTGCTGAGAGTTTAGGGTTTTCGTCGCTACAGTTTTTCGTGCTCATAACGTTTATAAATCTCTTTTCTCCAAGCACCGTCTATCGTGCCTTTTACAACGTTCACTACAAAACTCCTCAAAAAGGAACAGCTTACTGACGACGTGCTCCAGCTCTCGTTCTCCGTTCCTGCAACTCTTCCCTTTGCTGCCGGCCAGTATCTGATGTTTTTGATTGAGCGCAACGGGGAAAAGCGCTGGAAGCCTTATTCCATCCTCAACCCCCCTTCCCAGCAGGGGAAGCTGGACCTCTGCCTCAAGCTCGTTCCCGGGGGCTTGGCTTCCGTAACGTTTCAGGAAGCCCCGCTTGGGCAGGAATTTCAAGCCAGAGCGCCCTTTGGCCATTTTACGTTTGCCGAAGAGAGCAAAAATCCCGAACATTGGTTCCTCTGTGCAGGCACGGGAGTAACGCCTTTTTACAGCATGATTTTGGAATATGTGGGAAAGTATCCGCAGAAGAAATTCGTACTCCTCTTCAGCGTCCGGCAGAAAAAAGACCTCTTTCTGCTTGACGCTTTCAAGCAGCTGGAAAAGCAGCACTCCAACTTTATCTATATGCCCACTCTCACCCAAGAGCAGTGGGGGGGGAAGAGGGGAAGGGTGCAAACGCTGCTTCCGAAAGACCTAAAAAACAAAACTTTTTATATCTGTGGGATTAAGGAATTCGTCTTTGATGTCAAAGACTTTTTGCTGGAGCACGGCGTAGCCAAAGATGATCTGAAAATGGAACGCTATACGTAACCGGCAAAAATGGAAAAAAGAACCAACGGAAAAATGAGGTTGAGGTGGCCATTATGAAGATAACGCTTCACGCAAATCTGGATGAAACGCAAGAATTTCTGGCTTTAGGTGTATTTGAGGATGACAAAGATCTCTATAAAAATTATAACAAAGACCTTGCCAAAGACCTGGAAGAAGCCCTGAAGAAAAAGCTCTTCTCCCGGGAGTTTGGGGAGCAATATAGCACTAAAATAAGCTCGTTGCCCTTCCGGAGAATCCTGATTCTCGGCTTGGGCAAGAAAGAAGAGATGTCTCTCGAGCGCTTACGCCGTTCCTTGGGAAAAGTCGTACGGCAAGCGAGTGCGTTAAAGCTGCAAAAAGTTGCCACGAACCTTCCGATATTAGTAGCTTCAGCCCGCCAGCTTTCTGAAGAAGCGCTCGGCCAAGCCACGGCCGAAGGGCTGCTGTTAGCGGATTACAATTTCAGCAAATATCTCGCCAAAGAGCGGCAGGAAAAGAGGCTTCCTCTGGAGAGCGTGAGCGTACAGGGAAAAAGCTCGGCAGCTTTTGAAAAAGGCCTGAAAACAGGAAGAGTCATTGCCGAGGCTGCCAACTTTGTGCGGGATCTGGTCAATGAGCCGGCCAATGTGATAAACTCTGTCTCTATGGAACACATGGCTCATACGGTTGCAAAAAAATCGTCGAAGATAACGGTCAAAGTGCTAAACAAGCCGGAGCTGGAGCGGCTGGGCATGGGCGCGCTACTGGGAGTCAATGCAGGCAGCGCTAACCCGCCGAAACTGGTTTTCCTCGAATATAACGGAGCGGGCGCCAACGCCAAGTACACCGCGCTTATTGGCAAAGGCATTACCTTTGACAGCGGGGGCTACAATATTAAGCCGACGAATTACATTGAGGACATGAAAACGGACATGGCTGGAGCCGCAGCCGTTATGGGAACGATTAAAGTGGCTGCACAGTTGGGCGTGAAGAAGAATCTCGTCGGCGTCATGGCGCTCTGTGAAAACATGGTTTCGGCTACCGCACAACGGCCTGGCGATATCGTGAAAGCGTATAACGGCAAGACTATCGAAATTGGCAACACGGATGCCGAAGGCCGTTTAGTATTGGCGGATGCTCTGGCATATACGGAAGATAAATATAAGCCGGAAGTCATGATCGATCTGGCAACGTTGACGGGCGCATGCATTGTGGCTTTGGGCTACTATACTGCCGGAGCTATCGGAAATGACGAGAACCTCTTGGCCTCGCTCAAAGAAGCAGGGATGCAAAGTGGCGATCGGGTCTGGCCGCTGCCCTTCTTCGACGAATATCAGGACTGGATGGATGGCACGATTACGGACTTGAATAACAACTGCTTGAAAGCGAAAGGCCGGGAAGCTGGGGCTATTACGGCAGCAGTGTTCTTAGGCAAGTTCGTCGCCAAAGCCAAATGGGTGCATCTGGACATTGCTGGCTCGGCGTATTGGACCATTGACAACGACTATTTGCAGAAAGGGGCGACCGGTTCTGGAGTACGGGTGCTGAGTTATTGGCTGCT
>DATDWF010000032.1:0-7908 GCA_035289745.1 Candidatus Nanoarchaeia archaeon
GTTAAAATCGTGGGCCTCATCCTTTTAGTGCTAGTGGTCATCGGGCCATTTATGCCGGCAATAGGCCACGAGTCTGCTGAAAGTCTTATTCCCGGAACCCAAGGATTTCTGGAAGCCGAACGGCAATTGCAGGAACGGCTGCCGAGGCAGGAAAACCCTTTCATCTCCAACTTGAGATGCATCACTGCCGGCCGCTATGAAGATTTGCCCGCGTGCGTTGAAGAGCGACGAGTGGAGTCAGAGCTTCGCTCCATCTGCGAAGATCGCGCTGAAGAAGAGGATCGCGAAGCGACGGATGCGTATATCGAGTCCTGCATCGAAGAAGAACGGGTGAGAAGAGAGCGGGAACGCATCCAGGTGAGCGGCATAACGGATCCTACGATCAAAGAACCCTTAGAAATTAAGTTTGAAAAAGGCGATTTCTTTCCGGACAAAACGTATCGGAGAGAAAGCGAGCAGAGCCGCATCCGCTATCCAATCGACTTGGTCATCAAGAATCCCCGGCAGCAGGAGATTTCTGTCGTTGTAGGCTGCGGCTTTGAGAAAACGAGTGGCGATGTGGTGGTTGCCGGAAGAATTGTAGGCCTCACGGAATTTACTGTTGCTGAATCTAGCAAGACCCAGACCATTGTCTGTGAGCCCGAAGCGCCATTAGATGGCAGCTACAAGCTCAATTACACAGCCCGCTTTCTCCACTTGCAAACTTTCTCCAGGCTTACCCGCGCTTTCATCGGCGAGCTTCCAGAAAGCTCGACCGCTTTAGCTGAGCGTGCCGTATTAAAAGATGAGATACTCGATGCACACTTCTCGGGCAGCACCGCGCAATCCCAAGCGCCCAACGATCCCGTGCAGCTGCATTTTGCGCTGGGCAATCCTGTAGATAACCCCATCATCGAAGGAGAAAGCGGCTTGTTGCTCGCTGCAGCCATAAAAAACGAAGGGCGTGGCGAAATCGTACGCCTGAACCGCTACAGCCTTTTCCTGCCGGGCTTTGCGGTTGACGATACCCGCTGCTTAGAAGACGTTGACGTGGAAATTCCTGCGGAAAGCCGTCTTCGCGGCGATGTCCATCTGCCCCTCTGTTCCATACTGAGCTTGCCGTTCGAGCTGAAAAATCCTGGCGAACAGGAATATTATCTGCGGGAATTTACGGCCGAGCTTGATTATGATTATGAGATAACGGAACAAATAACCGTCGAACAGGAGGTTATTTCATGAGGGAAAAAACAGCGCCAGGCAGCAGAACGCAGCCCTTTCTCTTTCGGGCTCTCTTCCTCTTGATACTTTTGCTCTTCGTTGCTAGCTGCCAAGGCCGTTCTGGAGAGCGGCAAATCGAGTACAACTTCAAGCAAGGAGTAGCAGAAGTTGAACTCGCGCTGCTGGAAAATGCGCCGCCGGAGCAGCTGTATCCCAACACCGACTTTCAACTGGTCGTCACTATCGACAATAAAGCCGCATACGATGTGCAGGAGGGCGAGCTGCGCATCATCGGCCTGGATGAGAAGTATTTTGACGTCTATCCCCTCAGCCAGATATTCTCGCTGCAGGGAAGAAGCCTTACCAATCCGTCGGGAGAGAAAGCCTTCCTGCAATTCGATGGCCGTGCCGGAGAGTTATTCCTGAACGCGGAAGAATATGCAGGCACGTATTTCCTGAAAGCGGCGTACACCTCAACGGTGGATTTTACGGATACGGTCTGCCTGAATGCGGATGCGTACGGCATCTATACCGGCGGCTGTAAATTGGAAGCAGAAAAATCCTATTCGGGGCAGGGAGCGCCTTTGGCTGTTACCAGAATGGAAGAGATTGTTTCGCCGGGCAGCGGCGATGTGGAGTTCCGCTTTACTATTGAAAATCGGGGCCAAGGCACCGTTAACGACGTTACTCTTCTCGCTGCGCAATTAGGCGGGCAGGAGCTTTCCTGTGCATTTAAAGGCGAAGAAGAGGGGCAATTGCGCATCCGCCTGACGCCAGAGGAGCAGGAAGCGGTGGTGCTCTGTCATCGCACGCTGCGGGGCGAGCCTTCGTACGAGACGACGGTAACGCTGCAGTTCCGGTATACGTATGAGATAAAAGAAGAGCAGGAATTGCGGCTGGTGCGGTAAGAACTAAACCTTCTTCGCTATCTCTATCGCTTTCTCCAAAGCTTTCTCATCGAAGCCGACAAGAATTTTTCCTTCGATATCGATGACCGGAACGGCCATCTGGCCGGTTTTTTCGATGACTTCATCGTAGTATTCGGTTTCTAAAGTGGTATCGCGCTCCTCAAAATGTAGTCGCCTCTTTTTCAGCCAGGCTTTCAGCTTCTCGCACCAGGGGCAGGTGGGCGTCGTGTAGATGATGATTTGGAAGTCCATTTTTGGTAAGAATTATTATTTATAGCGGTCTGTTTATATATACTTTTTTATCGGTTTTAGTGTTTTTTAAAAAAGGCTTCATCTAGTTATGCCTTTCCACCTGCAGCGTTTTATGGTCGATGACCAGAATCTCACTTTTTTTTATTTTTTCCCACGTGACGTTTTTCAGGAGCGGCAGCCGCTCGGAACTCACACAGGCGAAGCCCGGCTTTTTTCCGAGCACCATGCCAAAATAGTGCGGATAGCGCCTGAAATTGACGCTGATAAATGTTTTCTTGGCCGTGGCGAGTATAACATTGGTGCCATCCCAGTCCTTGCAGCGGGCAATGGTCTCGCGGATAATTTCCGGATGCTCCGAAGAAAATTGCTCCATGATGGCTTCAAAAAGCCGCTCGGAGTCCGTTGACCCTTTTACTTTTTCCGGCTTGCTGCAGGGAATCTTGCCAGAAATGGTGCCATTATGGGCAAAAATAATTTCTCCTTCTTTCCGGTGCTTGGCAAAGAAAGGATGCGTGTTTTCTTCGGTGAGCTCCCCTTTGGACCGTTTTCGGGCGTGGATAAGGACCGCTTTCGTCTTCAGCCCATAGAACTCTTTCTTTCTTTCGTCTGCAAAAAGGGGCAGCAGCGATTTTTCTACGGTCCAATGTGTTCCTTTCAAATAAGCAATGCCCCAGCCATCTTTGTGCACGTACGTCCCGCGGCCTTTGGCTTCGTTCAGCTCATGGGTGCTGGCTTGATCTTGCGCAGCGCAGGACAAGCTTTCCAGGAGCGGCTCAACAGAAAATTTTCCGAGAGCGATGAGCATGCGGCACATGCATCTGAGAGGCTGGATATATTTTTAAAGTGTTCGGCGCTCTACCTGTCCAGAAAACACCATCATCCGCTTGTCCCGATATTTCTTATCACCGAGACTACTGAACGCTTCTTCCAGGAGCTTTCGCGGCACGCACGAAGCGCCAACAGCCGGATCAATGATCTGGAAGTGCTCTTGCGTAGAGCCGTACACGACGATGAAATTTGACGAATTCCGCTGCTCCTGCCGCAGCGGCTTGACGTTCACGCGCAGCAGAACGATATTCTGTTGGTCCAGTTCCCGTTCTAGGTCTTGAAAGGAGAGCGTTCCGACTTTGATGGGAATGTTTTCCTGCTCGGCCCGCTGCAAGTGCAGCTGCTCGGCAAATGCCGCATGATCCATGTCCGCTTTGGTATAGCGGTAAAACCGGTAATCCGGAAAATCGTACTCTTTTTTTCCCACAATGATTTTTGGTTCGAGGCCATGGCTCTTGGCGCAGAGCGCTAACGCATAAAGGGAAGAAGCTCGGGTCGGTGGCGTGATGGTCTCTTTCCAGATTTCGAACTCTTTTTCGCGGCTCAGGGGCACTGCGGCGTTAAAATGATGCAGGATGCTTAAGAGGGAAGAAGCGGCAGTCGTAAAAGGAGTCGTCTGCAGGTAGGGAATCATGAAAAGGGGAGGTTTGGGCGATGGTAAAAATCTTTCCCAAAACCTTTTTAAATAAGCCCTCTGAGGAGGCAGGAATACGCTATTTAGGTTAAAAGAATCATCTTTGCTCCCATGGCATCAACCACACCGGAAAAGAAAGTCAGCCGCATTAAAACCAAGAAGAAAAGCTGGTATACCTTGTTTGCTCCGCCCCTCTTTGGCGGCAAAGAGATTGGCGAAACCTATCGGGGCTCGCCAGAAGAAGCTCTGGGAACTGTTTTGGAGATCAATCTGCGGGAACTGACGGGCGATCTGAAAGACCAGAATGCCGTTCTGTCCTTTAAAGTTTCCCGCCTGGATGGCAGCAAGCTTTTGACCGATCTTATAGGCTATGCTTTGACGCCCGCGTCCGTGAAGCGCTTGGTGCGCAAGAATACTTCTCGCTTGGATGACCGCTTCATCTTCCATACCAAAGGGGGAAGAGCTCTTATTGTGAAAACGCTCCTTATAACCCTCTTCCCGACTCAGCGGTCTTTGCAAACCCATTTGCGGCAGGTCACGCAGGATTTCCTGAAGAAAGAGATCAGCGCTCTTGATTTCAATGAATTTATGGATGCAGTTATCCGCCGCAAGGTTCTTCTTGATTTAAGAAAGCGCCTGAACAAAGTGTATCCGGTTAAAGAAGCGGTGCTGCGAGTCATCGAGCTGCAGGGCGAAGGAAAAGCTCCTCAAAAAAAAGAAGTTTCCGCTGCAGCAGAGGAAGAGCGTGCTGCTCCAACGAGCACGACGGAGGAAAGCGCTGTGCTGGAGAAGCCGGATGAAAGCGCTGCAGTGCTCGAAGGAAGTTCAGAAGAAGGGATATCTCCTCTCATTGAGGAAGCAGAAGAAGCCGCGGCAGAAGCATAGGGGCAGCAGAAGAGAGCTCGATTTATTTTCATGAAGTTTCTGGCATTTGTGGACGTGCATACGGATCTGGCTGCGGTAAAGGCACTTGCGGCCCGCGCGCAAAAAGAAGACATTGATTTTGTGCTCTGTGCCGGTGATATGAGCCAGTTCGGCAAGGGCTTGCGGGAAGCGCTGGAGATTTTTGCAAAGTGCAAGAAAGAGTTCTATATGATTCCCGGGAACCATGAGACGGATGCGCTGCTGACGGACATGGAAAAAGTATTCCCTTTTTTCAAGAGCCTGCACCGGAAAGCGGTGCGCATCGGGCAGTATGTGTTTCTGGGCTATGGCGAAGGCGGCTTTGGCCAGGAAGATGCGGCATTTCGGAAACTGGCCCGGGGGTGGTATGGCCAGTATAATGGGCAGAGCCTGGTTTTGGTGACGCATGGCCCGCCGTATGGAACAAAAATTGACTTTCTTAATCAGCGGTACGTCGGGAATGTTGACTATCAAAAGTTCATCGAACGGATAAAGCCGAAAGTAGCGATTTGTGGGCATCTGCATGAAACTGCTGGCGCCGTGGACGATATTGGAGAAACGAAAGTTATAAATCCGGGATGGGATGGGATGGTAGTGGAGCTGCCGTAATATGAAACATCACATTGTCTATAGCGCGGACCTGCATGGCAATGAAGTGCAATATCAGAAGCTAGTAGCATATGCCCTACAAGTTGCAGCTGATTCGGTTATTATAGGGGGAGATATTGCGCCGAAAGGGCTTTTAGCGGAAGAGTTTATTCACGGCCAACGGGCTTTTCTCCAGGAACGATTACCCAAACTGCTTGAGCCCTTGAAAGCAGCATCTCCCCAGAGCACGGTTTACCTGCTGATGGGAAATGACGATTGCCAAGCAAATAGTGATGTGCTGGAGGAAGGCGATGGCGATTGTTATAGAGCGATTCATGGGAAACGGCTGAAACTGACGGATGATTTTGATATGGTCGGATATTCCTGCGTTCCCATTACGCCTTTTGGCATTAAAGATTGGGAGAAGTTTGATTGCAGCAACGTGCCTGAAGAGCTGCGCTTTGCATACGAAGCACGCAAGCGAATCAATTATCAATCTTCTGGATACAAAAGCACACCGCAGGGCTGGGTGCCTTTCCACTTCATGCCCGAGATGGAGGGAAATGATTCCATCCAGAAAGACCTTGCGAAACCGCTCTTTCAGGAAAAGCCGGAGAAGACGATTTACGTGATGCATTGCCCGCCCAACAATACGCATCTCGACATCATTGGAAGCGGGGAGCATGTGGGCAGCCTGGCGGAACGGCTCTTCATCGAAGAACGGCAGCCGTACCTGACACTGCATGGGCACATCCATGAAACGGTTGACATTTCTGGCACGTTCAAAGATAGGATCGGAGGAACCGTCTGCTTTTCCCCGGGCAACCACAATGTGGGCAGAAGACTTGCTTGCCTCTCTTTTGATTTGTATGATGTAGAGAGTGCGCAGAGGATTATCCTCTAAGAATGGGGATTATATCAAAAATAATATTCGTACTACAGCGCTTCCAGAAACACTTTCTTGACGACGATGGCTAAGCCTTTCTCCTGCGCGTGAATTTCGGCTGCAGACATCTGCGCTTCGCCGATAGCGACGAGCTCGTTTTTTAAGGTCAGCAGAGCAATGATCGCGCCTTTCGGAAATTCTTCCAATTTGCTGATGCCCGGCACGCCAATATCACGGCCATGGCTGACACTCCGCAGCGTGCTGTCAAAGAGCCAGCATTTGGGCAGGTGCTCGACTGCTTTTTCTATGGGCTGCAGGCAATAGCGCAGGAATGTATCATTGTTTTCCTCTTTGTAAAAAGAGTATGCGTCCAGCAGGTCTTGCAAAGTAATCAAATGGTCCTTTTCCGTAAACGGGCCGGCTTGCGTCCGGCGCAGTTCTGCCATGTGCGCACCACTGCCGAGGGCTTTGCCGAGATCATGTACCAATTTTCTGACGTACATACCTGCCTGGCATCTGACCCGGAAGAGCACTTCCCGTTTTTCTATTTCCAGGATCTCAAACGCATAAATCTCCCGTTCGCGCAGCTGTCTTTTTACCGCACTTTTCACCGGTGGCAGCTGCAGGATTTTGCCAATGAATTGTTCGACCATTTTCTGGAGCTTTTCTTCGGTGATATCTTTATGCAGGTGCATGATGCCGACGTATTCCTTCGGAGCGGTAAGCAGGAATTGCGCTATCCGCGTGGCTTTTCCGATGGCGACGGGCTGAACTCCCGTGACGGCAGGGTCTAACGTTCCCGAATGCCCGGCACGTTTGCAGGGAAGAATCTTTTTGACATAATCAGAAACCTGATGGGACGTGGGCCCTTTGGGCTTGTCGAGATTAATGACACTGTAGGTGAGCAGCTCTTCTGTCGAACGCTCTTCCGGCGGCTTGCCGAAAGTTCCTTCGGCTTCTTTCTTGATGAGGAGTTTTCGTTGCATAAGAAGGAAGGTCCTAGAAAGCAGTTTAAAAGATTTGTGTCGAGAAAGTGCTTTTTACCGCTGCAATTTGACGGCAGCCGCCCATTCGGCGACAAGCCTCTTATAGTCAAGAATGCCACTCCCAGAGGTCGCAGAAACTAAGGGCTGTAACCCTTTCGAAAGGATGCAGGACTCGTATTTTTTGATGAATGCGAAAGGCCTCATTTTGCCCAGTGTTTCAATAGCGGCTTCGTTATCGATAAACAGGATGGTGTACACGAGATGGTACCCTAAATCATACATCCCCCGTGAGGTCATAGTATCCAACAGTTTGTTCAACAGGATTTTTTTCCTTTGGCTCCCTTTTTTATAACTTTCTTGAATGACTGCCAAGATTTTTTTAGCGTATTTTTCTGTTTCGGCATGCCCCGCTGCGAATTCCTCGTCACTGAATTGGACATTTCCTTCAATAAGCCGTTCGCAATACATCGCCAACCCTTCTGTAAACATCCCTTGAAAGAGAGAAGAGAGAAAAAAGCGAAGCTCTGCCGTCTCTGATTCGCCAAATCCTGTCGATTCCATTTTTTGAATAAGTGCTTTCAGCAAATTGCGATTGGCTTGCAGTTCTTTGCTAACGGCTCCAGCCGTCAATTCCTGCCAGAGATGAATCAACTCGTGGACGATTATCCCCACGGTCAATTGTTTAGAGGCATTTAGGTGCACTATGGCCTGGCTTTGGAGAAATTC
>DATDWF010000033.1:0-10492 GCA_035289745.1 Candidatus Nanoarchaeia archaeon
TCTGTTTCGATGAGCGGGATATACGTTTTGATAAGGCCATGATACACTTTCTGCATTCTCTCCGAAGCTTTTTTCGAGCAAGCACCAACAACAATCTTATCAGGATGGTTAAAGTCGTACACGGCATTCCCCTGTTTTAGAAATTCTGGATTAGAGACGACGTCAATTTCTGCCGTGCCTTGCGCTTTCAGAAGGTGCTGGCACTCTCGGGCTGTTCCCGGCGGCACAGTGCTTTTGTTCACGAGAACTTTGTAGCCGGATGCAAAGCGCGCCACGGCATCAACAACGGCAAATACCGCTTGTAAGTCAGCGCTTCCATCATCACGGGAAGGAGTGCCGACGCAATTAAACAGAACCTCGCCAAAGCGAACTGCTTCTTCGGCTTTGGTAGTAAAGTGCAGCCGTTTCTGATTCTGCGCGACCAGCTCTTTCAATCCCGGCTCGTAAAAAGGAAGGGTTCCTTGTTTCAGGCTCTCTACTTTCTGGGGGTTCACATCCATACAGCAAACCGCATGGCCAATGTTTGCCAGACAAGCGCCCGTTACCAAGCCCACATAGCCCGTGCCAAAAATGCTAATATTCATGTCTGATGCACCTTCTTGCTATACAGTTCTTCAGCCTCTTGCAGAGACACCAAAGTTCCCACATCAAAACAGGGCTCATTGGTAACAAATCCGTTCATACAGGACTGCTGGACCAGAAAGCGGACAAAATCGCCAGGATTATCGGCTTTTCCCTGCCGAAGTGCCTGACTCACCAGCTGCAAATCTTTCTGATTAAAAAGATAACAGGCCGTAGAGGTCAGAGTGCTCTTGGGTAATTGCGGCTTCTCTTCAAAATCGATGATACGGCCGTCATTAAGAACGGCAACGCCATAACGCCCTTTGATGGCTTCTTTATCCTGGCGGTCATAAAGAACCACACTGGAAACACCGTTGTTTTCAGTATAAAAGTGCACAAAATCACGGAGGGAAAAACCAAAAAGATTATCGCCGGCAATAACGAGCAGGTCTTCTTCAACGGTCTCTCTTTGTAACACAAACTGGATATCCCCAACGGCGCCTAAGCGATCCTCGTTGCTCCGTGTTCCGTCGTTAAGGAGGGTTATTTTCTTTGAATAACGAGAGGTATCAAGCCAACGGCGGAAATGGCCATAAAACCGGGCATTCGTTACAATAGTTATCTCTTCAATCTCGCCAACGTCCTCAAGCTTTTCGAGGATATATTCTAGGAGGGGTTTTCCAGCAACCAAAAGAAGGGGTTTTGGCGTATCTTTGGTGAGGGGATAGAGGCGGGTGGCATAGCCGGCGGCGAGGATTAAAGCTTTCATTATATCCAAGTTTTATCTTTAAAATCATTTAAAATTATTATGGAAGAGAAGATAGAAAGAGGGAACAAATATCAGTTGATCGTGGAACCGAACGCCGTGAGGTTCCACTCGACAGGATTTGGTCCTATCCCCTCAGAGAGCTTGGCTCTCATGGATGCAAAACTCTGCCTCTCTGCATTTTGCAAAGCAGGATTTTACTCTCATTTGTCGTAGAGCTTTATGCCCTACCTGAGCGGATTTGGTCCTATCTTTTGCGAACGAAGTGAGCCAAAAGATAGGTGGACAGCTTACCCGATTTCCCGCGGAATGCAGTACACTCGGATACGGAAGCGCGCTTAACTGCGGAGTTCGAAATGGGATCCGGTGAACCACGCCCCTCTGGCCGTCCGAGACGCTAGGGAAGAGCGTTATTTATAAAGATTGCGACCGCTTTTGCACAAGTGTTTAAAAATGCAGAACGCTGCTTTTCAAAGTGATAGACACTGCTATCATTCTTGCCGGGGGATTGGGAACCAGACTACGCCCATTAACGGATACCACGCCAAAGCCCTTGCTGCCTCTGAAAGGCAAGCCCATCCTGCAGCATACCATCGAGCAATTACAAAAGTTTGGCGTGACAGAAATAATTCTGTCTATCGGCTTCCTTGCTGAACAAATCAAAAACTATTTTGGCGACGGCTCCAGATGTGGAGTAAAAATAACTTACTCTATTGAATACGAGCCGCTGGGAACGGGAGGAGCAATAAAAAAAGCCTGCCAAGGCCTGAGCGACCCAGTCTTTGTCGTCTGGGGAGACAACTTGATGGATATCGACTATAGGGAGCTCTATGCAACGTATCAAAAGCATCGAACGCCGGTTATGATGGCGCTCACTCCCCGGGAAGACGTGGAACATTTTGGGGTGGCCCGGCTGGAAGGAGAAAAAATCCTGGCTTTTATGGAAAAGCCGCCCCGCGAAAAAGCGCCGTCAAACTTTATCAATGCGGGAGCGATTGTTTTAGAGCCAGAGCATCTCTCTATTCTACCGGAAGGAAAATCGTCCATCGAGCGCGATTTTTATGAGAAACTGCAGCCCGGTGAGATAACGGCGTATTTTCATCAGGGCCAATGGTTCCCGACGGACACGCTGGAAAAATACGCTGAAGCCTGCCGGCATTTCCTTCCGGACATTGATTTCTCCAAGAAAAAAGTCGTCATTGCTGACGTCGATGACACCATCTGCCACAGCTGCCAGCAGCTCGAGCCAGACATGGCCGCACAGATTGATACGCTGATACAGAAAGGATACACATTTGCATTTATTTCTGGAACGCCTGTGCCGGAATTGCAGCGCATGATCTCTTCCCGGCTGCAAGGAGAGCATCATCTTCTCGCAAACACGGGAACGCATTACGCCGTTGCTCGCCAAGAAAAGACAAAAACAATCTATGACCACGCTTTAATGGCAGAAGAAAAAAAAAAGATCACTGATGCTTTAGAAAAGCTCATTGTCCATTACGATATCCAATCGCTCACCACCAAAGAAGACCAGCTGCAGGATCGGGGTTCGCAAATCACGTTATCAGCAATCGGCCGTAAAGCGCCAACAGAACGCAAGCGAGAATTTGATCCCGATGGAAAAAAGCGGTTAGCATGGATCGCTTTCCTGAAGCAGCATCTTGACGAAAAGAAATATGAGCTGAAGATCGGAGGGACTACCTCTATCGACATCACCCGAAAAGGTCTGGACAAAGAGTGGGGAATCCGCACGTTCTTGCAGCATCAGGGGCTTTCTGCATCCGATGCCCTCTTTTTCGGCGACAAGATTTTTCCCGGCGGCAATGATTATGCGGCAAGCAGAATCGTCGATTGTGTGGCGGTTCGGAATCCCGCCGACACCTTACGAAAGTTGCGGGAGATTGAGGTACTGCACTCTATAACAGACGAGCGGCCCTGGGGCAGCTTTGAGCAATTCATCCAGAACGCGGCCTGCTCGGTGAAAATTATCAACGTGAAAGCAGGGAAACGGCTCTCTTTACAATCACATCAACTACGGGAAGAGCTGCTCATAGCTTTGGATGATGGAATTGTTGCTGAAGTTGATGGAAGAAAGAAAACGCTCCTGAAAGGAGACCGAGTATTCATCTCCAAAGAAGCGAAACATCGCTTATCGGGAGGAGAACAGCCGGGGCGCCTTCTCGAAATCTCTTTTGGCGACTTTGACGAGGGTGATATTACCCGATATGAAGATGATTTTGGGAGATCCAACCAGAAATAAAAAAAACACCCATACTTTTTTATAACCCCTGCTTCTCGCACTTCCCATGGAGAAAGAAATCATTGAGAAATATCTGAAAGCAGGAAAAATTACTGCTACGGCACTAGAATTTGGCAAGCAGCTCGTCCGGCCCGGCGCCTCTGTCCGGGAAATTCTTGATAAGGTAGAAACCAAAATCGTCGAATTGGGTGGCCAGCCGGCATTCCCAGCACAAATTTCTTTAAACGAATTTGCTGCCCATTGCTGTTCGGACCTTGCTGATACGGCCATCCTCCAGGATCAGGTCGTCAAGCTTGATGTCGGGGTGCATATTGATGGCTATATTGCGGATACGGCGGTGACGGTGGACCTTTCCGGGAAGCACGGAAAGCTGCTAAAAGCCAGCCAGGATGCGCTGGAGAAAGCGCTGGCTTTAGTTCGGCCGGGAGTTACTCTTGCCGCTCTTGGCAAAGCCATTCAGGAGACGATAATGGCTGCGGGCTTTTCTCCCGTCAGAAACCTCTCAGGGCACGGCTTAGGGCACTTTGAAATTCATGCGCGGCCTTCCATTCCCAACGTCGATAACGGCAACCAGAATGTGCTCAAAGAAGGCATGGTCATCGCCATCGAGCCTTTTGCATCTACCGGAGCGGGCGTGGTACAGGAAAGCTCGCCCGCAACGGTCTTTACTTTCGCCAGTGATGCCGGCATCCGCGATCCCATCACGCGAAACGTACTTGCAGAGATCAAAACCTATCAGGGCTTGCCTTTTGCCAAACGCTGGCTAGAACAGAAGTTTGGCATCGCCAAAACAAACTTTGCGTTGCGGCAGCTCCTCACCAAAGGCTGCTTAGAACAGCATCCGCCTCTCGTCGATGAAGCGCGGGGCATCGTCAGCCAGGCTGAGCATTCGGTGCTGGTTCTGGAAAAGCCGATAGTGTTTACGAGAGTTTAATAATTTCTTCATCCTCGGCAGCACCCCCTTCAAAACCCCATCTTTCTTCGTTCACGATCATAATACTTATGCTTGTCCAGAAACAGAGCAATAAAAAAGGAATTCTTTTCTTTCTTGAGGATGCCTCTCACATTCGTCACATTTGGTTTAAAAAAGAAAACCAAAATATTTTTTTGCAGGGGCACGGGAAAAGGCTCTTGTTTTCTCTCAAAGCATTCTTTGACCCAAGAGATAAGATGAAATTGAAGATTCTCGGGGATATGCTCTACAACAATCTCGAAATGGCCTTCAAATTCTATTTGTTCGCCGACAATTTCTCTGATTTTCTTCTTTATTTCTTCAGGTCGCACACTGCAACACCTCGGTAAATGAATGGATAAGCAGGCTATAATCCGCAGAAAGGTACTCTTTTTGTAATTCTCGATAGGAGGAAATCATTTGCTGGCTCGCTTCACGTACTTGCTGAAGGGTGAAGCCCAGCAGCAAGGTCTGAACAAAGACCTGAGTGAGAAGAGGAACAGGATTTTTAAATGCCAGGATGCGTTTTATTCTATTGCGAAGTTGAAGAGAATCAAGTACCAAGCCTTCTCTGCGATAGGTGGTTTCGAGGAGAAAATCACGGAGATCTCGCTTCAGCCAGTTGCGGTTATTTTCACGAATATCTTTCATCACTTCCTGATACAAAGAGATAACTCTCGATAATTCTATCTTTTCCGTAACAGAAATGGAAGAGTTAAAATTGCTGATGCTTAATTTTGCCAATGAGGCGAAAAATATGGTGCCGGCAATATCCGGAGTAAGGTAATTGTAATGTATCCCTTGCGAAACAAAGTCCTCTTTCTCATAGGCGCTGATGAGAAAAACATCGATATCTTCGTGCTTCTTGCTATAAAGGAATGAACCCGTGATAAGTATCCGAAGCCCTTTATGGTTTCGTTCTAGAGTTTTGAGCAGTTTTCGTGCCGCAATCTTCCGCTCGGGAAGTATATGATCACTACCGAAGACATAATAGTTTTGAGAAGGCAAAAATGACTGAAGGGCTTTTATTTTTGGTGAAATGCTTCGAGAGAAATACACCTGTTCTGTGGCTGTGAGCTGGTTATTACTCGCTTTGTTGAGCAGGATTTCAAACTGCCGTGCAGTAAAGAGAGCGGGGACTAACTCTTGCTGACGAGGTATCAGCTCCTCTGTTGAGGGTAAGTATAATTTACGCATTCTTATACTAAATAGTCTACTTTATTTATAAATATTTGCTAGAAAATTGTCGAGGGGGGTATTATCTTATCCTCGGCAGCATCCATTTCACGAAGAAGAACGCCGCAGCCAGAATGCCCCAGAACACCAACCAGTTTGTGATCACAAATGCAAAGAGGGCTAGATTTAAGACAACGGCCAGCAGAACCGCCAGCCCAATTATTTTAACTGTTTTTTCTTGCATAGTTCAATGACTTTTTTTACGGATAAAAGCTGTTCTTTTCCTGCTGTCATGTCCCGCAGCAGGACTTTCTTCTTCTTCAATTCATCTTCACCAATAATGATGGTGTACGAAACGCCTAGCGCACCGGCATATTCTAAATTTTTGCTGAGGCTTTTCTTCAGCGCCAAACTCGCCGGAATGCCGGCTTCGCGGAACTGTTGGATAATCTTGAGCGATTCTATTGTCGTGTTAATGGGGATCACATACAGCGCCAAGGAAGCAGCCGCGGCTTTCTTCTGCAAGCGCAAGGTGTCCATAATGGGTTCCAGCCCAAAAGCCACGCCCACGGCCGGAATCTCCCTATTGCCGCCTAGAAATTTTCCGATCATGGCATCCCAGCGGCCCCCGGCAGCGAGAGAAGACGTAATTGGGCCTTTCCGCAGATATGCTTCATACACCATGCCCGTGTAGTACGCCAAGCCGCGAGCCAGAGAAATGTCAAAGACCACTTTCTTCGCGCCCAGGGCTGCAAGATAAGAGAACAGTTCCTCTATCTCCCGCAGGCCTTGCTGCGCTTCTTCTGAAGTCAGCTTTTTCTTCAGCTGGGGTAGGGAAGCACTTTGGCTGACCAACGCAAGCACTGCATCGATTTGCCTCTTCTGATAACCGCGTTCCAGCAGCTCTTTCTGCACGCCTTCTTTGCCAATCTTATCGAGTTTGTCGAGAGCAATAATCGCGGAATCTTTCTGCGTAATGCCAGACTGCTCCAATAGTCCGTTAAGAATCTTCCGGTTGTTGACTTTAATGACTACATCCAGCTGCAACTTGTTAAAGACAGTCTGCACCAGCGCCAAGAGCTCTGCTTCTGCCAGCAGGGAACTCGCTCCAATAATGTCAGCGTCACACTGCCAGAACTCCCGGTAGCGGCCCAGCTTGATGGGGCCATCCCGGAACACGGGACCCATTTCATAGCGCTTAAAAGGCAGCTTGAGCATGGGATTCATGGCGATGTATCTTGCTAAGGGAACCGTGAGATCAAAGCGCAACCCCAAATCCCGGCCGCCCTGGTCTTGCAGCTTAAAGGTTTCTTTCAGCGCATCGGATGCTTCTCCGGCTGCGAACTTGGCGGTTAACGTTTCATAGCGTTCCAGAATGGGCGTTTCCAAAGGCTGGAAGCCATAGAGTTCGAATACTTGCTGGATAGTTTGCACTACTTGATTCTTTAGCAGTTTCTCTTCCGGGGGAATGTCCCGGACGCCTTTGGCGGTTTGCAGTTCCATTTTTATATCTCCTGATTGTTGGGAAGTATATATGTTTTTTCTATCAGCACCATGCCACTTTCATCGAAGAGGGTGTCGTACACGGCGAGGCGTTCTTCTCTGATGGTTCTTCCCGAATACACAATATCGACGGCTAAATCCGCTTCACCACCTCGTATTTGTTTTTCAACTTGTCCATCTTGCAGGAAAACGGCAGGGCTCCATGCTCGTCGGAAAAAATAGTCCCAAGCCAGATTAGCGTATTTATCAGAGACAGCTATCCGGACCATGCCCGCCGAGGAATAAAGGTCTCTTTCAAAAACAGCAAGTGCTGCTTCTTCCGGCCCCAGCAAACAGAGCCAGGGTTTCATCGGTTCAGGCCACGGGACAAAGCGCAGGAGGCGGAGTGCCGAACCCCTCCCTGAAGCGAGGTAATCGGCATACAAATCGTTTCCCGTCCAGCCCAAACCGCCTTCACGTTCGACAAGAGAAGGAATCTTCTCGCCGCGCACTTTTACGAAAGTTACTGACGGGAGAACAAAACAAGATGCCAAATAGTTAAATCGCTCCAGCCCCGAATTCTCCGGAATAAAGCAGGTGAAGGCGATCAGCACTTCGCTGTGCCTTAGCCTCAATGACGGAACATTCTGGGGCGCCCAGCCCTTCGGCAATAAAGCGCTGCGGATTCTCCAAGTCTTGTTCAGTTATCGTTGTTATGCTTTTCACGTTTGTATTCTCCCTGTTTAAAGTCCAGGCGACTTTTTTGTTTCTTAATTTTGAGAGGACCGCAGGCGGGTGCACTGAAGCAAGCTTCCGGCACCGCCGAGACGGTGGAATTGAACCCGCTCCCCTTGCTGTCAGCAGAAATGCTCCAGGGGCAAGAACGCTGCCATTACGCTACTGCGGTCAAGAAAAAATGATGGGGGGGCTTATAGCCCTAGCGATGATGGCAAAATAGAGAAAGAGCTATTGGAAATTTCTTTTTTCTGAGAATTATAATCTGGCAACGAGAAAAACGACTAATAACAGTGAATACAATCAACTCGTTTCGTTGTTGCCATGATACCCTAAAAGGTGGTGTTCTTTTTAAAACTTTCCTGAAAAAATCTTAAAACGGGCGGCCAGCGAGAATCGAACTCACGTCCAGGGATTGCCATGATTGCTCACCACAGTCCCTTATTCTACCACTAAACTATGGCCGCCATACGATGCAGAAACACCTCAATTCTTTAAAAAATCTTCTGTCAAATCATGAGCACTTTCTGTTTTCGTTTTACCCGTATCCGCAAGGAGCGGCTCCAGCCCAGGAACTCGCCGCCTGCTTGGAGGGGGAAGGGCTTCTTGCATTTGACAACAATTTCTTGGCCATGAAAAGCAAGGAGCGGCGGCTTTTCGACACCCAGCGCCGTCAGCAGCAAGCCCCATAAGCGAATGGGCTTGTTGGAAATTGGAGCATGGGTGTTCACACAAGCTAAGCCATACACCTGCCCATCGTGCGGAGGAATCTTCCCCAAAAGAGAGCGGGCCGCATAGCCGTAATAGGGCACTTTTCCTACAGTGATGTTGACACTGTTCTTCCAGTAAACAGTTTTTCCGTCGACAGTGCACCGAAGATTGAACGAAGCCTGCCCTTTCCACCACGCTTTCCAGCTGGCCTGCAAGTAGTCCCAGGCGCCCTGCTGCGTCCGCTTCTTGGCGAAACGGATGGGCTCCGCATCCAGGCCCACGCTGAGAAAGAGCGTTTCCCGGCGGCCTTTTTCCCAGACGGCTTCGAGCACGTCCAGCTCTTCTTCCTGAAAGGGAAAACGGGACCGCAAATATTCAAAGCGCTTTCCGCGGTAGAAATAGGAGTAAAAAGCATTGCCCGCTCCCAATGGAAAAAAACCCAGCGTTTTTTTATGAAATTTCGGCTGGTTGAGAGCGCTTTCAAAAGAGCCATCGCCGCCAGCGATGATAATGTATTTGGCGTCTGAAAGCTTTTTCTGAAAGCCTGCAAAAATATTCTTCTGGGGCTCTAAGAAAAACAGGCGAGCACTTCTTCTTTTGGCAAAAATGCGCAGCAATCGGCGCCTATACCGGTCATGATAGCCGCGGGATTTCTTGTTGGCGAGGATAATCAAATTTTTGAGAGGAAGAGCTTTTTTTTTCCGTTTGGTAACCCGCAAGTCTTTCCAAAGCTTTCCTCCCGTGAGAGCCAGGGAAAAAAGAGCAAAAATAACCAGAAGAGCTGTCACCAGAGAGAGGGCTTGCAGCAGCAGCGGGTGGGAGAAGAGCCTGCTGAGAAAGAAGAGAAAGCAGAGCGCATAGAGTGGAGCTTCTTTCCCAAATATGTCTTTCGGCAAAAGTATTTCATTCTTTGTGGCAACAAAGCGAAAAAAGTTGACAACTCCTTCCCGAAGAAGAAAAACCAGAAAAGGAAAAACTCCGAATTGTTTCTGGATAAGAAACGCGAAAAGGATGCTATAGACGATAATCTTGTCCGCCAACGGCTCCAGAAACGAGCCCATGCGAGTGGGATTTTTCTTCTGCGCTGCGATAAAGCGCTCGAGAACCCTGCTCGCCAGTATGATGACGAAGAGAACCATGGCAAATATTGCATTTCCCTGCCAGATGCTCCCCACCAAAAAGAGCAGGAGGGCAAGGCAAAAGAAAAGGATCCTATTTTGCCAGCTCATCTGACCTATGAAAAAAAGAAAGTTAAAAAGGCTTTTGGCAGAAACTGGAGCATTCCTCCCGCCGACAATCTTATATAGAGCATTTCTTTTATCTTAATAATGCAAAAAAGAGGGCAAGTGACCGTATTTATTATTGCCGGGGTGGTGATACTCGCTGCAGCGGTTATTCTCCTGCTGGTTCGCTCGACCTTGGTGAAAGAAGAGCTGGCCCGAGAGCCGACAGAAAGCGTGCTGCTCGGTGCTCCCGTCAAACAGTACGTGGAAAGCTGCCTGAAGCAAACGGCGGAAGATGCGTTAGTGTATATTGGCCAGCACGGGGGCTATTATGAGCTGCCCGAAGTGTTTGATCCGAAGTTCTCCTTGCCCTATTATTTTTATGAAGGCGACAGCACCTTCCTTTCCCGGGACGATGTCGAGAAAGAGGTTTCTGCGTACATTGATAATATGCTCTTCTTCTGCACGCGGAATTTCGTGCCGTTCCGGGAGCAGGGGGTTACTATACAGGCAGAGGAAGTTTCGGCAACCACCACCCTCTTCGACGAAAAAGCTACGATTGATGTTCTTTACCCGCTGACCATCACGCGCGGAGACGTTTCTACGGCGCTTTCCCGCTTTTCTGT
>DATDWF010000034.1:0-10703 GCA_035289745.1 Candidatus Nanoarchaeia archaeon
CCAAAGCTCTGGATAGTGCTCTTGTTTCAAGGAGGACGGATAATCGTCGTTTTCGGTGAAGGAGAGCCAAAAAAGGCTAAGAGCACTATATCGGAAAAACGTATTTCCCAAATCCCCCGTTCACCACGCAATCATGCGATGGGACTTTTTAAAATTATGGTAAGCAATCCAGCAGAAATTCAAGACATGGCCACGCAGTTCTTTCTTCTTCTCTTCAATTTTCTGCAGGGTTTCTTTTGGCGTCTTTTGCTTTTTTTCTCCTTTCTTCCGGGGAACATAAAACTCGCCCAGAAATTTCTCCGCAAAGGTCTTCTTGGGCTCTTTTTTCTCTTCGCTTTTCTCTTCTTTTTTCTCGCCTTTTTGCTCTTTCTCGGCCCGCACCAGCTCCTGCGCTTCTTCGAGATACTGGTCGAGCTCTGTTCCCAGCGACGTCATCGCTTCCCGGATGGAAGAAGAAACCTCACCCATCAGCTCTTTCGTTTCTTTATCTTTCAGCGCTCTGTAATTCTCGACTTCTTTGTTCATCCAGACATAGGCCCGAAAATTGACTTCCATCTTCCCGATATGCACGGGACCGCGCTGATAGCCTTCCTGCTGCACTTTCAGCTCCGGCCGGGTGCGGTACGCAAATGAAACCAGCAGGCAGCTGTTCACGGTATTCTCGTCATCAACCTTTTCTTCTTTGCGCGCCAGAATCTCAATGTCCAGCATGCTGCCTTCAAAAGCTGCAACAAGGTCTGCTGACTCTAATGATTTTTCTTTGAGCGTCAATTTGCCGACGTGGCTCAGGTAGGGCTTCACCCAGGTGATGTACATCTTTATGATCTCAAAATGCTGCTTCAGATATTTCAGCATGAAGCGCTTTCTTGTCGCATGCTCTTTGTGCGTGCGCAGCTTCCACTCGATAAACTGCCGGAGATGCCGCTGCAGCACGCGCACCAGATTCCGGTTAAACGTTTCATCCAGATTTTTGACGTATGCATCCAGCTCCGGCTCGCCCCGAAAAGGGGGAGTGTCAAAGAACAAGTCCGGCAAGGTGATGAACTCTAATTCCCGGGCCATGCCATACACCGATCCGGGGCTCTTGCCGCCGCCTTGCACGAGATCGATGAAAATGCCTTTTAACGTTATTTCTGCACTTTTCTTTCGTTCGGCTATCGGCTTGGGCAACTCCGCAGCCGCTTCTTCATAATACGTCAGCCGTTCATCTAAAATGCGCAGCTCGCGCACCATCTGGAACAGCTCTTTTATCATCTTTCCTGCGGTGGCGAGGAACTGGGAAACGCGGTCCTGCTGTGCTGCCAACCGCTGCTGAGACACGCCGAAAAAAGCGGAATTTTCTGCGGCAGCGAAAGCATCTTCCAGCTTTTCGATGACGGGAAAACTTTCTTTCAGCACATCGAGAATCCAGAAATAGGGCTCTTCCAGGCTGAGGTCGTACACTTCCCAGGAGAGGCGGAATGACTGGATGGGCTGGGGGAAGCCAGTCTTGGTATATTGTGCATCCAGAACTTCAGTCTCTTCTTCTTTCTTCCCCTCTTCTTCGGCTATGAAGCCAAATTCTTTTAGCAAAGCAGAACGGTCCATCTCATCACCTGTTTATAGAAAGAAGGGCTGAGAGATTAATAAAGGTTTTGGGGGGAGAAAAACAGGATTAAAGAAAACAAAAGAGAGATCAGAACAACAGCGTCGCCAGGTTGGCAAACCCGTTGAAAATCATCCCACCTGCCAAGCTGTCCGTCACCAAAACCAGCAACAACACTAAAATCCTCCCTAAAGAAATAAACATTTCCCGCTGGACGAAATAAGCAGCCGCATGCCGCTGCCCTTTATCATACACCAAAGCCCCTAAAGGAGCAGCCAGAAAGCCCAGCGTCAGCGCTCCAAAAATAGTCACGCCAAAAACGTGGAGCGTCGTTCTGACCAGAGCCCGTAAAAACCAGGAAATAGATTCGAAGCCCGTCACCAGCCAGACGATTTTCCGCTTGCTGGTGTGATCACTGTACCTGCCCATGAACCAGATGACGAGCGCACTAATCCCGGATAATAGAGAGCCAACGACACCGAGAGAAAAATAATTGCCGAGAATGAAAAAGATGAACAACGGCCAAATGGTCCCTTCTGCAGTTGCGCGTGATCCTTGCGAAACGAAAAAAAGCGCATTACGCCAATCGCCCCGCTGCAACAGGGAGCGCCAGGAAAAATGATACGGAACGTGCTTTTCTTTGCTCGAAAAAAGTACCACAGCAGAAAGCAGCAGGAAGAAGGATGCAGTCGCAAAAACAACGGGGAAGCCAAAAGCAACGATCAGAAAGCCGCCGAGCAGAGGGCCCAGAAGGGAAGCCAGGATAGAAAAGACCATTTGCAAGCCGACTTCTTCACCACGATGCTGATGGTCGCTCGCTTTCACAAAAATGAGGTGCATGCCTATCCAGTAGAAAGCGATAGCAACTCCTGATAATATGCTCAGCACGAAAAGTGGCACCGGAGAAAAAGGCAGCCGGTAGAGCAAAAAGATGAAGCCGAGATAGAGGGGCACGCTGACAAAAATGGAATGCTTCATGCCATAGCGCGCAGCAAAAGCTGCAGCAAAGGGAGAAGCTAGTCCCAATGCCAAAGCAAAAAAAATGTAAAACCACAGCGTCTGGACCAGCGGATACTGCAGCTCGACATAAAAATAGAGCGGAACAAACAAGCTCAGCAACGACAGCGCAAAAGAGCGGATGGCTGTCGACAGGTACACCTGCGTGAGATCTTTTCGGGGAAAGAAGCGCCACCACAGCGGGTCATGATTGAGATGCATACCCCAAGAACAAAGTTTTTAAAGGGATATAAGCTTTTTGGGAGCATGGACCTGTGGTCTAGTGGTTAGGACGTCCGCCTGACTCGCGGGAGGTCCCCGGTTCGAATAGCCCAAGTACGCTCAAAGGTACGCCTTTGGCGCACCAACAAAATCGTTGTTTTGTTGTGTGCGCTGGGCGAACGTGTGTCAAGTGAGGCTTTTGCTTCGCTTAGCCTCACGAGCAGCTTTTCAGCGAAAATGGGCATGAAAGTCCGGGCAGGTCCATACTTTTATTTTTTAGTCAAAGAATTATGATTGACCGTCTTCTCTGCCCACAATCGTTTCAAGAAGAACTGCGGTGAGGGACAGCAACAATGGACCGAGAAGGACGCCCAAAGGTCCAAAGAGTAGCACGCCGCCGAAAACGCCCAACAGAATCAGCGCTGGATGCACTTTGGCTTTCCCACTCACCAGCTTGGGCCGGAGTATATTGTCAACACTCCCCACAAAGAGGAAAGAATAAACAAACAAGCCAATACCTTTCAGTAAAAGCAGATTGTCATTCTGGAAAACCCCTTGCAGGAACAGGAACGCTGAAGCAGGGATCCAGATGAAGCCCGTGCCCAGAAACGGAAGCAACGCTAAAAGAGCCATGACTAATCCCCAGAAAAGGGGAGAGGGCACGCCGAAGAGAAAGAAGCCTAAAGCGCCTAACGCTCCTTGCAGCAGAGCAATCAGCACGTAGCCATAGATTAACCCATGAACAATTTCCCGCAGCCGCGTAATGACATATTGATATCGCCGGGGATGCACCTGCAAGTAATGGGAGACTGATCCCACCACTGTTTTCCCCTGCAGCAGCCCGTAAAAGAGCAGGAAGAACATGATAAACACATTCAGAAGAATGCGGGGAATGCTCAGCAAAAAAGAAGAGCCTTTCTGGATAATCCAATTTGTCACTGTCCGCAGGGTTTCCTGGACTTGAAATTGAATTTCCGGATTTTTTCCAAATTCCTGAATAGCCTGGCAAAACTGCAGCTGGCAATCCGTAAAAATCCCCGTGGCCACTTTCTGCTTAATGACCAGATAGATGACATACGATTCTTCAACGAGCGTTTTCACGAAGAAAACGGCCGGCACGACAAGTAACGCCAGAACCAGCAGGCAGACCAGAATCGCAGAGATCGTGGGCTTTTTGATTCGCTTGGTCAAAAACGTATGCAGCGGGTAAAAGACGTACGCTAGCAATGCACCGAGGAAAATGGCGCCAAAGAAAGGGCGGACAATTAAAGCTGCAAGGACAAGTAGGAGTACAAACAGCAGGGCTGGAACGTACTTACGATATTCGATTTTCACTCACCTCTTTTACTTATGCAGAACGATTAACAGGTATATAAATTTACCTCACGTGCTCCTGTTTTGTGATAGAGAAGCAAGAAGTGACAAAAAATTTATTCAAGAGCAGAAAAAGAGAATATTAAAAAAAAAAAAAAGCCGGTATTCGGCTTATTCAGTGGTCTCTACAACCGTCGGCGCACTGATGGTTGCGTCACTGTAGGTCGTTCCCTCCACTTCTACTTCCATTCCGGAGAGCTCTTCCCACCTGTTCGCAATCAAAGAACCAGCCAACCTTGTGTCTGCACCACTATGTCCAGCAACCAGCATGGCCACATTACCATTGGCATGCTCGAAGAGCTTTATGCGAGCTTTTCCAGCCGTGAAGCCTTCAGTACAGTCTGCCGGATTTCCCAGCAGCTCTGCTGCCACGGTGTTGACACACGGTCCGCCAACCACAATCAGGTTCTGCGCCGTTACACTGGTCACTTCGCTGTCCAGCTTGCTGGCAACGCCCACTTCGACTTTCGTCAAATCGCCACTGGCAGATTTCTTTGACGTCGTCGCGCCGCTGGTGAAGTACACTTGGGGCAGACGCTGTTTCTCGGGGTATTCTATTTCCAACTCGTCAGGATCACTCGCTGGCTCTCTAAAGGTAACTTTAGCACCCATAGAGGTGTAGCCGTAGCTGATTTCAGACTCGCCTTCCGGCGTGAGCAATGACAGCTCACCAGCAGTGCTCAGGCGCAATTCTGGGTCTGTAGTAGCAGTGATGTTCCATGCCACCGAACCAGTCGATATCCCGTTTGCAGGCATGAGATTGTCGTAGTCATCAGCGTTTGGCGTTGTCATGGTCCACATGAAGATATCTGGGTTTGAGACATTACCCTCACAGCCGGTGTCGGAACCAGGCAACTCATTGATATCGGCACGATCGGCACAATCCTGCGCAGGAACCATGGAGTTGTTGGTGCTAAATGCCCACTCGCTGCCATAGAAATCAACAAAGTTAACTTTAGCTCCATTGACATTAGATACGGCAGCATTTCCACCAAGATCAACCCTAACCTGGAAGTCATCAACATTGGTGTCTGAGTAGTTCTCAACGATGAAAGAATTTCCTCCAATCTTTATCGTCGCCACAGTGGTGAACTGGGTTGTTCCCGTTCCCACAGAGTACTCCAAAGTTTCGCCATTACCAGCATTCTTAAACTGGATCTTTGGGCTAGTTTTTGTCCACCTATCTGCACCTTTGTACTGCAGCAGGTATGATTTAGCTGAGCCATCAGTTGACGTGCCTGAGGTGACTACAAAGTAGTCGTCTTTGAACAACACTTTCGACTCGTTCAATCTCAGCCGTTTCTGGCCGGCACGGCCAGTGTTTACTTGAGTTTCCTCACCCATGCTTAAGTTATACTGGCTCTCGGCATAGGCCGTCGGTAAGTCTACCTGCTTGCCATCTCCATCAAACAGGCGAAGCTTGTATCTCCGCGAACCAGCACTTCGTACGCCGATGGTGTTTGTTTTCTCTGTTGTTAAACCAGAGTACTCGACATCAAACCCGCCATTCATCAGGACTTCTTTTTCCTCGCCAGCGACTTTTATCATATCACTCAACTTTTCGCCGGCAGCGACAAAGTAGTCATCCTGCGCCGTCATGTTTACCTGGATGTCACTGATGGAGAACGTGGTGTTATCATCCGTTCCCGTTACAACAACGGTTGTCCCGTCAATGTTTTCCGAGCCAATTTTCATGTTATAGGCGCCGCCAGATGTAGCTACCCCATCGTCTCGTAGTTCCATCTTGCTCGCTCCAACATAAAAAGTTACTGAGTGGACGCCGCCCGCATAATCCTGGTAAAGGATTTCGCTCACGCCAATCTCGCTTTTGTCGCTTAAAACAAAGGTCTCGCCAACTTTCAATTTAGTAGTCAGTTCACCATTTACGGAGAACTTGGCTTCATCAGCGTCGATAAATGACACGGCAACATCGTAGGTCTTATCTTTGACCGTATAACTCTTGGATTCCCCTTCCAGCAGGACATCTCTTGTTGAGCCGGCCATGAGTGTCAACTTGACACTATTTTGGACCGTCGCTGAGGGCCTTCTCGCCTGAACGACCGTATAGTCCTTCCCCAAAAAGGAGATGTCAGTATTCTCAAAGTCGTCCAGATAAGTCCCCGTTGTGTCTGCAGTACCAGCGGAATCCGTTATGTCGGATTGGGCTGTAGAGCCAAACTCCAGCACATACCGGCCAATTTGCTGACTATTCTTAATGAAGAGGTGTGCGTCAGACACATCATCGTTATCGTCCTCCACATATTTTACCACCCGGCTAGTTTTGAGGTCTGCTCCACCATATTCGTCAAAATACAAGAATTGCTGGTAGGTGTATTCGTTCTCATTTGTGGTCCATTTTCCGTCCGCGAGAGCATCTAATTCGTCATCGCCGACGACGGTGAGCATATCCCTAAACGTTTCCCCCACTATTGAGCTAGAGGTCACGTTACTATTCGCCAGTTCAAATTTCTTGGCACTTGTTCCTACCAGCCAGGAATCTCCAGAGACCGCTGTGGTGGTAGCAGTTCCCGATCGCACTTTCATATTCGAAGCAATATCAATCGCAGCGATGCTGTCAACTGTATCTGCGCTTTCGCCAACAACTATCAAACCATTAAAAGTTCCATCTTTCACGAACATAGATGGGTACTCACTGAGGTCCGCGGCCATGGCACCCATGGCAGTTGCGCCCAACATAGTGACACCCGTACCTAACGCACAGATGCGCTTAATCACTCTTTTTATTTTCATGTTCTCAAACACCTCCACGTGTTGATTATCCTTTTTGGTTATGAAGTGCTTGTCACAGATCCGCTCATCCTATAAAATTTCCGAAATGCGCCTTCGAGAAGGCACTTTTTCGATTTTATAGGCAAACCTGCCGACTCTAGCATAAAACCTTAAAGTAACCTCTTCATACCAAAAAACGATTTATAAGCCTTTCGCAAGGGAGAAAGGCACAAAAAAGAGAAATTGAACAAGACTGTCCAAAAACGAAAAATTTTCTTTTTTTAGACGTTCATCATCAAAGGATGATAAAAGCTCTCGCCAAGAACTTTGTTCCATATCACGCAGATTAACCAGGAGAACCATACTCAAAGGGAGCACACGTGTGTTTATATAGTAATTGGTCCCTCGGGCTTAAGCGCGTACCGGTACTCAAAAGATAATCAAAAAATGAACCCCTCAGCTCTTCCTCTCCCTCAATTCTTCAAGGATTACTATCACCAATTTACGCAGCTGACCCCCATCCAGGAAAAAGCGGTTACTGCCGGTGTTCTGGAGGGAAAGTCCCTGCTCGCCTGCGCTCCTACGGCTTCCGGAAAGACGCTTATTGCTACGATGGCCATAGCTTGGGCACTGGAAATGGGAAAAAAAGTAGTTTATTTAGTGCCGCTAAAAGCGCTCGCTGCCGAGAAACGGAAAGAATACGAGGCACTTTTGGCGAAGACTCCCTATCGAGTCGTTCAAGCCATCGGTGACGTTGATTCCCCAGAGGAGCATCTCAGTGAGTATGATGTGCTTATTCTCACTACGGAAAAGCTTGATGCCATCCTGCGCCACGGAGCCTCTTGGCTAACTGCCGTAAAAACCGTTGTTGTTGATGAAATTCATCTGCTGAACGATCCAAGCCGCGGCCCAACGTTAGAGATACTATTAACTCTCTTGAAGAAGAGCATTGGAATGCAGAGCAATCTTCAAATCATTGGATTGTCAGCAACCATAGGAAACCCCCAAGAGCTGGCAGAGTGGCTGGGAGCAGCATTGATCATGGATTCCTGGCGGCCGGTTGAATTAAAAAAAGGAATCTATTGCCAGGAGAAAGCAGAGTATTATTAGTAAGACGTTAATTAAATAATAATAATAATAACTTAAGAATAAAAGCTTAGAAGAGAAGTTCGCCGAAGAGAATCTATATCATCGTTTGGAGGCATCCCCCAATACCTGTTTCAGAAAAGCAACTTTTTCTTTCAATTCATCTTTCCGAACATACTGCAAAGCAATGGCCTGCTCATAGCAGCGTATCGCTGCCTCCAACTCTGCTTGCTTTTCGTGGACAACGCCGAGGTTATAATAAACTCGCGCGCTCTTTGGATTCAGCTCGAGAGCTTTTTTTAGAGCAAATTGGGCCCCATCATATTCCCCCAGTTTTTCGTACACCGCTCCCAAATTGGTATATGCATCTAAAAACAAAGGGTTATAGTGAACAGCCAAAGAGAAATACTGTGCTGCTTTCTGCAGGTTGTCGCATTTAAAATAGCAGAATCCCAGCCCAAAATGGGCCTCGGCGGACTGCGGCTTTTTCTCCAAAACGCGTTGAAACGTGAAAATCGCTTCATCAATCTTCCCTTGCTTCTGTTGAACAAGAGCAAGATTCAAAAGGGGGGTAATGGCCGTCTGATCAAGCTCTACTGCCCGCGCCAAAGAGTTTTCTGCCAAAGCAAACTCGCCCAGTTGCTTGTACTGGATGCCGAGTTCATAATGCGCTTTGGCATTGTGAGAGTCTTCCGCAACCTTTTTCTGGGTAATTGCAAGGTACTTTTCCGTTTTTGGGCGGCTGGTTTCTGCTCCGTAATGGTGTACGGGAACAGACAAAGTAAGAACTTTTCCCCGCTTCAGGAGCGCTTGCTCATCGATAAGCTCATGTATTTTGCCCTGGAAAGCAAGGCTTTCCTGGCGTTGAAAAAGCCGCACTTTTAGAGAGGGATACCATCCCTGAACGCTTTTTGCAAATGGATCATTCAAAACCGGCTGCCAGCCGCTGAGAGAAGAATCGTTGCTATAGTTCCTGGTGAGCATCCGAAACCCCGCAACACCCCCTTCGTTCACGGCTTCTTTTATCTTCTGGCCATCTTCTGGCTCCAGAACTTCATCAGCATCCAAGATTAAAATCCAATCGCCAGTGGCATATTTCAATGATTCATTCCTGGCAGCCGCAAAATCATCGCACCATGTAAAATCATATACTTTAGCGCCAAAAGTGGAGGCAATCTCTTTTGTTTTATCAGTACTCCCCGTATCAACTAAAATGATCTCATCGACAAGCTCCTGCACGGACCGCAAACATTGCCCCAAGAGAGCCTCCTCGTTTTTGGCAATCATGCACAGAGAGATTTTTGGCGAGACCTCCACCCCCAACTGGTTATCGCGCTTATTGGCCATTTTTGCTGAGTTTCTCTTGAATGTACCTGATTTGTTGGTGGAGCAACTCGCTTTGTGCCGAGCCCAGCTCCAAAGCTTTTTGATACGCTTTAAGTGCCTCCGAATAATTTTGAAGGAGAGAATGATTATACCCCAACGAACGGAGAATCCGCTCATCTTCGCTGATGGATGCTGCTTTTGACAATACTTCTATCGCTTCAGGAACTCGCCCTAAATCCCGCAGGCGATAACTTAAGTGCAGCAAGTATTCAATATTCTCCGGCTCGAGTCCGGCCGCTTTTTTACAATAATCGTACGCTTTTTCTTTGTCTCCAATAGAATTATAGTAAATTGCTACATCATTATAGCTCTTGGCATAGAATGGATGCTCTTTGATGTTTTTAAAAGAAAGGTCGGAATAATACTTCTGTTTTTTAATGATGGACCCCCGTCCTTTCATTTCGTGATAATGATGGATGGCTGCTGGCAGTTTAGCCATTCTTTTAGTGGAACGAAGAACGGAAAACTTCACGGTTTCATGAACACAGAACTCAAAAGAAATGTCTTTCGAATTCTTAAAGAGCCGTAACACCTCGCAGGGGAAAAAGCCTTTGAATTTATCATTGGTTATTGGTACAAAATCAGGATGGGTCAAATAGATATTGGTGTAATGAAGCTGTAATAGATAATACGCATCAGCTTCGCTTTCCCCGACAGCATTTCGGATCTTTTCAGCGCTCTCTGCATCAAGAGCTTCATCTGCATCGAGAACCAGAATCCAATCTCCCGCCGCCTGCTGAAGCGCGGCATTTCTGGCAGCCGAAAAATCATCACACCATACAAAATCATAAACTTTGGCGCCAAAGGTGGAGGCAATCTCTTTTGTTTTATCAGTACTCCCCGTATCAACGAGAACAATTTCATCAACGAGCCCCTGCACGGACTGCAAACAGTGCCCCAGAATAGCCTCTTCGTTTTTGGTAATCATACAAAGAGAGATTTTGGGCCACTGCAGGAGTTTCTGGAAAGCTTCAAGAGATGTGTTCCTTAAGATCCATTGCCGGGCATAGGCGCCGGGCTGTTTTGAAAACCCTTTTTTTACCGTAACCGCGGTTTGATAGCGTTGTCTGACAACATCCAGTACTTTCTCGGCGTATTTTCCATAGGGATACGAGAAATGTTGCACTTTTGTGCCCGTCTGCTGCTCTATAAGCCTATCGGCAGCTTCAAGTTCAGAGAGGATACTCTTTTCATCGAGGGCCGCAAGGTTTTGGTGAGAATAGGTGTGAGACCCAATAGAAAATCCTCGTTTTGAGAGCTCTCGGACCTGCTCCCAAGGTAAGAATTGTGAGTAGCTTTCAGAGGGGGGAGCTTTATTTTCGTT
>DATDWF010000035.1:0-4068 GCA_035289745.1 Candidatus Nanoarchaeia archaeon
AAATGGCGGCACCGTGATTTGAACACGGGATCTCCACGTCACCCAGTCACAGAGTTTTTCATCGAGCAAATGCTCTCAGTGCTCAACTCCTATGAGCGTGGCGCTATGAGCCAGGCTGAGCTATGCCGCCCTCCTGCAGAAATGAGAGGGTGTTTATAAAAAGCTTTTCTCCGATTATTTGAAAGCGATAATCTGGAAGCCGTATCTTTCAACGTCTTCTTTCGGCCAGAACAGTTGGCTTTTTGTTTTACCGACATAGGTTACCTTTTTTTCAATAACTCTGCCCGTGTATTGCTGCGTTTGCGGATTCCACTCTTTTAAAGCTAAAGTATCTCCCGGACGACATTCAAAATCGGCCAGACGCAACTCGTACGTTTTTACGCCATCAACGATTTTCTGAAAATATTCCGGCCAGACTTTCTTTTCAATTTTCATTTGTACTCCTCGCTTTTCTCTTAAGCACTACTTTCATCTGAACAAAGCAGCAACGTCCGCCACACTCCCCATTCCCGGACTCGTGATAATGCTATGCATGCTGCCACCGCCGTCTCCGCGATACCGCGGGAAAATATGCACATGCAGATGGGGCACGACTTGCCCGGCTGCTGCATTCTGGTTCCATCCGACGTTAAAACCGTCCGGCTGCAAGACATTTTTGATGCTTTCCATGGTCTTCTTCACGCCCAGAAAGAAAGCATTGATTTTCTTTTCTGGCAGGTCAAAGAGCGTTTCCGCATGGGTTTTGGGAATAACGACCGTATGCCCTTTGGCATGGGGCTTGATATCCAGAAAAGCAAGCGTTTCTTTATCTTCATAGACTATATCGCTAGGGATTTCTCTCTTGCCAATCCGGCAGAAAATGCACATTGTACTCATGGTTCAATGGAAGTATTCTCCATTTATGTAGTTTGCTCTTCTCCACCAGCAGAAAGCTTAAATATCATAAATATGATATCTGTGGGATAATGGTTACTGTGAGAACGCAAGTCAAAGAGCTTTTGGTGCAGAGTGGTCTGGGTGTTGAGACTGTTGCAGGGGACTTCATGGACAAGCTCGATGAAAAAGTACGGCAACTCGTTCTCGATGCTGCCAAGCGGGCGAAAGAGAATAGCCGCAGGACGGTCATGGGAAGGGATTTGTAGAATTCTGTTCAGCTCCAAAACAGCAATTGTTTCCGAAAGAGAAATATTAACACTATGAAAAGCCCCAACAGCAGCAATGATGCTTTGGAGTAATTTTCTTCATGGGTTTTTCCACCGATAATTAGGTATCCAAGCTCATCGACAAAGAGCCCGACGCCCATAGCGTACAGAGCGACGCTCCCCGCCAGTGCGCCAACCGGGGCCAACACTAACCCCAACATATAGTGATGGATTCTAAATCCGTTAATAGTTGGTCCAGGCGTTGGATGAACAAAGAGAAAACTCCTGGTTATCAGAATCGTAATAAAGAAAATGGTGAAAAAAAACAATTTGCTTTCCATTCTTTAACCCTATTCTTCTTCAGAATCTACATCCTTTGGTGCCGGTGGCAGCGGAAAATCTGTTGCAGAATTTTCTTCTGATCCTGTTTCTTTCTGTGCCGAACTCATCCCAAAAAGCAGCGTATGCTTCGCTTTTTTTACCGGCGTTTCTGGCAAGCCGTACTGCCTTCGAAGAGCTTGCACTTTCCCTTCAATAACCGCAAAGAGCTTTCTTACTGCTGCAGCCTGTTCGCCATCTGCTTCCAAGAATTGTAGTTTTTTCTGAAAGCTTTGCAGGCGCTCTTCAAGCTGCTGAAGCTGTTTTCTTCGGGCCTCTTCTGGAAGTTTTTCTTTCTGCTTCTCTTCTGTGGTTCGGGAAACTTCATCCGCTATTTCTTCAGCAACATCCTGCCGCAGTAAGGACTCGCCCAGCAAATGCGTTACTTTGTCAATCTTTTTGTGCACATCTTTATCTTCGCACGCCACCAGCCGTTTGCGAAGGATGGCCATTTGCTCTTTGACCGCTTCTACTCGAACACTTTCCTGCTGTTTTTCCCGGCGAACCCGCTGTTCGACAGAGAGCAGCAGATGTAATTTCTTTTCCAACTCCAGAATCTCCCGTCGTAACGTAAGCTTCGGCAGGTGTTTCTGCGCCGTCAAGTCCTTAAGCTCTTGCACCTGCTGTATAATTTCCGGCGGAGAAATGGTGAGCTCTAGCTCTTCAGCATGCTGGGCAGCGCTGAGAAGCAGTTGGTAGGCAGAGAGGGAAGCCATCGCGTTACGGGATTACAGGAGTTTGCGCTCTTTGCGGGCAGAAGGGGGCGGGGGGGGAGGTGGCAGGGGGGCTGCTCCTCTCGCCATACCTGGTGCTCCCATTTCCTGCGGGAAAGGCGGCGGTGCCATGCGCAGTCCGGGCAACGAAGGAATGCCCATGCGGTGCTGCAGCATGCTGGTGGGAGTGGGCGGAGCACCGACAGAAGGCGTAGGACGCGAAAGCCGGGAAGGTAGTGCTGCTCGCTGTTCAGAGAGGGTCAGGATTCCCTGGGCTAACGTTTCGGTGCGGCGGAGTACCGTCTTCATGTCTTCTTTCAATGACAGCAAACTGCCGCCTACCTCTTCTTCTTTGGCTTCTTTTAAAGCACGTTTAAAAATTGCATTCAGCTCATGGATGGAATCTTTCAATGTTTCCATCTCCAGAAAGAGCTCTTTCGTCTGGGCGACGGGATGCTCTAAGCGTTTCTTCAGCTCATCCACTTCCTGCCGCAGATGCAGTAAAAGGTCCTTTTCGGTTGTCATGGGCACCACTTTTTTAGTAAATTTTCAGTTAAGGATGAACCCCCTAAACTTTATAAATGTTTTCCCGAGCCTTCCGCAAATTTTCATCACTCTCCCACGAACACAATCATTTATATATCTCTCTTTCCCTTCTGAAACTGGTTATGGAAATCGGCCCTATCATACAAAAGCAATTTCTGCGTATCGATGCGGAAGCGCCAGTATCCCAGCTTATCGGCAAGCTGAAGCAAAACCATGAGCAAGCGGTTTTAGTCTTCAAGAAAGACAAGTATATCGGTGTTTTAGAAAAAAGAGGGCTGCTCCGCTCCAAGATGAACCTCCGGGAAGCCAAAGTGCGGAATTACCTGAAGAAAGTGCCGCTGCTGGGCGAATATGAAGACCTTATTTCTACCGCCTATCTCCTGTATGAAAGCAATGCCGATTTTCTTCCGGTGCAGCGGCGGGGAGAACTTATCGGCGTCGTCCATGCCTTAGACATCGTCGCTTTTGCGACGGTGCTGCCGGAAGCCAAGTCCTTCCGGGTGCAGGACGTGCGCTTAGTCCGTTCCATAAAAGTGACGGACAGTGATCCTATTGCGACGGCCATCGAACTCATGCAAAAGGAGCGCATTGATCGGGTGCCGGTGTTCAAAGCCGGAAGCCTCTATGGCATCATCAGCTATCAAGACCTGCTGCAAAAATACCTGCAATGGGTCCCCACCAAGACGTCTTCCGCCCGCCTGCAAAAAGAAGCGGGCAGGACCAGAGGCGCGCAGGATGATCGTTTACGCTGGGCGGGGCTGCCGGTGAGCTCGTTCAGCACCACGGAAAATCTGGTGACGATCAAGAGCAGCCTGCCGCTGCATGAAGCGGCCAAGCAGATGGAAGAAAAAGACATCCATAGCCTTATCGTTGCTGAAGGCAGCGAGGTCGTCGGCGTTTTAACCGTGAAGAACATGCTGCGGGCCATCGGCAGCCTGAACATCCCGCCGCTCTATAACATCAAATTTATCGGCCTAAAATCGCCTGGCATCGATTCCTATGCGCAATATGCGCTGAAAAAAGTGTCTGCCTTTGAAGCCTACAAGCTGCAGCGGATGATCAACAACGAATTTAACGTCGTGTTGCACATTAAAGCATATGGAAAAGGAGGCAAGCGCAAGAAGTATTCTGTGCACCTGCGGGTGGAGTATCCTGGGCAGCAGCTCACCGTCAGCGACGACGACTGGGATGCGGTGGCGGCGCTACATCGCGTCTGGGCCAACGTGAAAAACCATGTCAAGAAGAAATTCCGGGGCGATAGTAGCTGGAAGAAGAGCTATGAGTGAACG
>DATDWF010000036.1:0-2115 GCA_035289745.1 Candidatus Nanoarchaeia archaeon
AGGTGTTCTCCGTCTATATAGAGTCTTCCTTCCCGACATTGAGAAATGATTTTAAGCTTGTCGGCAAAGTGGGTGTCTTCTCCTCGCACGTCACGCACTTTGTATTGCAGCTCCTGAGAATTGAGGGGCATTATTTTTCCACCAAGCTGCCACATCCACGCTGTTGAGCCGGCAGCTGTGCAAGCCAGCAAGCCGCCGCTGCCACGATACATATGCTGCTGTTTATTTACTTCAAGAGTAAATCTGGTGTTCGCTGCCGGATTCGTATGGGCAAAAAGAACATCATTCAGCACCAGTTCAGGAATTTCTATTTCATTGCAGACCAGCTGCAGGCGATGGAGCATGGTTCGGGGTGTTTGCTCCAGCTGCCGGAGCACCTCCCCGATTGTTTTTCGAGTAGCACAGCAAAAGAAACCCACGCTTCTCACCGGATTAGAATTCACACCCAAAAGTGGCGTATCCTGTACATAATGGGAAACTTCCAGAAACGTGCCATCGCCGCCGACAGGAATAACCAACTCGTACGTGCTGAGATCTTCTTCAGGAAGATGCGCCCGATAGATCTCTTTCGCAGGAAAGCCCAATTTTTGGAGTTCATCTAGAACGTTTTCAAGCGTCCGCTGCTGCTCTTCATGGCTGGCTTGCAGGTCTGCTTCGTGCTTCTGCACGTACTGCTGGGCATCGTCATCTGGTGAGTTTCGATAAATCTCATATAGGCTTTTCTTGGAGACGACGAGGATGGTCATTTTTTACTTCTCAAGTTTATTTTTCTTGCCGGTTTCATTTTTACTCGTCCGTTAGTTATAGAGGCTCCTCTTTCTTTCTGCTATCATGAATTGCACCCTTTTTCTTCCTTCATCATAAAATCTGGCTATTGAAGAATTTTTTTCCAGCTCTCTTTTTTTAAGCGCTTCTTGAAAGAGGGTATCCAACACTTTAAGAAGTTCTTCTTCAAGAGCATCCAAATGGGTGCTGAGTTCCTGTGGGTTGTAGATTCTATTCTGTTCTCTGATGCGTTCAAGATGCACATCAATATCCGTAGAGATTGCCTTTCTAATCTGGTCATTTTCCTGCTGCAGTTCTTGCTCCGACTTCCGTTTTTCATGGGCAAAATAGCCGCCCATGAACAACAGCAGAGAAACAACCCCCATTGTTCCATATAATGTCTTGAACTGATTTTGCTCACTCTGTGCATTCTGGTATGCCGGCGTGCTTTCCTGCTGCAGCAGCTCCTCATCCAAAGTGGCATACTGGCCTGCGAGCGTTGAACAATCAGCATCATTTTCTTGCCCTAAGCAATCCACGAGTGAGGAACGGGATTCTTCTCTCTGTTCAGCAACGGACTCCGCCTGACGGAGGAGCACCTGCGAACTGGAAGCCTGATTTACAATTGAGGCAATGCAAACACCGAGGCTCCCCACGCTTCCGAGGATCATCATTCCTTTCGCCAGAGATTTTGAGATTTTTTTCATGGTGAGAGCATCATTCTAACTGCCTTTCATCAAATTGTTCTGCTCTTTGTCTTTGAGCAAACTCCCTATACCGCTGGCCGATGTTCTCGGCGTTAAAAAGCTCATCCCATTTCTCCTGGGCACGGGCAAAGAAATCTCTGCTCTCTGGTGAATAATCGTGAGAAAGGCAATTCTCGACAGTATCAAAACAGACGCGGGAAATGGTGAAAGGATTCTCGATAACGTCCCTTTGGAGGTTCCAGAGATAGCCGTGGGAAAAATACGACGCTTGTAACGTAACCTGCTGGCCGGCGCTGTTGGTATAGGTTATTTCGCTGCGCAGGCCATTGAATCTCTCCGTGCAAATCGTATACCTGGTGTGGTCTTCTGCTTGATAACAGAAACAATTGTCCGGGCAGGGCTCATCTGCTGACAAAGAGGGGGAAGACTCTTGCCCAGAGGCGCTTAGGGATACAGTCCCAGCCAAGCAAGAGAGGGTTATAGCATGAACAATCTTTTTGGAAAGAGCCATTTGTTGCCTTCCTCTTATGGTTTTTTCTCCCGAACAAAAGCTTGAGAACCCAGGCAAACCAAGCCGTAGCCGAAAACACCCAAGAGGCCATAGTACAACAAATGATTAGAGCTTTCTATTTTGGTTTGTATT